>PBNJ01000008.1 GCA_002723075.1 Flavobacteriaceae bacterium | reverse complement strand
CAGTAATGTTGGGTCGAGATCAATGGTAAGGCACGACAGAATCCGGCTTATGGCCTGCTTTTTTATTTGTTTGTTGGCCCCATAAAATCACTGAAAAAGTCATCATTGGCTTCCCATAATTAGATTGCATTCCCCTCGGTATCCAAATATGTGTACAAATTTACCATAAGGGTAATTCGTGATTTCATCGTTGATTTTTGTCCCAATTTTTTACAAGTACGCTACCGTTTTTTCGATCTTTTCCACCCGAAAATTTACCATAAACTCTTTTGTTGAGGGCGAAAAGTAATTTGTATCATTTTTGAAAACAGACCACAGAAAATACTGAACCTTTTGAGGGTTATTTGCATTTCGAAACTCAAATGAAGATCCGTAAGGATTGAGATTAAAACTAAAATGGTCCTTGTACAACTTTCGAAGGCGACTTGGCTTTTTTGGCTTTAAAAAAAATACCACTAACTCCGATGACTTTTGGTTTAAACATTGGGCTTATTTTCAATAAATACAAACATTTATTGGGACTGCAACAGGGGTACGGTCTCGGGACCGTTGTTAAATAGTAAATCCAAAATGCTCAGGTCAGGGATAAACCCATTTTTGTCGCTAAAGACTTGGGTGTATTCAAAAGCTGTTGAAGTTGCCTTAGTGTTTTTCGCATCGATCAGATGCCGTAAATCGTGGTGAGGGCTATCTTTCAGATAAGTCTTTGTGGTTTCTTGGGGTGCTTGAATCTGCAACAACTCACAAATCTTTTTCATCACCTGGATGTTAAACGATAGTAGAGACTCAAATCTGTCTTGGTATAAGGGTGCGATATCGTCTTCATAGTATTCAAAAAAGGGGGAGGACTGGTATGCGGTCTTGAGTGACAACCAATGGTTTCTTCGCCATGGAAATTCGTTTGCGATTTGTACATCTTTATATTTTTGATGACCGTCATAACCGAGATGTTGAATCGGAATACTCATCATGAGCTTTCCGTTGGCTGCATGGATTTCCATGCGATTGCGATAGGTTTGTTTCTGATAAAAATCCTCTACTTCCCAAAGAATAGGTTGCTGCTTACAAATGGGAACCCAATGCGAGATTGGTCCAGCATAGGCAAGGGGGAGTAGGGTATGGGTCATTGCTTTTTAAGACGCTTACGAACACGTGTAAAAATTTGATAGGCAACGATAATTGCCAAAAAGTGCCAACGATAGGAAACGGGTTCGCCATCTCCATTGGTTGTTGTGAAGACACGATTCCAGCGTACTTTCCAATTGGCAATTCCATCATTGATCCCATCAATGCTCATCCAGATAAAAATGGGTTTTCCAACGATGTGGTCTGCTGGTACAAATCCCCAAAACCGACTGTCTTCCGAGCGATGGCGATTGTCACCCATCATCCAAAAATAATCTTGTAAGAAGGTGTATTGATCTGTTGGTTCGCCATCGATCAGAATGCTATTGTCTTCATAGGTGAGTGTTCGTTTTTCATAATCCCGAATCAACTTTCGATACAAGGCAATATTGTCTTTAGTTAAGGATACAGTGAACCCTTGTTTTGGCATGACGATCGGTCCAAAATTATCTTCGTTCCAGTTGTAGCGAATGTCATTTGGAAAAAAGTTTGTATTGTATGATTGTCGATTGTTGATATTGCGAACCAAACTGTCAAAACGAATCTCGTTTCTAATCTTTTTGGCTTCTTCCAGTGTGAGGAAAATTGTTTTTTGTGTATCTCGAAGTTCGGTTACCCGTATTCGATGTCTTCGTATTAGATCTGTTGGAATTCCTCTCGAACTTGAAATCGCAATCAGCTTATCACCCTGCCGAATGACATTGATGTTGTTGGCAAACAGTGCGTTGAGCTGTTGTTGCGAGATGTTGCTTTCAATCCGAAATCGTCTGGTCAAATCTCGTATTCCTGCCTGAACCAGCTCTCTAGATGATATCCCCGTTTTGTTATATGCAGTATATCCATAGAGTGGTTTGGCTCGATCGGGGAGTTGGGTACGTTCTCCATTAATATGAATAATCCCATCGATAATTTCTAAGGTGTCTCCAGGGATGGCAACACAGCGCTTTACATAGTTTGATTTTTTGTCAATGGGTTTATCGACTCGGGCTTCTTTCTTAAAAAACTGACGTACCGTATCTGCTGGCCAACTAAAGACCACAATCTCATTGCGCTTGATCTTCTGTAGTTTGGGCAATCGCATATAGGGTAATTGTGGGTTTTTTAGATACGACCGTACACGCGCTAAAGGGATGGTGTCGTGCACCATTGGAAAGGAGACTGCCGTTTGGGGAACTCTTGCCCCATAGTGGTACTTGCTAACAAAGAGAAAATCACCTGTTAAAAGTGTTTTTTCCAATGAGCCAGTCGGAATGATGTAGGGTTGAATAAAATAGGTGTGGACAAGGGTGGCGATGACCACGGCAAATAAAATCGAGCTAAACCATTCCCCAAAAGCGGTTCTTGGCTTTAAACTTCGGTCTTTGATGTGTTCAAGTTGATCATTGTAGTTGATGGTGTAGAGATAAAGTCCAAAACTGATCAGTGTCAGAAAGGTATCTGTTGTACTTCTTTTGCCAAAACTTCGAGCGGTTTCAACCCATACCACGGGAAAAATAATCAAGTTGATGATTGGCATAAAAAACATCAACACCCACCATCGAGGACGGTTGATGATTTTCATCAATACCAACGCATTATAGATTGGAATCGCAGCTTGCCACGGCTTATATCCTGCGCGCTGATATAACTTCCATGTCCCAAAAAAATGAACAAATTGAACAAAGAGAATAAAAAGAAACCACTGTGTGAATGTCATAGAAAACGTGTTTTATCCGTCGATTGGGTTCTTAGAGCTGTAAAACATCTCTCATGCTAAAAATACCTTTTTTGTTCTTAATCCATTCGGCAGCAATTATAGCGCCCAAAGCAAAACCAGTCCGGTTATGCGCAGTATGTGTGATGGAAATCTCATCGATTTCTGAACGATGGGTGACCGTATGAGTGCCAGGCACTTCATCTTTTCGTATGGAGGTAATTGGAACCCCCTCTCCATTATCCTCAACCAAATGCCATACGTTACCTGCTGATGGAATTCCTTCTGCCAATGTGATTGCTGTACCACTTGGCTTATCTAGTTTTTGCGTGTGATGAATTTCTTCTATTGAAGCAGTGTAAAGCGGTTGTTTTTGCATCATATCAGCTAACTTTACATTGAGTTCGAAAAACAGATTGACACCTAAACTAAAATTAGAAGCATAAAGAAATGCACCCTCATTTTGTTGACATAAAGTTTCAACTTCGTCAAGCCGATCTAGCCAACCCGTGGTACCACAGACTACAGGGATTTTTTTGTCGATTGCACTTGTAATGTTCTCATAGGCAGCCATGGGAACGCTAAAATTGATTGCGACATCTGCCTCATAGGCTTCATCTGGATTGTCTTTATCGATTTTGGCAACAATTGTATGTCCTCTGTCAATGGCAATTTTTTCAATCGCTTGTCCCATGCGTCCGTAACCTAGTAAAGCAATTTTCATTTCACAAATTTAAAAATTGAAATTTAGACTCACTCCAAAATGATGATCTGCAACGATAGGATTTTGATCCATATATGGTTTTAGGCTCAGGTTTTGGTTGATATTATACTGCTTGAGGTGTGCATCAATATTGGCATCTAGGATATTGAGAAAGTAAGTGCCAATGACAAACAACATCGATTGATCGCGGTATTGTTTGTAAAAATTCATTCCATCGATCAAGCGATCATTGTCAAAAATGACATCTTGAAATTCATCATCAGCGAAGCCAGCCAACCTCCGTTTGTAGGCATTTCTATACCGTTTAAAATTTTTGTTGTTTAAATCGTAGTAATAAATCGATGCTCCAATTCCCCCATAGATCAGCGGAAGTTTCCAATAACGTTTGTTGTACACTTGGCCTAGACCTGGTAAAACAGCTGAGTAAAAAGCGGCTTTTGCTGGTCGAAGCGGGTCGATTTCCTTAATGACTGAATTTGATAAATCTTGTTTTTGTCCAAAGCAAACAAAAGAAATCAGCACAACGAGTTGTGTAAGTTTAGGGTTCACTTTGTAGTCGTTTGGTCAAAGATTTGAAATCTTTTTCAGAGGTAAAGGGAATCACAATTTGCCCACCACCTGAAGCATTGAGTTGAATACGTGCTTTATCGCCAAACAGTTTTTGATAGAATTTTAATTTCTTTTCGATGTATGGATTGGAGGCTGGTGTTTTTTTTGGAGGAGTGGCAGGATCTGTTTTGACCAGCTTTTCCGTCGCACGCACCGACAGGCCCTTTGCCAAAATTTGCTCATAAATACTGAGCTGTACACTTTGATTTTCCACCGAGATTAATGCGCGTCCATGACCCATAGAAATAAACCCATCACGCATCCCTGTTTGGATAATTGGGTCAAGTCGAAGCAATCTAAGATAATTCGTAATCGTAGAACGCTTTTTTCCAACACGTTCACTCAATTCTTCTTGGGTGAGCTCAATATCATCGATAAGACGTTGATAGGAGAGGGCAATCTCAATCGGGTCAAGATCTTTTCGCTGGATGTTTTCGACCAAAGCCATTTCCAAAGATTCTTGATCATCGGCTATGCGTATGAATGAAGGAATTGTTGATAGCCCTATAATTTTGGCGGCACGCAATCTTCTTTCTCCAGAAACTAGTTGATAGATACCACTATCGGTTTTCCGCACCGTAATTGGCTGAATTACACCTAGCGATTGTATGGATTTGGCTAGGTCTTCAATTGCTTCGTGATTGAAGTTGGTTCTTGGCTGAAACGGGTTCACTTCAATTTGATCGAGTGTAAGCTCAACGATATTTCCAACAACAGACTCATTGGAAGGAGTTACACTTCCTGAATCGTCCAAAAGAGCGGATAATCCGCGTCCGAGTGCTTGCCGTTTACTTGCTTTTGCCATTTATCATATTTTTTTCGATGACTTCGTGCGCTAAATTTAAGTAATTTTCGGCACCTTTACTCGTACTATCATAATCTAAAATACTTTCGCCAAAACTCGGTGCTTCCCCAATTTTCACATTGCGTTGGATAATGGTGTTAAATACCATTTCATGAAAATGTTTTTTGACCTCATCCACAACTTGATTTGAAAGACGTAGTCTGGAGTCATACATAGTGAGCAGCATGCCCTCAATGTCTAAGTTTTTGTTGTGAATTCGTTGTACACTCTTGATGGTATTAAGGAGTTTTCCAAGTCCTTCTAAAGCAAAGTATTCACATTGGATTGGGATAAGGACAGAATCTGAAGTAGTTAAAGCGTTTAGGGTGAGTAGTCCAAGAGAAGGAGCACAATCGATAATTACAAAATCGTACCGCTCTCGAACTCCTTCCAAAGCTTGATAAAGCATGTATTCACGGTTGGGCTTGTCAACCAATTCAATTTCAATAGCGACAAGGTCGATATGTGAAGGCACGACATTTACGTTTGCTGACGGCACAGAGACTATAACCTGGTCTAAAGAAGCAGAATGCTCCAAAAGTTGATAGGTTCCCTTGTTTTGATGTTCTACGTCTATTCCCAGTCCAGAAGTTGCATTTGCTTGTGGGTCAGCGTCAATTAAAAGAACTTTTTGTTCCAATACACCTAAGCTAGCTGCAAGATTGACTGCGGTTGTTGTTTTTCCGACACCCCCTTTTTGGTTCGCTACGGCAATGATTTTACCCATGAGGCATTTTGTAAATTGAGGACTAAAAGTACAATTTAACAGAGTAAAAAAGAATCATATGGTTGAAAAAAATTACTTTTTTTTCAACATCGCTTTTTTCAGGATTGTCCAGAGTGCTTTTGGGATTTTGTCAAGCATATTAAACTGTCCAGCCCCCTTTAACCACTCACCACCATCTAAAACAATAACCTCTCCATTGAGGTATGCACCAAAGTCGGAAACCATATAGGCTGCGAGATTAGCAAGCTCCTGATGTTCACCAACACGACCAAGAGGTACTTTTTTTGCAGGATCAAACTTTTTCACCAACGGTCCTGGCAACAACCGATCCCAAGCTCCTTTTGTTGGGAACGGCCCAGGTGCAATCGCATTAAAACGCATGCCGTATTTTGACCATTCAACAGCCAATGAACGTGTCATTGCCAATACCCCTCCTTTGGCAGTTGCGGAAGGCACAACATAACCCGAACCAGTAAATGCATAGGTGGTAACAATGTTTAATACATTAACATTTTTTTGTTTGGTTTTAATCCAATGTTTCCCAAATACCATGGTACAGTTTTTTGTTCCAGTCAACACTATATCCACAATGGTATCAAATGCATTGCTCGATAAATTTTCGGTCGGCGAGATAAAGTTTCCAGCAGCATTGTTTAGTAAAACGTCTATTGGACCAAAATGGTCTACAACTTGTTTATGCATCTGTTCGACTTGTTCATAATCTCGAACGTCACAAGCAACAGCAAAGCAGTCACCACCAGTTGCATCATGGAGTTCTTTGGCTGTTCTTTCAAGTTTTTCAAGTTTACGGGAGGTAATGGCAACCTTGGCACCAAGTTCCAAAAAATAGGAAGTCATGGCCTTGCCAAGTCCACTTCCTCCACCAGTTACAACAATTACTTTTCCTGCCAAACTCCCTTCACGGAGCATTTTATCGGTGTGTGTCATACGCTAAAAATACAATATTTTAAGAGGAAGTATCCAAGCTATCTCTAAATTCGATGATAAAAATATCCTCATCCACTTTTTTGAGATAGTAATTTTCACGCCCAAACTTTTCTAGTTCAGTCGAATCGGATAGCTTTTTAATAAACTTACGATCATCTTGAATTTGCCGTATCAACTCCTCCTTCTGACGCTCAAGATCGTTTATTTTGGACTCCAAGCTCCATAAAACCCGAAAAGAATTGGTGTCGAAAAATAACATCCATATAATAAAAAAGGCACTGACGAGCACATAAATATTTGTACCAAACTTAAACCAGCGCGATTTTCGAATTTGTTTTAGATTCACTGAATTAGTTTATCTACCAAATTACAAAAAGAACCCAACCTAGAAAGATCATCTTTGTTATTGTCAAAAATATAATCTGAAGTTTCTTTGTGTGGTTGAATATGGGTATTGTGCATCGGTAAAATTGTATCCTCAAAACGATGCTTGACCTCTTCAAGATTTCGACCTCTTGTTTGAATATCTCTGGCCATTCTTCTACGTAGGCGTGTTTCGTCTGCCGCATCGATAAAGATGGTGGTTGTAAATAACTCCCTCAAGTAAGCATGGGCGAAAATTAATATCCCTTCAACCAGCACAACTGGTTTTGGAAAAACTTTTGTAAACTGGTCTGAGCGCAAGTGCTTGCTGTATGAATAGATCGGAGAATGGATAGATTCTCCGTCTTTCAGTTGGTTCAGATGTGAAACAAATAGATCATAATCGATGGCATTGGGGTGATCGTAATTGAGCTCACAACGTTCTTCAAAAGTAAGCATGTCATGGTTTTTGTAGTAGGAATCTTGTGAGATCACACTCACGATATCAGTGGACAAATGCGCACGTACAGCTTCAACTAAAGTTGTTTTTCCAGAACCAGAACCACCACAGATTCCAATAATCCTCATCATTTTGTTTCTTTTATCTCCCTGACATACGCCTCAGTTACAATCACATCTGCGGAGTTTCCCCAGCTATTGAGAATATAATTTGTGACATCCGCAATTTCATCATTTTCCAAGCCCATAGGGGCCATGGTATTGTTATATATCAATCCGTTTACAGTGATGGGGCCATGTATGCCATATTTAATACTTTGAACAGTTGCTTGTATGTCTTGTAGGAAGTCAGCGTTTGCAAGGGGGGGAATCAAACCAGTTTCGCCAGTTCCATCGGGAAGGTGACAGCGTACACAAAAATCTACATACAACATCTGACCACGCATGTAGCTATCACCCGAACTTTGCTGTGCCAAAGACGATGTGGAAAGAAGGATAATTAAAAAAATAAATCTCATGGATTTGGTACAATTTTACAAATCCCTTTGTTTTCAACCGCTAGGTAGAGAAACCCATTTGGTCCAAGAACTACATCGCGAACACGACCGATTTCATTAGCGATTTTTTCTCGATAAACAACACGGTTGTTTTCAAACGTCAAGCGTTCCAAATAATTAAATTTCAATGATCCAACAACCAAGCTCCCATCCCAATCCGCATAGGCAGAATTGTGAACAAAAGCCATTCCAGAGGGTGCAATAGAGGGAATCCAATAGTATAAAGGTTGTTCCAATCCAGGAAGTGCCTTATTTTTGGTAATCACAGTACCCGTATAGTTTTTACCATAAGTGATTTTTGGCCACCCATAATTTTTGCCGGCTTGTATGATATTGATTTCGTCTCCGCCTCTAGGTCCGTGTTCGTGAGTCCAAATCTCACCAGTTACGGGGTGTTTGGCCATCCCTTGTGGATTTCTGTGTCCGTAGGAGTAAATAGCTGTTTTTGCGTTTGAAACATCTACAAAAGGATTGTTTGTAGGGATTTTGCCATTATCCGTTAATCGATATACTTTTCCGCCGTCTTTCGTTAGGTCTTGGGGATTCACGTCTCGATTCCCACGATCCCCGATAGTAAAGTACAAATAACCATCATTGTCAAAAACAATTCTAGAGCCAAAATGAACGCCTTTTTTGGTGTTTGGTTTTGCCTTATATAGAAGTGAGACATTTTGCAGTCTGTTGTCTTTTAAAACTGCACGGTACAGAGCAGTGTTTCCACCAGATTCATCAGAATGCGCCGATGTAGATTGAGTAAAATAAATGGTGTTATTGTCTTTATAATTTGGGTGTATCGCAATCCCCATGAGTCCACCTTGTCCACGAACGTAGGTATTGGGTACATTTTGAATAATGGTTTTTTGACCATTTTGAAAATGAATGAGCTGCCCCTCTTTTTCCGTGATCAATAAACTGTTGTCTGGAAGAAAAGCCATTCCCCAAGGGATTTCCAAATCAGGCACGATCACTTCGATGGTGTAGCTTTTATGGTTTGGAGTTGAGATGGTAACGTCAGGTTGACCACAAGCGAAAAGGACTTGTAGAAGGAAAAAATAAGAAAAGTATCGGGTCATCATAATTTTCAAATAAACAAAAAAACCTAACTTCATCAAAGTTAGGCATCTGCTTGTCGGGATGACAGGATTTGAACCTGCGACCCCACGCACCCCATGCGTGTGCGCTACCAGGCTGCGCCACATCCCGTAAGGATCAATTTTGTCGGGGTGGCAGGATTCGAACCTGCGACCTCCTGCTCCCAAAGCAGGCGCGATGACCGGGCTACGCTACACCCCGAAAAATAGGTTTGCAAATATAAAAGTTAAAGTGGCATAAACAAACCTAAAATACTATTGTTTTATTGTAAATCGACCTGTTTGATTATGCACAAATTCAAAATCAAGACAAAGGTCGCTTGCGAAATGATATTGATGCCCAAAAAGCACCAAACCACTTTAAAGGTTTTTGAAGTGTATCGACCGTGTAATTTTGAATAAAATATTCTGATTTAAACAATTTCGGGAGACAAACCATACAAAAAACCAAAAGCTGAAGAAATCCTATGAACAGTGCAAGAAAACCGCTTATAACATTGTTCGGGTACCCAATCGATGCTAAAAATGTTTGACCCATTTTAAAGGAAGATTTTAACTGCCAAGAGACTGTCATTTTGTGTGGAGGAACAAGATGGTAAATGATCATTTCTGGGTCATAAGCGACTTTTTGACCAGATTTTCGAATACGACACTGTAAATCCGTTTCCTCACCATATCCCAAATGTTTACCACGCATCCCGTAAGTTGTGCTAAACCCTTTGTGTTTTTTAAGTAAATTTTTATGAATAAGAAAAATACCACCACTTGCAAACTGATTCATATGCAACAAATGTAGCTTGTCATAAGCCAATTGATTACTTGCCCATTTATCCCTAAACCATTTTGGTTTTTCATCCATATACCAAGGTAAATACATCCCACCTATACACTGATAGGTCTGCAATTTCATATTTTCGTGTACACGGTTAAACAAATTCTGATCAATTTTAGCATCGTCATCCAAGTATAAAATCCACGAATGGCTAGCCGATTGAAATCCAGCATTTCTTGCATGGCTCAATCCTTGTTTAGGTTCGTTGACAACTTTACACCAAGAATATGTTTTTGCGAAATCAGTTAATGTTTGTGCAGTCGAGTCTGTAGAGTTATTATTGACGATAATCATCTCAACTGTAAAGTTTGTTGGAAAATATTTTACAATCGTTTCCAAACAAATTTTTAGGATATCATTTCGATTGAAGGTACATATGACAATTGAAAGCATGAGACGGGATTATGAAAAGAAATTACGAACACATTCCTTGAGATTTTTTGCCATTTTGATATGTTTAGATTTTGTTTCAGTTAGATAAAATAAGGATTCATCTATTGGTTTTATCTTATGCAAAAACAAACGATAAAAACCACTAATACGTGCCAATTTATTTAGGAAAGTTCGTTTCCCGAAAGGCAAATCAATATGAAGATGAGTGGTGAATAAATCAGTAACCCCGCCAAAACGATCTCTCTTGGCTTTATTATTGTTAAAACCAGCATCGACAAACACAACTGGGGTGCCCATGGCAACACAAGGTAATGCGCAGTGAATAAGTGAAGTAAATACCACCTTTGCCTTTTTGTAGCGATCCAATAAAAGTTTCGCTTCATTCATTCGTTTATGTGAAGTTTGAGATTTCATTTCTTTAGAAAAATGAGTGATAAATTCAATTTTGTCTTTATATCTCTTTGGAATTATTCGACTCACTATTGCATTTCGATATGATGATGTATAATTTGTTCGCATGACATCAACAAATAAAATATCATCTCCTCGTTTTCCTGTGTATCTAGGTAAAGTTAGCGTCAAGCATCCAGATAAAAAAGATCTAATATTATGTTTTTGTAAGAGGTTTAGCGTATGGGTGTCCCGACAACCAATCGGTTGATGCTGCTTAAAATAAGCAATCGAGGCAGGACTTGTCAATTTCCTTTTGGCTTTGGTTGAAATGTGAAAAGAAAGAAAGAGTGGATTCACTTTGCGATTTGGAGGCCAATTCGCCCCTTTTTCCATAAACCATCCATTGCAAAGAAGTTTTGTAGGTGTTCTAATGAGGTTGAGTTGTTCTCGATCACAAAACACAGCATCCTCAATTAAAAGTATCGCTGCATAAGATTGTATGTCATCACCTCTGTTACTAGATTTAGGATAATAAACAATTCCATTACGCATATTGGAGTTTGTGATTTATTTTAAAGTTGTTATTTGGCTGGGCTAAAAATATATAAATATGAAATAGTATTAATAATAATTTCAAAAGGAATAACGACAAAAGATGATTTAACGTTCGTAAAAAATTGCTTATAACTTTTTAAATATTTTTTAGTGCACTGTTTTTCTTTACCATAATTTTGAAAAAAATAATCCATACAAATGAGTCAAGAAGGCACACCCCTAAAAACCCTAATCATCGGGTCAGGACCAGCTGGATATACAGCAGCGATTTACGCTGCACGAGCTGATTTGCAACCTGTTCTTTACACAGGAATGGAACCCGGTGGACAGCTTACCACAACAACAGAAGTTGATAATTTTCCAGGGTATCCCGAGGGTGTTGATGGTCCCGCCATGATGGTCGATCTGCAAAAACAAGCAGAGCGTTTTGGAACGGAAGTCCATATTGGAATGGCCACTGCTGTGGAATTGTCCAATAAAGTTGGTGGCACTCATAAAGTCACTATCGACAACGGCAAGATATTGGAAACAAAAACGATTATAATCGCTACAGGAGCATCGGCCAAATACCTCGGGCTGCCCAGTGAGCAACGACTTCGTGGGGGCGGTGTTTCTGCTTGTGCGGTTTGTGATGGATTTTTCTATAAAGGACAAGAGGTGGCAATTGTCGGTGGGGGAGATACCGCTGCTGAAGAGGCTACCTATTTGGCAAATATTTGTAAAAAGGTCACCATGTTGGTTCGAAAAGACCACATGCGTGCCTCCAAAGCCATGCAGCACCGTGTTACTGCTAAAGAGAACATTGATTTGCGCTACAACAGTGAAATTGACGAGGTTCTTGGCGATCAAGTCGTTGAGGGCCTTCGAATTGTCAATAACCAAACAGGTGAAAAAGAAGAAATTCCAATTACGGGCCTCTTTATTGCGATTGGACACAAACCAAATACCGATATTTTCAAGGATCAACTTGACATGGATGATGCGGGATACCTCATTACAGAGGGGAAATCGACAAAGACAAATCGTCCAGGTGTTTTCGCTTCTGGAGATGTGCAAGACAAGGAGTATCGACAGGCAGTTACGGCCGCTGGAACAGGATGTATGGCTGCCTTAGATGCCGAACGCTACTTGGCGACTATAGAAAGTTGACCGTTCCATCGGCAAATCGAAATCCTAGAAAAATACTCAACAAGACTGCAAACAACCAAACACTTAGTAAGATAAGATGGGTTGCTGTCCCTCCAATTGAGTTTTTTGTGATAAAAAATCGTCCAATGAGAAATACATATATAATTGGAACTGCAGCCAAAACCAAACCAACAAAAGCCGTTTGCCATATCGACACACCCGTATGACCGATGTCAATAGGTGGCCAATAGGGTGTGCCCAAAGCAATATCAAAGACTTCATGCAGACCGATGCTAAACATCAACGTAAAGATGATAAAGAGGCTAATCCAGGCAGCAATGACCATGACAATTCCAAGAAGCTTGAGTAGCAAGTGGAAGATAAAGACCAGAATTTCTGCTACTGCATTAAAAAACCGTGCTGTCTTTGATTTGATTTTACGTTTGGCTTTTTGATAATCGGCGTTTTTGATTTGATCGGCAACCTCATCAAACTCTTCTTTAATTTTTTTTTCCAAATTTGATAAGTTGATCGCCTGTCCTTTCATCATGAACTTCTCCGATGTTGTTTTGGCTAAAGGCACAAAAACCCACAATGCGATATACAGGATAGAAAACCCGCCCCATGAAAAGAGACCAAGCAATAACCAGATCAAACGAACCCACTTTACCTGCAAACTGAAGTAGTGTGACACCCCAGAGGCAACACCACCAAGAAAACGATCATCTGGATCACGAAAGAGTTTTCGCACAGCTTTGATTTCGGTTTTGTTTTGGGCTTTGTCGTCGTCGATTTTAAAGCTGTTGGCTTCGCCCATGACTTCCATCACTTTTTCGATGTGATGTATGGTGACGACTTGTTGGGGATCGACAATGATATCATTGAGCAATTCAGCAATCCGAGCTTCAACATCGGTCATCAACTCCTGTAAAAAGGACTCATCGGTAAAATAGGATTTGATATCTTCAAAATAAACTTCAAGTTTGACTTTGGCGGCTTGGTCAAAATAGAAATGCTGACCAGCAAGATTGACATTAACAGTTGTATTCATGAGATTATTTTTTGGGATTTGTGATTTGTTCTACAGCGATTTGGAGTTCATTCCAACTGCCAGCGAGTTCAGATAAAAAGTGCTTGCCATCTTCTGTAAGGGAATAATACTTTCTCGGCGGTCCAGTCTTTGACTCCTCCCATTCGTAAGTTAAAAAGTTTGCCGAACGTAAACGAGTTAAAAGGGGATATAGAGTGCCTTCTACAACGATTAACTTCGCATGTTTTAAATGGGATAAGATTTCTGAGGCATACTTTCTCTCTTTGGCTAATATGGAAAGGATGCAGAGTTCCAAAACTCCTTTTCGCAATTGCGCTTTTGTGTTTTCTAACTGCATTGTGCAAAGCTAAGGCATTAAAAGGTAATATGTATAACAAAGTACTTAAAAATTATCTTTTTATCTTTGAATATGAAAATTACAAAGCGATCAATTCGATACTTTACCCTTTTAAAACTACCACTTGTTTTTTTCAGTGGAATTCGAATTACCAATATCAATGCCGGCGGAGTCGAAGCATCTGTCAAACTCAAATGGATCAATCAAAATCCGTTTCGATCGATGTTTTGGGCTGTACAGGGAATGGCTGCGGAGTTGACAAGTGGGGTATTACTCATGCGTGAAATTGAAACCCGAAAAAGTTCAATCTCTATGTTGCTTGTTGAAACCAAGGCCAGCTTTTCTAAAAAAGCGAAGGGGAAAATTCGTTTTTCTTGTGATCAAGTGAAAGATGCAAAGGAATTAATCGATAAAGCCATTTCGTCAGGTGATGGTCAACGCCATTGGTTTACGAGCATAGGACTCGACGAGAATGGGGATGAAGTCAGTCGCTTTCAATTTCATTGGTCTGTCAAAAGCAAGTCGTAATAATTTTTGTGACACCTGGCTTTTATTTCATTTGATTTCTGCTTTGCACTCAATCAAGCACACGCACTTTCATACGGACATTGTCAATCGGCCATTCTCGTTTATCAATCGGAACACGATTGATTTTATCGACGACCTCCATCCCTTCATCAACATATCCAAATACCGTATACTTTCCATCTAAATGATAGGCACCAGGCGATTGCTGTACAATAAAAAACTCGTAGGGGGAGGCGAGGCGATGAGGGTTTTCAATTTCACTACTCGGCATTGAAACTGCACCTCTGTGATGTCTCAGTCCGTTTCGGGTGTCTGGTGGGAGTAGGTATTTGCCAATTCGTCGTCTTTTCTTTGAAGTGCTCGCTTGATCTGAATTTCCACCTTGAATGATAAAATTAGGAACCACACGATGAAAAAAAGTCCCATCAAAGTAGTTTGCTTTTGCTAGATAAATAAAATTCGCTCGGTGATAGGGCGTTTTCTCGTTGAGTTCGATAACAAAGTTTCCATAATCCGTTTCAACTTGCACTCGTTTTTGAGGATTCTGCTTTGCATATTCGAAGAAAAACGGAATGACATTGTTATCCGTTAAAACAAAATCTTCTTTTTTGGGCTTCACTTGGGCGATATTGGTATTTTTATGCTCGATTGTTGGGGTGGCTGGGGTCAGCTTAGGGGTTGGCTTGGAAACACAACTAAAAAAAGTCAAGCCTAAACATAAAACAATGATATTATTATGCAGTTTCATTCTTTTTTAGAATTTGTTCCAAAAATACAAGAATTACCTTTACCGGGCTTGTCGGAACAACTCACCATGGCACCAGCGATGCGAAAGCAATTGCTTGAAAAGTCGATCATAAACCCCAAAAATGCGGCTGTTATTTGTCTTTTTTACAAGGGGATACAGGGTGAAACTAGTTTTTATTTGATAAGAAGGTCTTCATATCCAGGTGTTCACTCCAATCAAGTTGGTTTTCCAGGTGGTCAAATCGATCCCTCTGACCAAACACCATGGGATGCTGCGAAACGAGAACTCTGGGAGGAACTTGGGATTTCTCCGCAACAAATTACCCAAATTCGTAAAATCACCCCTTTGTACATCCCTCCAAGCCATTTTTGGGTCGATTGTTTTTTGGCGTACTCAACGAGTAAAATCAAATTGAATCTCGACCCAAATGAGGTAAAAGAAGTGATTTCTGTTTCTCTTGTTGAACTTATCAATATCAAAAACAGCTTTACAGATCAGCTAGAAAACAATGGAAATAAAACACCCATTTACATCTTGTCTGATAATACCGTATGGGGTGCGACTGCCATGATATTGGCTGAAATAAAGTCAATAATTTTAAAAGTACTAAACTAAATCCTTAGTACATTTGATAAAAAATTGTTTAGTTGTTTAAAAGAAATCCTTTCGGTCATTACGATATATTGAAAACATGGCTTATTCGTGTTTTTGGGGTGATTAGTCATAGAAGGTACCAGGGCTTTAATGAACTGAAAATTGAAGGATCCGAAAACATCATTAATCTCCCTGATCGTAAAGTTCTTTTTGTTTCCAACCATCAGACCTATTTTGCAGATGTTGTTGCGATGTTCCATGTGTTTAACGCCAGTTTATCTGGAAGACATGACACCCTGAAGAACTTAGGGTATTTATGGAAGCCAAAACTCAACATCTACTTTGTAGCTGCAAAGGAAACCATGCGATCTGGTTTACTTCCGAGAATTCTTGCTTATGCAGGGTCGATTTCGATAGAGCGAACATGGCGATCTAAAGGAAAAGACGTAAATCGACAGGTTAAAATGGGAGATATTTCTAAAATTGGCATGGCACTAGATGATGGATGGGTTATTACGTTCCCTCAGGGAACAACCACTCCTTTTAAGCCCATTCGAAGGGGGACAGCCCATATCATTAAGACTTATAAACCGATTGTTGTTCCCATCGTAATCGATGGCTTTAGACGCTCATTTGACAAAAAAGGGATTTTTATTAAAAAAAGAGGGATTTTACAATCGATGGAAATCAAAAAACCACTTGATATCGACTATGACAATGAAAGTATAGACGAGATTGTAGAAAAACTCCAGTATGCCATTGAACAACATCCTTCCATGCTAAAGGTTATCCCAGAAGATGAGTTGCACGCCTATGAATCTGCAAACAAAAAACGCGAGTGGTCATAGGTTACTGAATTACCCCAGCACAACTCACCCGAGCCCCTGCTGCACCTGATGGTTGAGAGACCAAGTCGTCTTGCCCCTGGTGTACAATGACTGCTTTTCCAATGATGTTTTTTGTCTCGTCATCACATCCGATACACCATTGATCTGTTTCGAAAGTAATGACCGCATCACCTTTTTGATCTGCCTCAAAGTTTCCGATATCCCCTTTGTGGTAGCCTGTTTCACTTCCCCAAGCACCATGTGGTTCAAAAGTTGGATTCCAGTGGCCACCTGTCGATTTTCCATCAGCAGATGAGCAATCAGCAAGTTCGTGGAGGTGAATGGCGTGCAGACCTGGAGTAAGCCCTGAGAATGTAGCTTTCATAATCACAACTTCGTCCATTTCTGAAAAGCTAATCATACCAGAAACGTTTGAATCACTTTTTGGCTCTGCTTCTACAAGAATTGTATTGTTATTCGAACAGGAAGTAAGTGAAAAAATAATAGAGATGTAAATAGAAAGTTGGAAACCAAAGTGAGATCTCATAGTCGATGAATTTTCAGCAATATATTTAATTTATTGATATTTGTAGTATGAAAAAGAAAGTAAACTCCCTGGTCTTGCTCATTTCTATATTTTTGCTTCAGTCGTGTTCAAAGCGTTATTTAAGCTCTGTTTACCAACCAATATCCACACCACTTGACTATACGGACTTGGAAAATTGGGCGGTTTACCCGCAAAACACGCCTTCACAGCTCGATTTTGTAAAACCAGAAAACAAGCCATACGATGTGGATGTTTTTTATATTCACCCGACCATTACCACAAGCCGAAAAAATAGCGCTTGGAATGGTAACGTCAGCGATGAAAATTACCGTCAAGCAACCTTAAACACAGCGATTAAATACCAATGCTCTGCATGGTATGGGCTTGGCCGAACCTTTGCTCCTTTTTATCGCGATGCCCATATTCGCTCTTTTCAGGAGCAGTTTAAACCAGTTGGAGGGGACGATGCACTGCGGTCCGCATATAAAGACATAAAGGCTGCGTTTAAGCACTATTTAAAATATGAAAACAAGGGTCGTCCTATTGTTCTTGTGTCACACAGTCAAGGCACCCTACATGCGGGGCAACTCCTCAAAGATTTTTTTGAGGATCAACCTCTTCAAAAACAATTGGTGGCGGCCTATTTGGTTGGGATTGCGATTAAAACCGAATATTTTGAAAACATACCTTTTATGACAAGTCCAGACGAAACGGGCGGATTTGTAACATGGAATACCTATAAAAGAAATCATTTGCCAGATGATTATGAGAAATGGTATAAAGGTAGCTTAGTGACCAACCCCATAACTTGGGATGATCAAAAAGCTACTAGCTATGAACAGCATAAGGGCCTTGCTTATTATGATGGTATGATTTACCCGAATAGTCTTTCTATTGAAATGATTGACGGCATGGTATGGGCGAAAACACCAAAGGTGCCTAAACGATTTTGGTTCTCGTTTATAAAAGATTATCACTTTGCAGATATTACGATTTTCTGGAAGGACATACGCGAAAACACCCGAATGCGGATTGAAGCTTTTTTGGCAAAGAGTTAAGGCTCTTCTGGGGCAAGTTCAAATTCTGCACCCTCTAGTTCAGTTGTGATGGAGATTTGACATCCCAATCGTGAATTGGGTTTAACATTGTAGGCGTCATCAAGCATGGCTTCCTCATCATCATTGCGTTCCCCAAAATGATTATTCGTGTGGACATACACCTGGCACGATGCACACATTGCCATTCCGCCACAGATCCCTTCGACAGGAAGCTCATAACTTTTGCAGACCTCCATCAAATTCATATTCATATCTGAAGGGGCGATGAGTTTGTGAGAAACACCTTCACGATCAATAACGGTAATGTTGATATCACTCAATGTGTAGAAAATGAAATTAATCAAAGCCCTGCACACCTTGAACAGTGGTGTACTTTAGGGTAAATTTTTTATCGGGATTGATGCGTTTATAAGCGGATTGAACAGCGAGAGTTGCCTCGTGAAAACCACACAAAATCAGTTTCAACTTTCCAGGGTAGGTGTTCACATCCCCAATCGCAAAAATACCTGAACGGTTGGTTTGATAATCAAAAGTATCAACAGCGATGGCGTTTTTTTCAATTTCCAGTCCCCAGTCGGCAATCGGACCGAGTTTGGGTGATAGTCCAAAAAGGGGAAACCACAATTCCGTTTTAATTGGCACTGTTCCGTCTTTGGTTTCGAGAATTACTTTTTCGAGCTGTTGTTTGCCCTCCAATTGCTTCACCTCCGCAAACGTGTAGAGCTTTAGTTTTCCCTGTTTCGCGAGTTCATACGCTTTCGTAACAGAGTCTTTGTGTGCTCGAAATCGATCTGATCGGTGTACAAGATGAACAAAGCTATCTTTTTCAGCAAAATATACCGCCCAATCCAGTGCCGAATCACCACCTCCAGAAATAACCATTTCTTTCCCTTGGTACTGATCCGGATCCTTGACAATATAGTTCACTCCCTTTTGTTCAAAATCTAAAAGGTTTTCAATGATGGGTTTACGGGGTTCAAAACTTCCCAGCCCGCCCGCAATCATCACAACAGGAGCTTCGTGTTTTGTGCCTTGACTTGTTGTGACGACAAAGTTTCCATTTGGCAATTCGTCTATAGTTTCTGCACGCTCACCAAGCGTAAATCCAGGTTTAAAAGGCGCAGCTTGTTCCATCAATTTATCGACCAATTCGCCTGCTAAAACAGTGGGGTAGCCCGGAATATCATAGATTGGCTTTTTGGGATAAATCTCTGAAAGCTGACCTCCAGCTTGTGGAATGGCATCGATAAGATGGCAACGAAGTTTCATCAAGCCGGCCTCAAATACGGCAAATAAACCCACAGGACCTGCACCTATTATAACGATATCTGTTTTAATCATATCTTTCGATAAGATTTTCAGTTACTTTGTTCAAAACTTCAACTTTATGCTCATAATCACTTTTGATTTGCAAGCGGTAAATGTATGACTTATTGAGAATATCATCGATTTGTTCTGGTAAGAAGTTTTCTAGACATTATCGTAGTCGTTTGGTAAATGTTGGAGATTTGCCATTGGTTGATATTCCAATTTTTAAATTTCCTTTTGTGAAGATGCCAAATGCATGTTTGAAACAATCAGAGATAAGAACTTAAAAGTTCATGGTGGTACAAGCTTACACGATCTCAATTAGCAATGATGACAAGATTATAATTAGCACATCGATTCATTTAGAGTTTACGCAAAGTCTTGTAGTAATCACTCGCGTAGAGTAGTGCATTGTATGCATTGACAACCCCTCCTGTTTTTGAAATGGCACCCATGGCGGTTTGTACGCGGTCATAACCCAGCTCTAACTCATAGTCGATTTTAACCACAGACTTCATCAACACTTTCCGTACGGCTTTAGGTGATAACTTTGGATAATAAGACAGAATAAGTGCAGCAACCCCCGAAACTGATGGGGCAGCCATCGAAGTCCCACTCAAGGACTCATATTGATTACTTGGCACTGGGGCATAAATTACTGCTCCAGGTGCAAACAAATCGAGATTGTACTTTCCATAATTTGAAAAAGGAGCAATCATCAATGGATTTTTAACGGGGCCAATTGCGCCAATGGTAATAAAGTTAGATGAAACTTCTGGTTCATTTTGAAAGTTGTCATTCGGATAGCTAAACACTTCGTCTATATTCGTACCATCGTTTCCAGCAGCATTGACAAGTAAAACCCCCTTGGATTCTGCATAGATAACAGCTTCCCTGACTTTGTCACTGTGCGGAGAAAAATCCTTACCAAAGCTCATATTGATAATTTGCGCACCATTGTCAGCGGCGTATCTGATAGATAGCGCAACGTCCTTGTCATACTCATCGCCTTCATTGGGAACGGCACGTAAACACATGATTTTAGCAGTTGAAGAAACCCCATCCATGCCTAGGCTATTGTTACGGACTGCCGCAATAATTCCAGCTACATGAGTACCGTGCAGCTCATCATCGCTTTTGGGCATTACATTTCCATCACCATAAAACTGTTGTGAAAAGTCATCTGGGTCGTCTCCAGTCGTACGGGCATTCCAACCGAGTTGCTTTGCCTGCTTGACATCATTTTCATAATAATAAAGATCGCTTGCTAGGTTTCTCTCGATTAACGGTAGGGTATCTTGGACCCCTTCTTTGGAAATCATTTCTGCATACTTTTCGATGGCGAGATCTTTATTTTCAAAATCAGTCCCCGTTTTTAGGAGACGAATCAGTTCGTATTGATCTCCAGGGGAATCCCCAAGAAAGTTCCATCCATGTACATCATCTACATAACCGTTGCCATCGTCGTCAATGCCATTGTCTGGAACTTCATCTTCATTGACCCAAATGGACTCATTCAGGTCTTCATGTGTGATGTCGATTCCCGTGTCTATCACAGCGACAATTACGGTTTTCCCTTCTTTATTTTGTAAAAGTTCGTCATAAACTTTATGAACACTCATACCAGGGAAATTTTCGGATTTGATATCCGCATGCTGCCACTCGTTGACTTGTTCCCAATCTACGATTTCAGTAGATGGAATAGCCAGTTGACCAATCGGATTACCAGTAAATTGTATGGTACTACAGGAAGTAAAGACTAGGGCAGCCAAAGTGTAGAGAAGGATTGAAGTTTTATTCATTGGGTGATTTATTAAATATTCTACAAATATAAACGAAGTTAATATAATAACACTCTGCAAAATAAGTGTAAAATCAAATTCAATATTTCGAAGGAATTGTACTTATCAAACAACGATGTAGAATCTATGACAGAATGGGTTTTGTAAGAAAAAAAAGGGCTGTATATTTGCACCCATTGGAGAAATGGCAGAGTGGTCGAATGCGGCGGTCTTGAAAACCGTTGAGGGTCACACCTCCGGGGGTTCGAATCCCTCTTTCTCCGCTCTTAAAAACCAGGTGCGATTGCACCTGGTTTTTTTGTGCTTCCTGAATTATGACTAATTTTACTATAAATCATTTATGCAAAACGCCTACGACATACTTCTTCTTATCAGTGCAGGCGTTTTTGCTGGCTTTGTCAATACCATTGCTGGTGGCGGATCGTTGTTAACACTCCCCCTTTTGATTTTTATGGAGCTTCCTCCAGCTGTGGCAAACGGAACAAATCGAATTGCTATTGTTGTTGCGACTCTTTCGGCCAATATCGGGTACGCATCAAAGAAGGTGGTTGCCTATCCCTTTAGCATCTATTTGGGAGTCTCTGCGCTGTTTGGGGCTATACTCGGTGCGAGGATTGCCATTGAAATCGATGGGGCGATTTTCAATCGAATCCTTGCCATTATCATGATTATGGTGGTGCTGATTATGGTGTTTAAACCGAAAATGGCTGACCACTTATCCCAAGAGAGAACCACTGGAAAACATCTATTGATCAGCTTAGTTGCTTTCTTTTTTATCGGCATATACGGCGGATTTATCAATGCCGGTATCGGCTTTATCATCATGCTTTTTCTAAATATCTTTAATCGTATGAACCTCGTTCGAGTCAATGCGGCTAAAGTTGGCGTGGCCTTTATATATACCATTGGCGCCTTGACGACTTTTGCCCTTAGCGGAAATGTAAACTGGCTCTATGGCTTAATTTTAGCTGTCGGTACTTCCTTTGGAGCTTGGACTGCTTCTCGATTTTCTGTCGATAGAGGAGAAGGGTTTATCAAACTCGTTATGATTTTGATGGTGGTGTTTATGGCGCTAAAACTGTGGTTTTCTCAATAACCGACGTACTCCACGATTTCTAAACCATAACCAGCCAAACCAACCCGCTTGATTTGATCGCTATTGGACAACAGAGAGAGTTTTTGAATCTTCAACTGATGTAGAATTTGCGCACCGATTCCAAAGTCTTTATCGTCCATCGTTAGTGTTGAATCATCCGCGTTATCTGGCTTGATTTCTTGCAAAAACCCAACAGATTTAATTGAATCTAACTTATTGATAAACAGCATACATGAATATTTATTATCAATTAATTGTTTAAATATGTTATCCATCTCTTTTTCGTCATTTCCTTGTAAAGATTGGAGAATATTTTGGGTCATGTTCAACGACTGAATTCGGGTGAGTACCTTATCGTTTTCGCTCCAGTTCCCTTTCGTCAATGCGATATGGATTTGCTGGTTTGTATTTTGCTTAAACGCTTGCAGTTGAAAGGTTCCGTACTTGGTTTCTAAGGGATAATCTTCCACTTTTTCCACCAAACTATCAAACTTCATTCGGTAGGCGACCAAAGATTCAATCGAAACCAATTTGAGTTGGAGTTCATCAGCGATTACACGCAGTTCGGGCAATCTTGCCATTGTCCCATCTGAATTCATGATTTCGACGATTACACCTGCAGGTTTAAAACCAGCTAATCGCGCAAAATCTATTGCAGCTTCTGTGTGTCCCGTACGTCGTAAAACACCACCTTCCTTGGCGGTTAGTGGAAACACATGCCCAGGGCGTATAAAATCGTCTGGACGAGCTTGTTCATCGATCAAGTGTTTAACTGTTTTCGATCGATCTGCTGCAGAAATCCCTGAAGTGACCCCATTTCCTTTTAAATCCACTGAAACGGTAAAAGCCGTTCCCATCGGGTCTGTATTGTTGTTCACCATGGGGTAGAGGTCGAGTTTTCGACAGTAGGATTCCGTGATTGGAGTACAAATTAGTCCTCTCCCATGCTGCGCCATAAAATTGATCATTTCCGGTGTGACACACTCAGCTGCTGCAATAAAATCCCCTTCATTTTCTCTGTTTTCATCATCGACCACGATAATGATTTTGCCATTTTTGATATCGGTAATGGCATCTTCTACAGTATCAAATCGTACAGGATCGGACATGGGCTAATTTTTGGCAAATATACGTCGAACAGATGATGCTTGGCGCAAAATAACATGCCAAAGCTCGGTAAACTTTGCAGTGAAGTTGCTAAACCCAAACATCCCTTTGTCTGCACGTGCGCGCCGAATCACAATTAGCGACAGCACAAACAACACGATTGTGGGAAAGGTAGTTCCCATAAAAGGCGTAATACTCCCATCTTCAGCACTGTTTTTGAAAAATGTCCCTGCAAAATGATAACTCAAAAAGATCAATAAAGCCAAAACTACGGGTAAGCCAAATCCTCCTTTTCGAATTAAGGCACCTAGAGGTGCGCCCATCAAAAACATCAGCAACACAGAGAAACCGACGATAAATTTGTCGTAGTACCAGATTTTGTGAAGGTTAATCACCTTCTTTTTAAAGAAAAAGGTTTTCTTTTGGGCTTCTAGGTTGGAGTCCAGTGTATTGAGCTTGCTTTTGACCTGCCTGCTTATTGACTTTTTTGCATAAACAGGATATTTTGCAATATAATCCGTAAGCCCCTCGTAAACGACCTTTTCATCTTTTGCGGTTGTGTGAATTGATTTTACGCCTGTTCGTATATAGGTTGTTTTGGCATAGCTCACTTTGTCATTGTTGTAAATGCCTTGCAAGGAGTCGATGCTAAAACTCAGTTTGTCAATATCTTGCATTTTATAAGTGTTGGTGTACTTGGTTTCGTTCAAGTCAACATTATTAAAGTCCCGTAAATCGATATTCATGGTGTAGGTCCCAAAAGACACTCTACTGTGGGGGTAACGTTTTTTACGTCGATCAGCTCGTTTGGGCCTCAATTCTTCGTAGCGATTGCCATTTATTAAGACCAACTGAATCCCATCTGAAAAATCGGCGTTCTTTAGCTCTCCTTCTTCTGATTTGACTACAGTGGTATTTTTTAAGTCAGGTTGTTTTTGGTGGATAATCACATCGGTCAAAAAGCGGTCGTTTGGGCCGTATTTGTCCTGTACTTTGATATTGCTTTCTCCCAGATCGTTAAAAACTCCTTCTGAAATTGCTAGGGCTGGTTTGATTTTCGCAAGATTCTTTCGAAGGTTATAAGTTTTAAATTCCGCGTAAGGCACCACCGTATTGGCTACGTAGAAGGCAAAACCACTTAATAATAGAGAAATGACAAACACACTTCGCATGGCACGTGTGAGCGATATTCCAGCAGATTTTAAGGCAGCAAACTCATAGTGCTCAGCTAAACTCCCATAAGTCATAATGGACGCAAGCAACACTGTTAATGGTAATACCAAAGGGATTAGTTTGGGAGAATAATACAGTAAAAATCGCAATAAAACGGAAATGTCCAACCCTTTACCAGCAAACTCATCGATAAACACCCATACCGTTTGCACCACGAAAATCAACATCAGAATAAAGAAGAAGCTGAAAAACGTACGCAGAAAAGAAAACAGGATATAGCGATCAAGTACTGGCATATCTAAAACCTATCGATATAGTAGTTTGCGTATTTGTCCTCGTCAAACACAAAGGTTTTTGGCTCTATGGGGGTATTTGACACAAACTCTTGCACCGTAAAGGTGGTGTCTGTTCCGTTGATTCCCAAATCAATAATTTTATACAAGTGTTTGCTAGCGGTATCAATCCCGAGCAAAAGGTATTTGGATTGGCTTTCAGCTTGGGTTGGAATGAGCTTGACATAACGAATATCACGACCCGACACGCGTTGCGCAATATCCCATTGCAACAAATAACCCTCTTTGTGAAATTCAAAAATATCAAGTGGGTTGAGGGGGTTGTCCAAAGAAGATTCGTCTTGCACGATTACTTCTTCGTTCAAGTCATCGATCGTATAAATGGAAGTCCCATCAAAGAGTTGTTGGATTCCCATTATCGTGAGCTTATACTTGTCATTGGCTACAAGAATTGTTCCTTCTTCTTTTTGTGAAATTCCCTCAGTAGCATTGTCCAACTGATAGGCAAAGGTCATCGACATGGTTTCAAAACTAGCATACACCTCACTGACTTGATCCAATAGATTTCTGGCGCGTTGATCACTTTGGGAAAAACCCATAATGGCGATAAAAAATAAAGCGAGTACGGATTTGATCTTATTATTGTTCATTTTCTAAAAATTCGTGTAGTGCGATGATATCTGTAAACATGACTTCACGGGCCTTACTTCCTTCAAAAGGTCCCACGATGCCTGCAGCTTCTAACTGGTCAATGATTCGTCCAGCACGATTGTAACCCAACTTCAGTTTGCGTTGCAACAAAGATGCCGAACCTTGTTGGGCATTGACCACAACCTCAGCAGCCTCTCGAAACATCGGATCTCGATCTTCGATATTGTTGTCCAAACTACTTTTTTGCTCATCACCTTTGTACTCTGGTAATTGATGTGCGTTGGGATAAGCTCGCTGCGAACCAATAAAGTCCGTGAGCTTTTCAACTTCTGGGGTATCAACAAAAGCACACTGCAAGCGGATAAGCTCATTTCCTTGCGTGAATAGCATATCACCACGCCCGATGAGTTGTTCGGCACCACCGCTATCTAAAATCGTTCGAGAATCGATTCTTGACGTTACCCGAAAGGCAACACGGGCTGGAAAGTTAGCTTTGATTACTCCCGTAATCACATTGACCGATGGTCGTTGGGTGGCGATAATCAAATGAATCCCCACCGCACGTGCGAGTTGTGCCAAACGCGCAATTGGCGCTTCTACTTCCTTGCCAGCAGTCATAATCAAATCGGCAAACTCATCCACTATCAAGACCAAATAGGGGAGAAAAGCATGACCATCATTGGGGTTGAGTTCTCGTTTTTTAAAGCGTTTGTTGTACTCCTTGATGTTGCGACACATCGCATTTTTCAACATATTGTATCGATTGTCCATTTCGATACACAAGGAGTTTAGCGTATTGATTACTTGACGGTTGTCAGTGATAATCGCATCCTCTACGTCGGGGAGTTTTGCGAGGTAATGCCGTTCAATTTTGTTGTACAGTGTGAGTTCCACTTTTTTGGGGTCAACCAAGACAAACTTGATTTCGGCAGGGTGTTTTTTATAGAGCAGCGAACTCAATATGGTGTTGAGCCCAACTGACTTTCCTTGACCAGTTGCACCAGCCATAAGCATATGCGGCATTTTGGCCAGATCGACAACAAAAGTCTCATTGCTTATCGTTTTTCCAAGAGCCAATGGCAATTCCATTTCGGCCTCCTGAAAGCTTTTCGAGCCCACCACCGAACGGAAAGAGACGATGGTCGGTTTTTTATTGGGCACTTCGATCCCAATGGTTCCTTTTCCAGGTATCGGCGCGATGATTCGAATGCCTAAGGCAGACAAGGACAGGGCGATATCGTCTTCAAGGTTTTTGATTTTTGAAATCCGGATTCCTGCAACGGGAATAATTTCATAAAGTGTAACCGTGGGGCCAATTGTAGCTTTGATGTCTGCAATCCCGATTTTATAATTGCTCAGGGTTTCGACAATCTTTTCTTTGTTTTCCTCGAGTTCCGCTTCATTGATTGTGATACCTTCCTCGTTATATGACTTTAATAGTTCAAGGGTAGGACCACGAAACTTGCTCAATTCCAAGGTCGGATCGACTTCCCCTTGCTCTTTGACAAGTTTTTTGGCCAATTCCACTTCTGGCTCATCTGCAATTGGGGTGTCAATTGTCAACTTGACTTCCTTTAAATCATTAGCTTTTCCAGCCGTTGGTTTTGTCGGTTTGGGATTGAGCTTTACAGCTTCTTTAACAGGGAGATCGATGGGTTCTGCTGGCTTTTCCTCATCAACGGATTCCGTATCGTCTTTTTCAGTTTGCATTGATGAAAAAGCTGTTAGCACTCTTTCGGGTGTAATTTTTAAAATCACAACCATAAAGGCGATGCATCCAAAAATCAAAATACTGGCCAAACCAATATCTCCAATATAATCTGTTGCAAACCTCGACATTTCATAGCCGACCATTCCCCCCAAAACGGAGTATTGCGGTAGGATAAAGCTCAGTAAAAGAGAAACCCATATCGAACTGGCGATTGTCCATGACCATGTTCCCAAGGGATTGTTCCAAGGACTACCGATAAAGAGTCGAAATCCAGTGATTAAGACCATCAATACCAACACAAAAGAGCCTAAACCCAAAAATTGATATAACAAAAAATGAGCGATGGTTGTTCCAAACTTGCTTGCGATGTTCTCAGTTTGTATGCTCCGATCAGTAAAGTCACCCAAGCTGCTTTGGTCATGCTCCCAAGTGAAATAATAAGAAACCATCGATGCAAAAAGAACCACGGCAATCAAAATAATCGATAAACCGAAAAGGATTTGTCGTTGACGGGAACGCAATGTTGACGTTGAATCTGTCATGTTGAGACAAAATTACGCATTCTCAAAGACAAAAACTTCTCGGTCATGAAGAGAGTCGTTTGATTTTCATGTGGAATGCCGCGAAAAACAAGGTCATAAAGGGGCTTAACCAGTTAAAAATCGCATAGAAAAAATACTGACTCACATCAACGCCCAACACCCCAGACTGATAGGCGCCACAGGTGTTCCAGGGGATCAACACAGAAGTTACCGTACCGGAATCCTCAAGTGTACGGCTCAGATTTTCGGGGGCAAGATCACGATCTTGATAAGCCTTTTCAAACATTTTACCCGGCACAACAATGGACAGATATTGATCAGAAGCGGTGATATTGATTGCCAAACAAGATGCCACCGTACTAGCAAAGAGTTGAAAAGTCGATTTGGCCATACTGAGTAAAGCAGTACTGATTGTTGCCAAGGCCCCAATGGCATCCATGACCCCACCAAATACCATGGCGCAAATGATTAGCCAGATGGTTCCGAGCATACCTTGCATTCCACCAGACTGAAAAAGATCGCTTAATTCAGGGGAAGAGGTTTCGATTTCGGTCGACACCGTAATCGCATCTATAATCACCTGATAGGTTCCAAATAGACTTAAACTGGATTCACCACTCAAGGACAACAACAAATCTTGTTGAAAAATTAAAGCGGCAAGGGCACCCAACAGTGTGCCTACAAATAAAGCCACTAAAGGCGGTGTTTTTTTAACAATCATCACAATGACTAAAACGGGCACGATAAATAGAATCAAGTTGATTGTAAATTCCTCATTCATGGCTGCGATTAAAAATTGTGAATTGGCTGATCCCTCGGCGTTAAACCCGATACCAAGAATGATAAACACAATCAGTGTCACCACGATACTTGGCACCGTGGTATGGGTCATATAGCGGATATGGGTAAAAAGGTCTGCACCCGCCATAGCAGGGGCGAGGTTGGTCGTGTCGCTCAGTGGCGAAAGCTTATCCCCAAAATAGGCACCCGATAGAACGGCACCAGCAACCATCCCTACAGGAACGCCCAGGGCCTTTCCAATCCCGATAAGGGCAATCCCAACGGTTGCGGAAGTTGTCCAGCTGCTTCCTGTTGCAAGTGAAATTAAAGCGCAAATAATGACACAGGCGGGCAGAAAAATGGAAGGGTGAAGGATTTGCAAACCGTAGTAGATCATGGCGGGAATCACTCCGCCAATGAGCCAAGTCCCTGCCAATGCCCCAACAAACAACAAAATCAAAATGGCACCCGTTACCGATTTGAGATTGTCCGCCACCTTGTCCAACATGATTGTATACGAAATTTTATTGGCAAAGCCCACCATAGCAGCCACTGCAGCACCGAAGAGTAGGATAAACTGGTTGGAGCCCGATAGGGCATCATCATCATAGACCAACACGTTAAATGCCAATAGCCCAATCAAGACCAAAAGGGGGAGCAGGGCGGTTTTTATAGATAGAGAGGACTTCATAACGGTTTATTGTTTGCGTTGTAAGGGTAGAGACACCTCAACTTGTACGTTTTCATCGATTTGCTTTCGAACCAAACTTGGGATTTTAATGCCAAAGTCTGATGTTTTGACCGAAAAGGAAGACGTTAAAGTGATTTGTTCATCTGATTTGGTAATGGTAGCAGACACAGAGATGAGTTTGGTAACCCCATGCATAGAGAGTTCGCCAGTGAGTTGCACAGTTCGTGGTTGGTTGGAAAGGGCGTTGCTATCAAAGTTGAGAATGGATCCTTTAAAACTCGTTTTGGGGTATTGATGACTTTCGATGTAGTTTTCGTTAAAGTGCTCTTCCATCAGGGCGAGGGGAAAGCGAAAGCCTCGCACAAGCGCCAAAACGGCAAGTTCGCCAGTATCTGCGTTAAGCAAGGCCGACACAGCGGAGTGCGTTGCTTCGATGGGTTCAAAGGAGGGTTGGGAGGCCTCAAAAGACATGCTCCCCGATTTGGTCATATACTTGGACTGCCCAAAAGCAATGGTAACTGCCAATAAAAGAAAGGGGAGTAGTAGCTTTTGCATCAACTTTATTTCTGCAAGAAAGATACAAAAAGGATTGGGTGTAGAATAAAAAAGTTTTTGAATGACAAAACCCATATCTTTACCAAAACAGGCTGATGACAAGTAAACGCGTCTTCTCGATCATGGTATTGATTCTGACGGCAATCGGACTTTATTACTACGCCTATAAAGACCACCGCGACATTGCCACTGAAGGCGCTGTCTATACCGATACAGCGGTTGCGCTTAACGATTCGATTGTGCAAAACAACGAGGCTTTTCTCAACCAAACCCTTGCGGTTTCGGGTGTGGTTACATTTGTAGATGACACCACGATTACCCTAGACGATGCCCTTGTAGCACAGTTTGAAAACCGCCCTGCGATACAACTCAATCAGCAACTCACCATAAAAGGCCGTTGTATCGGCTATGATGATTTGTTTGAAGTGGTGGTGCTCGATCAATCCACGATTATAGACTAGGTTGTACACCAATTCCTAGTTTGCTATCTTTGAAATAGACTAAACAATGATGAAACGAACTTATGCACTTTTTTTACTGTTATCCACACTGGCTGTTGCACAAACCGATCTTTTAGAAGAACTCGACGCCGAACTCGATACGGGGCCTCTTTATGCCGAATCTGCTTTTAAAGGACTTAAAATCATCAACCTCGAATCGACCAAAATGGTGGACAAAGGGGAAATGTACTTTATCGTTGCCCATCGCTTTGGCAGCATTGAAAATGGCTTTGACGACTTCTTTGGACTCGATATTGCATCCAACAAACTCCAGTTGATTTATGGTCTCAATGACCATATCAATTTTGGTGCAGCGCGCTCATCCTACCAAAAGACCTATGCGCTCCATACCAAGTTGCGCATCCTTCGTCAACAAAGCGAGAAATCACCCGTTACGATTGGGGCTTACGGTCAACTCACAATCAACAACCAACTCGATTTGGATTTGAATCCAGACTTAGATTTTAGCCACCGTCTGACCTATACTACTCAAGCCCTCGTTTCCCGAAAGTTTAGCGAGAAATTATCCTTACAACTCTCACCAACCCTAATTCACAAAAACCTCACGGAAGTTGATGAGCAAAGCAATATGCAGTTTGTGATGGCTGCTGGCGGTCGTTATAAGCTGAGCAAACGCATCAGCTTGAATATGGACTATGGTTTGGTAACAAACCGACCAGAAGAGCTCAACTACAAAAACATGCTGTCTATTGGTCTAGACATCGAAACAGGCGGACACGTCTTTCAACTTCATTTTACCAACTCCCGATCAATGCTCGAACATAGCTTTTTGACCGAAGCATCAGGCGATTGGTCAGAGGGGGACATCCATTTTGGATTTAATATCAGCCGGGTGTTTGATTGGTAGTCACTTTCGTATTACTTTTGTCTTGTAAAACAATCAAACTATGTCCTCATTTGACGTTGCTGTTATCGGTTCCGGCCCTGGTGGCTATGTAGCAGCGATTCGCTGTGCGCAGTTGGGCCTGTCCACTGCCCTTATCGAAAAATACGACACCCTAGGCGGTACTTGCCTCAATGTGGGTTGTATTCCTTCCAAATCCCTGTTGGATTCCTCGCATCATTATGAGGAGTCGATTAAAAATTTTGCTACTCATGGGATTGATGTAGAAGGGGAAATCAAGATCAACTTTGGTCAGATGATGAAAAGAAAGTCAGAAGTCATCGAGCAAACCATCAAGGGGATTGACTATCTGATGGATAAAAACAAAATCACGGTTTTTCACGGTCTTGGCAAATTTGTCGATGCGACACATATCGAAGTCGCAGGCAAGAAAAAACAGACCATCGAAGCCAAACACAGCATCATTGCAACGGGGTCCAAACCCGCAGTTTTGCCTTTTGTCACTTTGGACAAGGAACGAATCATCACGTCCACAGAAGCCCTTTCCCTAACCGAAATCCCCAAGCATTTGGTGGTGATCGGCGGTGGGGTGATTGGATTGGAGCTCGGTCAGGTCTATCGCCGATTGGGTGCTGAAGTGTCCGTTGTGGAATATGCCGATCGCATTACGCCAATCATGGACAGTTCGCTTTCCAAAGAATTGATGAAAGTGATGAAAAAACAAGGCGTCAAATTCTATCTCTCACATCAAGTCAGTGGGGTAAAACGCAAGGGTGATGAAGTAACCATCACTGCCAAAGACAAAAAGGGGCAAGACGTTAGGTTTACGGGCGATTACTGCCTGATGTCTGTTGGGCGCAAACCCTTCACCGAAGGACTTGCCCTAAAAGCTGCTGGCGTTGTGGTCAATGAACGGGGGCAAGTGGAAGTTAACAAGCAACTCCAAACCTCGGTCTCGAATATCTTTGCCATTGGCGATGTGGTTCGCGGTGCCATGCTCGCTCACAAGGCAGAGGAAGAAGGGGTGATGGCTGCAGAAATCATCGCGGGGCAACAACCGCATATCGATCACAACCTCATTCCCAATGTGATTTATACCTGGCCAGAAGTTGCTGCGGTTGGTAAAACCGAAGAAGAACTCAAAGCCGCTGGTGTGGGTTATAAAGCTGGACAGTTTTCGATGCGTGCGCTTGGTCGTGCCAGAGCGAGTATGGACACAGATGGCTTTGTCAAAATCCTAGCAGACGCCAAAACAGACGAGGTTCTCGGCATTCATATCATTGGCGCACGAGCTGCCGATTTGATTGCACAGGCGGTTACTGCGATGGAATTTAGAGCATCTGCCGAAGATATCGCTCGTATGAGCCATGCGCATCCCACCTATGCGGAAGCGATGAAAGAGGCCGCTTTGGCTGCAACAGAAAACCGCGCGCTACACGTCTAGACAGCTTATTTTTCGAAGTACTTTGTAAATTTCTCGCGTATGGCGCCGAGTTCCAAATTACCAATGCTTCCGCTATGGGTGTGCTTTGCCATTTTGGGAGGAACAAATTCCTCCTTGTTGATGGCTTCTCCAATCTGGACATAGGCATCCCGAAACGGAACTCCTTGTTGAATGAGTTCGTGCAAGGCATCTACACTAAATACATGGGTGTACTTTTCATCTGAGAGAATATCTTGTTTGACCAGTACTTCTGCTATGCTCGAAGTGGTCATCGATAAACAGCTTTTGATTTCATCGATAGCTTGCATGATCGGTCCTTTAAACAATTGCATTTCTCTGTGGTAGCCACTGGGCAAATTGGTACTCATCATCGCCAACTCGTTAGGAAGCGCTTGGAGCTTGTTGCATTTTCCACGGATGAGTTCAAACACATCCGGGTTCTTTTTGTGTGGCATGATACTAGATCCCGTTGTGATGTCATCTGGAAAGGAGATAAAATCAAAGTTTTGACTCATATACAAACAGACATCCATCGAAAACCGACTCAGCGTTCCAGCGAGACTACCAATGGCTTGTGCCAAGTTTTTTTCGAGTTTTCCCCGACTCATTTGTGCTGCTACAACATTGTATTTCAGAGTGTCAAACCCGAGCGTTGCTGTGGTATCCTGTCGGTCTATCGGGAAGGAACTGCCGTAGCCAGCAGCACTCCCGAGTGGATTTTGGTCACAAAGGGCGTGAACGGTATTGAGTAAAAGTACCTCATCGGAGAGAATTTCCGCATAGGCAGAAAACCACAACCCAAAGGAAGATGGCATGGCGATTTGCAGATGAGTGTATCCTGGTAACAACTGATCTTTATACCGATCTGCCAAAGTCATATACTGCTCAAATAACGCTTTGACAAGTTGCTTGATTTCTTGAATTTCATCTTTAAGAAAGAGCTGCATAGCAACCAATACCTGATCGTTTCTCGAGCGTGCAGTGTGTATTTTTTTACCAACGTCTCCATAAGTCTTTGTCAATTCGTACTCTATTTTGGAGTGAACGTCCTCAAAATCGTCAGAAATCGTAAACCTACCTTCTTTAACTTCTGTAGACAATGCAGTAAGTCCTTCAATGAGCTGATCGACTTCGGATTGGGAAAGCAAGCCAACCTTCCCCAACATTTTTGCATGGGCTTGAGATGCGATGATATCATAGGGAGCAAGTCGCAAATCCCATTGGCGGTCATCACCAACCGTGAATTGGTCGATATGGTCTCTTACTTTTGTTCCTTTCTTTTGCCAGATTTTCATAATGTTATTACTTGGTCGAGCAATTCGATATATAAGCGAACCGCTTCTTTGATTTCATTTTCATAAATAAATTCGTCTGCCGTATGTGATCTTGTCGAGTCCCCAGGACCGAGTTTGAGCGACGGACAGGATAGGGCTGCTTGATCGGATAGGGTGGGCGAGCCATAGGTGTTTCTCCCCATCGCAACTCCAGCAAGAACTAGCGGATGGTTTTTATCGATTGAGGAAGACTGTAATCGTAAAGAGCGAGCGCTTACCTCACATGGTGCCTGACCGACCAAATCTGCAATTTCTTGATTGGTATAGCATTCGTTGACGCGTACATCCAACACCAGATTTACCTGTGCAGGTACGACATTGTGCTGACTGCCAGCGTTGATTTGGGTGATGGTGAGTTTAACAGGTCCCAAGGTATCTGACACTTTGTCAAACGAAAGGTTTTGAAACCACTGCATCACATCCATAGTCTTGATAATCGGGTTGTCGTTGTTGGGATGTGCGGCATGTCCAGCTGTTCCTTTTACCACTGCATCAAAAACGACAAGCCCTTTCTCGGCGATGGCCAATTGCATTTGTGTGGGTTCGCCAACGATAGCCACATCGATTTCAGGGAGGTCTTTCAGCAAGCTGTTTAATCCGTTTGGCCCTGAGCTTTCTTCTTCTGCTGTCGCGGCTACAATCAGGTTATAGGTAAGGTTTTTCGATTCGTAGAAATGGGCAAACAGTCCGAGTAAGGATACCAAAGCACCACCAGCATCATTGCTGCCCAATCCAAACAGTTTTCCATCGATAATCTCTGCTTTATGTGGGTCGCGCGTATAGGCCCTATTGGGTCTTACGGTATCGTGATGTGAGTTTAAAAGCAAGTTGGGTTTAGCTGGGTCGTAGTGCTTGTTAAAAGCAAAGACGTTGTTTTGAATGCGCTGGGTCTCAACCCCTTTACTGTGTAGCCAGTTTTGGATACAATCCGCCGTTTGAGATTCCTCTCCAGAGAAGGAAGGGATTTCAATCAGTTGCATGAGCAACCCAATCACATCATCTGCTAAGTGGTCTGTACTCATCCGATTACTGTTGTTTTGAGCGCCTGTTCGTTGTGAACAGTCTCTGGTTTTTCAATAGTGACTGCTTGCACACCATGCTGAAGTGCCATCACGCCATTGTGCAGTTTTGGAAGCATCCCATCAGCGATAATGCCTTTGTGGTGTAGTTCGTCCACTTCACCGACTTGAATGGTGGGAATCACACTGTTTTCGTCTTTGATGTCTTTTAATACACCTGCATGCCCAAAACAATAGTGCAAATGCACTTCGTAATCCGCAGCTAAAGCACTGGCGACAGTGGCAGCGATGGTATCGGCATTTGTATTGAGCAGTTGCCCGTTTTGGTCATGGGTAATCGCGCAAAACACAGGAGATAACCCAATCGACAGTAAGGCCTTTAGATTTGCAGTGTTGACCGAGCGGATATCCCCAGCCCAACCATAGTCAATATCTTGTACAACACGTTTGTCTGCCTGTATCAGGTTGGCGTCTGCTCCTGTAAGGCCAATGGCGTTGGTGCCGAGTTTTTGGAGACCCGCTACGACTGTTTTGTTGGCAAGACCAGCATAAACCATGACGGCTACTTCAAGTGTGTCATCATCGGTGATTCGTCTTCCGTTGTGCATCTTGGCTTCTATGCCGAGTTTTTCACAGAGTGCACTGGCTTGGCTGCCACCTCCATGAACGAGAATTTTGTGCCCAGAGAGAGCATGAAACGAAGATAAGGCAGTCTTCATATTTTCGCTGCTTTCTAGCAATTCGCCACCAAGTTTGACAATGTCTAGCTTATCCATGGGTTAAAAATTCTTGTAAAACGGCCTGTGCAGCAAAAGTTCTGTTATTGGCTTGTTCGATGACCAATGACTTTGGGTGATCCAAAACGCCGTCTGATGCAACCACGTTTCTTCTGATGGGAAGACAATGCATAAAAAAGGCATCGTTGGTGCGTTCCATTTTCGCACGTGTCATCATCCACTTGTTGTCTGTTCGCAAAATCGCTCCATAATCCGTGTAGGAACACCAGTTTTTGACATAAACCACATCAGCACCTGCCAATGCTTCTTCCTGATTGTAGTTTACTGTATGATTCCCAACAATAGCAGGATTGAGGTCATAACCCTCTGGATGAGTGATGACAAAGTCTGCTTCAGTGTGATTCATCAATCCGATAAAAGAGTTGGCAACCGCGTGGGGGAGTGCCTTTGGATGAGGCGCCCAACTCAATACAATTTTTGGCTTTTTGACCACCACTTGCTCGTGTATGGTAAGCCCATCTGCCAAAGCTTGTAAGGGATGTGCAGTTGCACTTTCCATATTGATGATGGGAATCGTGGCAAACTCCGCAAACTTTCGAAGGACTTGTTCTTCCTCATCACGCTTTTTGTCGGTCAAGGAAGCAAACGCCCGAATCGCAACAAAATCACAATATTGGGATACAACCTGTGCAGCTTCTTTTGCGTGCTCTGACCGAAGTCCACTCATGATGGTTTCGTTTTCGTACTCGATTGCCCAGGCCTCATTGCTAAAGTTCATCACCATCACATCCAAACCGAGGTTTCGTGCTGCTTTTTGGGTGCTAAGTCGTGTTCGTAAACTCGGATTGAAGAACAATAAACCAATCGTTTTGCGTTGTCCCAAATGGTCATGTGCAAAAGGATCTTGTTTGCAGCTTTTGGCAAGCGCAATGGTTTTGATCGGATTGACTAAGTCTTGTAAGGTGATAAAATTTTTCATCAGTGACATGCGTTTAAGGCAGTAAACAATTGATCTAAATGCTTTTGCTTTATATTGAGTGGGGGTAGAATTCGAATCAGGTTTTTGTTGCTACTCCCTCCTGTAAAAATACGGTGTTTAAAAATCAATTCTTTTCGCAAAGCGCCCACTTCGTACTCAAACTCCAGTCCAAGCATCAGTCCTCTTCCTTTAATGGTTTTCACAAACGCGAGTTCTTTCGCTCTTTGAACAAAGTATTCGCCCATTGCTTTGGCGTGATCGCAAAGTTTTTCTTTTTCCAATACCTGTAAAACCGCTAGGGAAGCACTGCAAGCAAGATGGTTTCCACCAAAAGTTGTTCCCAACAGTCCATACTTGGCCTTGATGACTGGATGGACAAGGATTCCTCCAACGGGAAAGCCATTTCCCATGCCTTTGGCAATACTGATAATATGGGGATTGATGTTGTATTTCTGAAAGGCAAAGAAGTCACCACTACGTCCAAACCCAGATTGTACCTCGTCTGCAATCAAGCAAGTTTGATTGGTTTCACAAAGTGTTTCCATCTGCGCAACAAATGCTGCTGTTGGCTCATCCAAACCACCAACCCCCTGTATGGCCTCAAAAATCACGGCACAGACATCTCCTTTAGCCAGCTCTTTCTCGAGGGCATCAACGTCGTTAAATGGAATAAAATCCACTTGTTGTTGGGTGTTTAGAGGCGCCTGGATGTTTTTGTTGTCGGTGGCAGCCACTGCAGCACTGGTACGCCCATGAAAGGCATTGTCAAACGCAATTACTCTTGATTTACCTGTGTGAAACGAGGCCAGTTTGAGCGCATTTTCATTTGCTTCTGCACCCGAGCTGCACATAAACAACTCATAATTGGTGCAACCCGACTGCCGATTGATTTCAGTGGATAGTTTTTCTTGCAGTGGGTTTTGAACCGCATTGGAGTAAAATCCGATACGATGGAGTTGTTTTCTTAACATCCGGGTATAGGTTCGATGACCATGGCCGATCGAAATCACTGCATGACCGCCGTACAAATCGAGATACTTTTTCCCTTTTTTATCATAGACATACACCCCACGCGCTTTGGTGGGCTCTAAGTCATACAAGGGATATACATCAAATAAGGGCATGGTTTTATCCTTTACTAATCACATTTATTTTATTGAACGAAGCGACGATTCCCTTGATCAAAGACGAACTCAGTCCTTGATGCTCCATTTCGTTAAGCCCTTCGATTGTGCACCCCTGCGGTGTGGTGACCTTATCGATTTCTTGCTCTGGATGAGAGTCGGTCTCAATCAGCAGTGTAGCGGCACCCAAAGCGGTGTACATCGACATTTTCATCGCTTCTTCCGCATCAAAGCCAAGTTGAACGCCCCCTTGAGTCGTAGCGCGAATCAGTCGCATCCAAAAAGCAATTCCTGATGCGCAAATGACCGTTGCAGCACGCATATGCTTTTCGTCGATGATGATACTTGTACCGAGGGAGTTGTAAATCGCTTCTGCAAGTGATAAACGTTGTTTCCCTTTGCCGTTTGCACATAAACATGTCATCGATTTACCAACCGATATCGCGGTGTTTGGCATCGATCGAATGATGAATTTGTCGTTTCCGACTATGGCTTCCATTTTCTCAATTGAAAAACCAGTTACTGTTGAAATCAAAACATGTTTTTCGTTAAATAGTTGCGCGTTTTCAGAAAGAACTTCGCTGAGTTGAGCAGGTTGCACAGCAAGTATAATAACGTCAGAAGATGAAATGGCTTCCGCATTGTCATCCGTGATATGTGTGTTTTTGTACTCGCTCCAATCTGAAATCGAAGAGGTGTTGCGTTTGGTGAGGTATAACTGCGTAATGATGTTGTTGGTCAGCAGCCCTTTTGCAATACTCAATCCAAGATTTCCAGCGCCGATAATTGCGATTTTCATAGTATTCGTGTTTAATGAACGTTTGCTTTAAGTTGTAATCCAGTTGTTTGAGGCCAAGAAAACATCAAATTCATGTTTTCAACGGCTTGTCCTGATGCTCCTTTGAGAAGGTTGTCCAAACAACTGGTAATCAGTAATAAATCTTTGTGTTTATGTAGATGAATCAGACAATTGTTGGTATTGACCACCATTTTTAAATCCAAAGCCTTTGTGCTTGTGTGCGTAAACGAGCTATTGGCATAAAATTGCTCATACAGCGAATAGGCATCGTCAAGATCTCCCTCAAAAGTCGTGTACACACTGGCAAATATCCCTCTGGTAAAGTTTCCTCGAATCGGTAAAAAATTGATTTCGGGAACATCTGCTTGTAGGGCTTGTAAGGTTTCACCAATTTCGCCCAAATGCTGATGGGTAAATGGTTTATACCATGACACATTGTTGTTTCGCCAGCTGAAATGCGAAGTGGCAGAGGGTTTTACACCAGCCCCCGTACTTCCTGTGATGGCATGCACTTGAACGTCGGTTTGTAGAAGTCCTTCTTTGGCAAGGGGCAAAAGCGCCAATTGAATCGCTGTAGCAAAGCAACCAGGATTGGCAACCGCTTGTGCGGACTTAATGTTTTGCTTTTGAAATTCAGGTAAGCCATACACATAGGACTTGCCTAAAAAATGATGGTCTTTCTGCAATCGGAATTCATTACTAAGATCAATAATTTTGGTGTTGTCGTTCATCGGGTTTTCGTGTAAGAAAGTTCCCGAAAGTCCATGCCCCAAACACAAGAACAAGACATCCACGTCTGGATTGACTTCATCCGTAAACTGCAAATTCGTTTGCCCGATCAAATCCGTATGGGTTTCGGTGAGCAGCGTACCGGGCCGAGTTCTGCTATACACAAAATCAATGGTAACCAATGGATGATTGACCAACAAGCGAAGGAGCTCACCACCCGTGTAACCAGATCCGCCGATGACTCCAACCGTCTTTTTAGCTGTTGTTGACATGGTTGTAAATTTTAGTTGCGTTTGCGGTAACGGAGATAAATCCTTTGGCATCTTCACTCGTCCAGTTGCGGTTCATCTCGCCATAGCTTCCAAAAGAGTAATCCATTAAATCGTGAGCTGATTCGATACCATCCAGTGTAAATCGATAGGGGTGAAGCGTGATAAAAACGGTTCCTGTCACCATTTTTTGCGAACTTTCCATAAAAGCCTCAATATCTCGCAAGACAGGATCTAAATAATGTCCTTCGTGTAAATGCATCCCGTAAAAACTTGCGAGTTGTTCTTTTTGCTGTTGTTGCCATTTGCTCAAGGTGTGTTTTTCGAGCAAATGATGTGCCTTGATGATTAACAGTGGAGCAGCTGCCTCAAAGCCAACTCTTCCTTTGATGCCGATAATTGTATCGCCGACATGAATATCTCTTCCAATTGCATAACCAGATGCGATTTTATTGAGAGCTTTAATGGCAGAAACTGTATCCATTTGTTTGCCGTTAATTCCCGAAAATTCTCCATTTGTAAACTGCAGAGCAATTTTAGTGGATTGCTTTTCGGTCAATGGACTTGGATAGGCCTCTTCTGGGAGCGGTTCTTTAGATTCCAGCGTTTCTTTTCCTCCGACACTCGTACCCCAAAGTCCTTTGTTGACAGAATATTGTGCTTTTGCCCATTCCATTTCAACCCCGTGAGACTTGAGAAAGGCAATCTCATCTTCTCTCGACAACTTTTGATCGCGAATCGGTGTGATGATTTCAATGTTTGGCGCTAGGGTTTGAAAAATCAAGTCAAATCGAACCTGATCGTTTCCAGCACCCGTGCTGCCATGCGCAATATGGGTCGCATCTATCGATTTGGCGTAGTTGACAATCTCTACGGCTTGTATAATTCGCTCGGAACTGACCGAAAGTGGATAGGTATTGTTTTTCAATACATTGCCAAACACCAAAAAACGAATGACTTTTTGATAAAAGGTCTCCACTGCATCAATCGATTTGTAGGATGTGGCACCTAAAGTCATGGCTTTGGCGGATAACGCTTTGACTTCCTCATCGTCAAAACCACCAGTATTTACGCTCACCGCGTGAACCTCATAACCCAACTGGCTGAGGTGTTTCACACAATAGGAGGTGTCTAGACCTCCGCTGTAGGCAAGGACTAACTTTTTCATGCTTTTTTCTTATTTAGAAACAATGATTGTTTGATTTTGTTCAATCGACTCATAACGGCATTGTCATAGGTCTTTTCTTCTGCATCTGCTTGTGGGTCATAGAGCATCCCCGTACACAAACACATTTTGTGATCGGTCCTTGTGAGGACATCGTAATTTTTACAAGTTTGACAGCCCTTCCAAAACGCAGGGTCATCTGTCAATTCAGAAAACGTAACGGGCCTGTAGCCGAGTTCATAATTGATTTTCATCACAGGGAGACCTGTGGTAATCCCAAAGACTTTGGCATCGGGATATTTTTCTCTGGAATAGTCAAAGATTTTTGTTTTAATAGATTTTGCCAGTCCTTTTCCTCTGTACTCTGGTGCAACAATCAAACCCGAATGAGCTACGTATTTGTTGTGTCCCCAAACTTCGATATAGCAAAAACCAGAAAAAACATCACCGTCCAAGGCAATTATTGCGTTCTTATTCTCAATTTTACTGACAATATACTCTGGTGTGCGCCGCGCAATCCCTGTCCCTCTTACTTGAGCGGAGGAAGCGATTAGCTCCGAAATTTGCTTTGCATACTGTATATGCGACTTGCCTGCAATGACAATGTTCATTGTGCTGTGAATTTGAATTGAAAAAAAGATGAAGTTGAAGACGAAGCTGGACGCACCATAGCTCCCTAAAGACTATATACCCCCAAAGGGGCGACGCGGACGGCGTGGAGTTAACGAGAAGTGTCTTTTTAAAATCACGGTGCAAATATCAGTAAAAATTGTGAAAATAAAAGGGTTACTGCTAAATCTATTGATTATTTTTGTTACAAATCTAACAATCTGTATTCGTTGAAACGCAGTTTTACCCGTTTTTCACATCCCAATATCGAACAACTCAAGTTGCAACTTTTGCATTGGTCGAAACAGTATTTGACTACTGTCGTGTTGGATTCGAATGACTATGCGCATCAAGAAACAAAATATGATTTTATCCTTGCAACGGATGCTCATACTGTTGTACAATCACAAAATCAAGATGCCCTTGACTCCTTACAAAAGCATATTCATTCAAATTCCGACTGGTTGTTTGGCTTTCTTTCTTACGACCTGAAAAACCAATTGGAAAATCTACAGTCACAAAACCTTGATCATCTGGACTTTCCCGAGCTGTTTTTTTTCCAACCCAAACGCTTGTGGGTTATCAAAGACAATCGAGTGGAAGCTCATTATCTTTCTCCATATCACCCAAATGATGACTGGAACCAAATCTCTACTATCGTAGATCAACCACCACCATGCGGGCAAGAGATTTTCATGCAGCATCGTATTTCTAGAAAAACCTATCTCGCCAAAGTACAAGCTCTGCAGGAGCATATTGCCAGAGGAGATATTTATGAGGTGAATTTTTGTATGGAACTCTTTGCTGAATATGTCAAAATCGAACCGCATTTCCTCTTTCAAAAACTCAATGAGAAGGCAAAACCGCCCTTTGCTGCCTTTGTTCAAATCGACGATAAATATTTACTCAGCAGTTCCCCTGAACGATTTTTAAAGCGGGTGGGGAATCAATTGATTTCGCAACCGATCAAAGGAACTGCAAGGCGTCATACTGATCAGACTCATGATGTTGAGGAAGCCTTTCAGCTGCAGCGCAGCGAAAAGGAACGCGCAGAGAACACCATGATTGTCGATTTGGTGCGCAATGATATGTCGCGGATTGCAACCAAAGGAAGTGTAGAAGTAAAGGAGCTGTGCAAAGTCTACCCCTTTGTACATGTGCATCAAATGATATCAACAGTCGTGGCTGAATTACAAGCCGAAACCCCAGTTACAGACGCCATAGCTGCTTGCTTTCCGATGGGGAGCATGACAGGTGCGCCTAAGGTACGAGCGATGCAACTTATCGAACAATACGAGGAGACCAAAAGAGGACTATATAGCGGAGCTGTTGGCTATATCGATCCCAATGGAGATTTTGATTTCAATGTGGTAATTCGCTCTCTTATATACCGAAAAGACATCGAATATCTATCGTTGCAAGTCGGAAGTGCCCTAACCGCAAATTCGAATCCAGAAAATGAATATGATGAATGCTTGCTCAAGGCAAAAGGGGTTCTGGATGTGCTGTCGCAAAAAATGACCATTAATTTGTAGTTTGCAGCCATGAAATCCAGATTTCAGACGCATCTTTATTCTCGATTTCCCGCACTTCGCTCAGAGCGGATTTTGGTGGCTGTAAGCGGGGGGGTCGATAGCATGGTCTTGTTGGATTTACTTCGCGAGCTTGTAGATGAAGTGGCTGTTGCACACTGCAACTTTCAACTTCGCGGACAAGACAGTGTAAAAGATGAACAACTCGTCGAGTCCTATTGTAAAAGATATCAACTGACTTGCCACATCAAACGCTTTGACACCAAACTTTTCAAACAATCGACGCAGATGGCAGCCCGAACACTGCGTTTCAACTGGTTTGAGGAACTTTGCAACTCCAATGGTTATGACATCGTGCTAACCGCCCATCACGCCGATGACAATATCGAAACCCTGCTGATGAATATCATTCGTGGGACAGGGATCGAAGGTTTAGCTGCCATCCCTGAGCAAAACGGAAGAATCATCAGACCGCTTTTGCCGTTCTATAAATCTGAAATTGTCAACTATGCCCAAGCACAAGAGATTCCTTGGCGTGAAGATTACTCCAATCAAAGTGATGACTATTTACGCAATGCAATGCGCCATCATGTGATTCCTGAGTTGGCCAAATTGCATCCAAAAGCTTTGGAAAATACCAGTAAAACCATAGATTTTACAAAACAAGCAGCTTTGGTAATTCAGCAACAAACCGTACAGCTTCAAGAGCAACTGTTTCAAAACAAAAAAGGAACCATTTATATTCCAATTCAAGAAATAAAAGCACTCAAACCATTGTCGTTTTGGAGCCATCAACTGTTTCAGGCCTATGGCTTTGATCATCGAGAAGTGATCAAGTTGATGAATGCGCAAAAAGGAAAACAAATTTCGTCTCATAATTATGTGCTTGAAGTAGGTCGTGATGAATTCCTTCTCTACCAGCCATTTACTCATGATGCGGAAAAAGAGTTTACAGTTTATAAAGATGGACTCAGCGAGCCATTAAACCTGACCTTTTCAAAAGAACAACTCAACACGAAAAACGCCTTAACAGTTGATGAGGAAACCATATTATTTCCAATGACTTTACGGAAATGGAAAAAAGGGGATTACTTCTATCCAACCGGAATGACAGGGTCAAAAAAAGTTTCTAAATTCTTTAAAGACGAAAAATATACCGCAACCCAAAAAGCGGCACAATGGTTGTTGTGTTCTGGCAATGATATTGTTTGGATTGTTGGTAAGCGCGCAGATCGTAGATTTACACCATCAGAAAACACGATTAATTTATTAAACATCAACCTCAAATGAGAATTTTAGCCCTTTTCCTCAACCTTCTTTTTGCGAGTTTAGTCTTGGCACAGAACCCTGTGACTTGGACAACACAAGCTAAACAAGTCGATTCCCTCACCTATGATGTGGTCATTACTGCGACCATTGAAGAGAAATGGCATTTATACGCCACAGAAATGCCCGAAGATGGCCCGCTACCAACGGAATTTACATTTCAAGATACCACGCCAATAGGTCCTTTAACGCATTCGGAGTTGATCACGGGATTTGATCCCATTTTCGAAATGGAACTATCTTATTTTGATAACAAAGCGACCTTTTATCAAACCGTAGTTGTCACTGACGAAACCGTTCAAGACATCACAGTAGATCTTATTTATCAGGCCTGTGACGATAAACTCTGTATTTTCAGAGATGAGCAGCTATTGATTTCTCTTTCTGGCGATTCACAAGAGCAACAATCTGAAGACCTGACTGCACTCACTTCGGAATCGGAAAACAAGTTGAAAATTCAATTGAAAAACACAGATCTTCTCACGACAAATTCAAATCAAGACAATGATTCATCTTCCATTTGGAATATCTTTTTACTCGGTTTTTTTGGTGGATTGATCGCCTTGCTTACCCCATGTGTATTTCCGATGATTCCACTGACTGTTTCATTTTTCACCAAACAGAGCAACATCAAAAGGCAAGGACTGACCAATGCCTTACTCTATGCCTTTTTTATCGTCTTGATTTATGCTTTGTTGAGTCTGCCTTTTCACTTTCTCGATTCCATTAACCCCGAAATTCTCAATACCATTTCGACCAATATCTGGCTTAACATTTTTTTCTTTTTGATTTTTCTGTTTTTTGCCTTTTCGTTTTTCGGGTATTATGAACTCACTCTTCCTTCGTCGTGGGCAAATCGACTCGATTTTGCATCCAACAAAGCTGGAGGAATCATCGGAATCTTTTTAATGGCGCTCACTCTTGCCATCGTTTCCTTTTCGTGTACAGGTCCGATTTTGGGCTCACTACTTGCGGGCTCTTTGTCTAGCACGGGAGGAGCAACCCAACTCAGTATGGGGATGACTGGATTTGGTTTGGCCTTGGCATTGCCGTTTGGCTTGTTTGCGCTTTTCCCCAATCTGTTACAGAGCTTACCCAAATCCGGTGGATGGATGAATACCCTAAAAGTGGCTTTGGGCTTTATCGAACTCGCATTAGCGATCAAATTTCTGTCCAACGCTGATCTTGTTGCGCATTGGGGTGTTCTCAAGCGTGAGATTTTTATCGGTCTATGGATTCTGATTTTTGTTGTGATGATCGCATATCTATTTGGGTTATTCAGATTTCCTCATGAACCAAAGAAACAATCACTGGGAACAGGAAGGATTCTTCTCGCGGTTGTGAGTTTGTCGTTTGTTGTGTATCTCGTTCCGGGAACCTTACCGAACTCGTCTTCCAATTCACTCAAGCTATTGGCTGGCTTTCCACCGCCGACCTTTTACAGTATTTATGCACAAGACTCTGATTGTCCCCTCAACTTAGATTGCTATAAAGACTATGACAAAGGGGTAGCAGTTGCTAAAGCGGCCGATAAGCCAATATTATTGGACTTTACGGGTTGGGCATGTGTGAATTGTCGGAAAGTCGAAGAAAACGTTTGGAGCGATCCAGAAATTTATCGGCTGATCAACGAGGAATTGGTTTTGATTTCGTTATATGTAGATGATCGAGAGCCGTTGGTAAAGGAAGATCAATTTACACTGGAATACACCTCAGGACGGATTCGTAACATTGAAACCATCGGACAGAAATGGGCTGCTTTTCAGGCGATTAATTTCAACTCCGTAGCCCAACCGCATTATATAATGATGATGCCAGATGGAACCCTGTTGGCACCGCCACAGCAATACACAGATATCCCAACCTATTTAGGATGGTTACAAGATGGTTTGGCCAATGTGCCTCGTCAAGCTTTGGGATTCACACTCGAGTAAGACCCACCATAGTAAAGAAGGGGAGAGCCGTCAAAAACACGACCCGAAGAAACTTTTGCGACATAAATCCAGTGGTCCCCGCCGTCGTGGGTTGCCTGTAATTTTGCTTCCAAAACCCCAAGACTATCCACAAAAACAGGGTATTTGTGTTCTGGCAACGTAGCTAAGCCTGTAAACCGCTCTTCATTTGTCAATTTGGAATTGGCAAAGCGATTTGACAACTCTTCTTGATTTTCAGATAAAATGTTGATCGCTAGACATTGTTCTTCCCGTAGGGGCATATTAAAGCGGGCATCCTTGTCAATGCAAAACAAGACAAGAGGTGGATCAAGAGAAACAGAACTAAAAGAGTTGACCGTAATCCCGTGTGATTCTCCCTTATACGTAGTGGTTAAAACCGTTATTCCCGTTGCATAGTGCCCACAAATTTTTCTAAAGTCAGTTGAATTCATATTGCAAAGAAAATAATAGATCAGTAGAATACGCGAGCTTGTTTACAACGTCTTAATCGAACACCCGATTGCCTTGGTTGTTGTTGTGCTTGGAGATTTTCCAGCCAAAAGCGCATCAACGGCTTGTTCGACATAGCGTTTTTTCACTTTATTGGGTTTGCGTGAGCTATCATCTATCGAACCGATATAGCGTACGATATTGTTGTTACCCTCCTTTTGTAAGACAAAGACATGCGGGGTTTTTGTGGCGCCATATTGGGGATAAACCTGCTGCCCAACATCTTGTAAATACGGAAAGTTAAACCCCTTTTCTGTTGCACGGACTTTCATATCTGCCAGATCATCGCCGTCTATGGCTGCTGGGTCATTGGGGTTTATCGCTATCACAGGATATCCTTTTGATTTGTATGCCTTGTCCAAGGCGATAATCCGATCTTCATAGGCCACGGAATAGGGACAGGTATTACAGGTAAAAATGAGAATAAAACCCTTGGCATCTTCAAAGTCGGCCAAAGACACCATCTCGCCATCGACATTGAGCAAGGAAAAATCTGTTGCAACATCGCCGATTTTGTAACCATCTCCGTTTACAAGGTCGGTTGGTGTTGAGAGGAATAATAAACTATAAGCGAATAAAATGATCTTCATAATATTATTGAATTAAAAATAAGACTTGACTTCTTTGAACAATTCACTCTTTGTAAAGGATTGCTCATAAAACCCGCGTCGGTTTTGGGAATAGATCAAGGTTGCGGGTAAAGCACCACTCCAAGTGGTACTGATTTCATTGATCCAATAATTTTCATTTTCATCGTCGAGGTGTACAACTTTCGATTGAAGTTTCTGTTTCTCGACAAAGGGAATCAGTCGTTTTTGTTTGTGTTTGGGAAAGTCTAAGCTAACCAGTAATACTTCCACACCCTCCAGCTTGTTGAGTTCTTCGAAATAGGGAAGTTCCTTAATGCAAGGCGCACACCATGTCGCCCAGAAATTGACAACCTGAACGGATTCACTGTTTTGATGTAACAGGGGTTGGAGTTGCTGATAATCGAAAGAAGCCACCTCTGTGGTTTGGGCAAATGAATAGATAGCAAATAATAGGATGGGGAGTAGGCGATTTGGTTTCATCTTATAAATGTAAGGAAGTTTTCATCATCTGCACCAAATACTATAAAATTTAACATTTTTTGAAGAAATCATTTTCAACAAACTCCCCTTAGATATTGTTAATTTCTTTCGCTGGTTACACTAATATATGTAAAGATGAAGTTTTAAATTAGCCACCATGCCACAAAGCACGCAGTACACAGAAGATAACATTCGTTCGCTCGACTGGAAAGAGCATATCCGAATGCGTCCGGGGATGTATATCGGAAAACTTGGCGATGGTTCTTCTGCCGATGATGGGATTTATATTTTGCTCAAGGAAGTACTTGATAACAGCATCGATGAGTTTGTCATGGGTGCTGGTAAAACCATAGAAATTTCTGTCAAAGAAGGGCAGGTTACTGTGCGTGACTATGGCCGTGGCATCCCCTTAGGAAAAGTGGTCGATGTGGTTTCCCGCATGAATACTGGGGGGAAGTACGACACCAGAGCTTTTAAAAAATCTGTTGGGCTCAATGGTGTGGGCACTAAGGCCGTCAATGCACTTTCTACCTATTTTAAGGTAGAGTCTGTGCGAGATGACCAATCCAAAATTGCTGTATTTAAGCGAGGTGAACTCGTTGAAGACTCCGCACAAGAACCGAGTAGCAAACGCAAAGGAACCTCCGTTTCATTTGTACCTGATGAAAACATCTTTAAGCACTATCGATATCGCCATGAATACATTGTGCGGATGCTCAAAAACTATGTCTATCTCAACCCGGGACTGACGATTGTTTTTAATGGCGAAAAGTACAAATCTGAAAATGGTTTAAAAGATTTGTTGGAAGACAACAACAATGCGGATGATATGTTATATCCCATTATTCATTTGCGCGGCAATGATATTGAGGTGGCCATCACGCATAGCAAAACCCAATACAGCGAAGAATACCACTCTTTTGTCAATGGACAACACACCACACAAGGCGGAACACACCAGTCTGCTTTTCGAGAGGCCATCGTAAAAACTGTACGGGAGCATTTCGGAAAAAACTTTGATGCATCAGACATTCGTAAGTCAATTATTTCAGCGATTAGTATCAAGGTGATGGAGCCCGTATTTGAATCCCAGACCAAAACCAAACTCGGTTCTACGGAAATGGGAGGGGATTTGCCATCGGTTCGTGCCTACATCAATGACTTTATCGGAACGCAACTCGATAACTATCTTCATAAAAACACCACAACGACAGAGCAGCTTCAACGTAAAATTCTGCAAGCCGAAAAAGAAAGAAAAGAACTTTCGGGTATTCGAAAGCTGGCCCGTGAACGTGCCAAAAAAGCGAGTCTACACAATAAAAAGCTAAGAGACTGTCGCGTGCATCTTGGGGATTTAAAAAAAGAGAGACGATTGGAATCCACTCTTTTTATTACGGAAGGAGACTCGGCGAGTGGTTCGATTACCAAATCGAGAGATGTGAACACTCAGGCGGTCTTTAGCTTACGGGGTAAACCCTTGAATTCCTATGGGATGAGTAAAAAAATCGTCTATGAAAATGAGGAGTTTAACCTTTTACAAGCTGCCCTCAATATCGAAGAAAGTATGGAGGATCTGCGGTACAACAATATCGTAATCGCTACCGATGCCGACGTCGATGGGATGCATATCCGCTTGTTATTAATTACCTTTTTTTTGCAATTCTTTCCTGAACTGATTAAAGAAGGGCATCTCTATATTTTACAAACCCCATTATTTAGAGTCCGCAATAAGAAAGAAACGATTTACTGTTATTCTGAGCAAGAGCGTATCGATGCAATTGAAAAACTTGGGCAAAAACCCGAGATTACCCGATTTAAGGGCTTGGGGGAGATTTCGCCAGACGAATTCAAATACTTTATTGGAGAGGACATTCGACTCGACCCCGTGATGCTCGACAGGGCGGTTGGTATTGACGAGTTGTTATCATTCTATATGGGGAAAAATACGCCTAAACGTCAAGAATTTATTATTGATAATTTGAAAGTAGAACTCGATCACGTCGAGGAGTAGCATGGAGGAACATTTGGACGAACATCACGACGAAACGCAAGATACCTTAGTCAAGGTAACCGGCATGTACAAGGATTGGTTCTTGGACTACGCTTCGTATGTGATACTCGAGCGTGCTGTACCTGCCATAGCGGATGGACTAAAGCCCGTGCAAAGGCGCATATTACATTCGATGCGTGAGTTGGATGACGGACGTTATAACAAGGTGGCCAATATTGTTGGGCATACCATGCAATACCACCCACACGGAGATGCGAGTATCTCTGATGCCATGGTGCAAATCGGACAAAAGGATTTGTTGATAGACACCCAAGGGAACTGGGGAAACATCCTCACTGGTGATAGCGCTGCTGCCTCTCGATATATTGAGGCACGCCTGTCCAAATTCGCCCTTGAAGTTGTTTATAGCCCTAAAGTCACACAATGGCAATTGTCGTATGACGGACGAAAAAAAGAGCCGATTCATCTCCCGGTTAAATTTCCATTACTCCTCGCACAAGGTGGGGAGGGAATTGCCGTTGGACTTTCCACCAAAATTTTACCGCACAACTTTATCGAACTGATCGATGCGTCGATCAAACAACTGAAAGGAAAGCGATTTGAATTGCATCCCGATTTTCCAACAGGTGGCATAATGGACGTAGGGCAGTACAATGATGGCTTGCGCGGGGGTAAAATTCGTGTGCGTGCCAAAGTCACTCAACTGGATAAAAACACCTTGGTGATTCGTCAAATTCCATTTAGCACAACAACTTCAACGCTTATTGATTCGATTTTAAAAGCAAACGATAAAGGAAAGATCAAGATCAAGCGTATTGAAGACAATACCGCTGCTGAGGTTGAAATTCTAATTCATCTGCCACCCAATATCTCTCCAGACAAAACGATTGATGCCCTTTTTGCGTTTACCGCATGTGAAACCTCCATTTCTCCCTTAGGGTGCATCATCGAGGACAACAAACCTCTCTTTATCGGAGTGAGTGAGATGTTGCGCCGATCGACAGAAAATACCGTTTCGATTTTGGAACAAGAACTCCTTGTCAAAAAATCTGAACTCGAAGAGCAGTGGCACTTTGCTTCTCTTGAACGCATTTTTATCGAAAAGCGTATTTACCGAGATATCGAAGAGCAAGAAACTTGGGAGGGTGTGATTCAAGCCATCCACAAGGGCTTGGCTCCACATATTGGTCATTTGAAAAGAGAGGTTAATGACGATGATGTGATTCGCTTAACTGAAATCCGTATCAAACGCATTTCCAAATTCGATCTAGACAAAGCCCAACAGCGTATCGATTTCCTAGAAGCCGATTTGGCACAAGTCAAGCATGACCTCGCCAATTTGACAGACTTTGCGATCGGTTATTTCACGCATCTCAAGAAAACCTATGGAAAAGGACGTGAGCGCAAAACCGAAATTCGTGTGTTTGACGATGTAGACGCCAAAAAGGTCGTGATTCGCAATACCAAGCTCTATGTCAACAGAGAAGAGGGCTTTGTGGGAACTTCACTTCGCAGGGATGAATATGTAACGGACTGTGCTGATATTGATGATATTATTGTCTTTACCGAAGACGGCAAGATGACCGTAACCAAGGTGGAATCCAAAACCTTTATCGGAAAAAATATAATTCATGTGGCAGTGTTCAAAAAGAAAGACGACCGCACCATCTACAATATGATATACAGAGATGGGCGAGGCGGCACAACCTATATGAAGCGATTCCCAGTAACTGGAGTGACTCGGGACAAAGCGTATGACCTGACCAATGGAAAAGCCCAGTCTAAGGTGTTTTATTTTTCGGCTAATCCGAATGGGGAAGCCGAGATTGTAACGATCTTATTGCGGCAGTCGGGGAGTATCAAAAAACTAAAATGGGACCTTGACTTTGCGGATTTGGATATCAAATCAAGAGGGGTTCGCGGAAATACAGTTACAAAATACATAGTTAAACGTATTGAATTGAAGGAAGAAGGGGTTTCTACCCTAAAACCTCGTGACATTTGGTTTGATGAAACGGTAGGCCGTCTCAATGTCGATGGACGTGGAGACTTGGTCGGGGCATTCCGTGGGGATGACCGTTTGTTGATTGCCACACAGTCCGGATTAATCAAAACCAGTATTCCAGACCTGAATATGCATTTTCCAGAGGATATGTTGATTTTAGAAAAATGGGAGCCGACCAAACCGATATCCGCAATCTATTATGACGGTGTAAAGGGGCGTTATTTTGGCAAGCGTTTTCTCATTGAATCTGCCGATAGGGAAGAGAGTTTTATCAAAGAAGGCAAGCAAAACCATCTAGAGTTGATCAGTACGGATCACAGACCTGTGTTTGAGATTGAGTTCGCCAAGCCGAGAGGGAAAGACCCCAAGCCTCCTCAACAACTCGTATTTGAAGACTTTATCTCCGTAAAAGGCATTAAAGCACTTGGCAACCAAGTTACCATTGACAAAGTAAAACAATTTAATGTATTGGATGCTTTACCCTATATAAACCCTATGGAAGAAACGCCTGCAGATATCGAAGTAGAAGGCGCCGAAACGGTTGACCAAGCAGAGGAAGGCAACACCCAAATCAGCTTGGAATTATAATTCTTACTCCATCTCCCTTTTCACACGTCCGCGTTGGACATTGGAGCGGTCTCCGACTAGGTTATATTCAAAGATATAGCCATCTTCAAAAGTAGATAGGATTTTCATTTGAACGGCTTTGGCTTCTTGAAAGGTGAGAGGATTTCGTTTGGTTACGATACACTCGCAATCACTGACCCAACGGATATTGGCAGTGTCGGGAGTGGCGAAGAAATAATCGATTTCAATGGAATCGTTGCGAACAAATCGACTGGAAAGGGTATCGCCATCAACAACCGTATAAAAGCTATATGAGCCAGTTTGAAAGGGCTTACAGTTCCGCTCTGTCGTATAGCAAGCGGTAAAGAGGATGAAAACCAAAACAAAACGGAAAAACAGTCGCATAGCTGATTTTAACCGCAAAATTAATCATTTTTCGGGATGTACTCTGTAAAACGCCCGTCTTTATACAGTAAAACGATCTTATCGATTTCAGCTTGTGAGTTGGAAGTTAAACGAGAATCTGTTGAACTCTCCCTTGTCATGGGGTTAGTTGTAAACGCGATATCTTGAACTGTTGAAGGTGAATCCTGTTCAATGGCTTCTGGGTAGTTGACTGGAGATTCAGATGATCTACCAAACAACAACCAATCGGTCGAGTAGGAGGGAAACGCTCGAACTGTCTTTAAGATAAATTCTAAGCTAGGTTTGTTCCGCCCAGACAGGACATGCGAAATAGAAGACCGCTGCACGCCTATGGTGTCTGCAAAAGCAGAAGAGCTCAACTGTTGTTCCTCCAAAATTTGAGTAATTCGTTTAACAATTTCTTCCATATTACAAATGTAAATTATTTATGATTCTATAAAGAATCATGTAAATATACACTTTATTTCTATACAATATTTAGCAATCAAACTTCAATTTTTACTTCACTATATTTATGTAACTTCCTAATAAATAGTTAATTATATATTATTTAAATAAAATATTATACAACTGTAACATTTGAGGGTTCAATTTAATACAAATCTTATACAAATGTAACAATATTGAGTTTACTTTTGTAACTTCTATTCTGTTTACATTTGCAAACATATATTGAATATGAATCCATTTCCACCATATTCGTCTTTTGCAGAACCAAAATTATCGGGTCGATATATTACCAATACCCATATTGATCCTCTGTTGTCCGATTACAATCACTCGATAATTGGCCATAGTACGTCTGGTTTGCCCATTTACCGCATTCGTATGGGTACAGGGAGCTCTAAGGTGTTGATGTGGTCGCAAATGCACGGAAATGAGTCCACAACAACGAAAAGTTTGTTGGATCTACTTCGTTTCCTCAATACCAACCCGGATTGGCTTGATAATCTTCAGCTTTCCATCATTCCCATACTCAATCCCGATGGAGCAAAGGCATACACACGTGTAAACGCCAATCAAGTGGATCTAAACCGAGACGCGATAGACTTGAGTCAGGTTGAGAGTCGTGTGCTGCGTGAAGAATTTGATCAATTCTCACCTGATTATGCGTTTAATCTACACGATCAGCGTACAATATTTGGTGTAAATGGTAAACCAGCCACAGTATCCCTATTGGCTCCTGCTTTTGATCAAAATCGAAATTATAATTCGTGCCGAACTTTGGCTGCACAGTTGGCAAGTACCATTTTTGAAGGGCTTCATCCGATGATCGGATCGCAAATTGGTCGTTTTGACGATAGTTTTAATCCCAATTGCGTAGGGGATGCCTTTCAGTCTGCTGGCGTTCCGACCCTGCTTGTCGAAGCGGGTCACTATCCAGACGACTATGAACGTGAGAAAACGCGAGAATACGTGTTCTACGCCTATGTATTGGCGCTTAAAGCCATTGCAACATCTTCTTTTAGTGACATATCGGTTTACTGCTCAATTCCAGAGAATCAAAAGCTCTTTTTCGATTTTCTTCTTCGAGATGTAAGATATCTCGAGAATGGGGATATGAAGAGAGGGGATGTTGGATTGCAGTATAAAGAAGTTTTGCAAAACAGCTCCATAGCTTTTCAGGCAGCTTTTTCAGCTTCTGGTGATCTATCACATTGCTTTGGTCATATTGAGCCAAATTGTGAAAAATTAGACTGGTTTGACTTTAAAATCGAGGAATCCGCACAAAATGTGTTGAATACGTTGGATTTATAATACGATTTACAATAAATTAGCATTTAGGATACATATAATTCAAAGTATTTTTACTTTATTTGCAAAAAAAATAATATGAATAAAGTAAAATTGGACGAAATCGATCATCAAATTCTTGATATTCTGATCGATAACATGAGAACCCCTTTTACCGATATTGCCAAAAAGCTTTTGATTTCAGCGGGAACCGTACACGTTCGTGTAAAGAAAATGGAAGATGCTGGTATTATTAAAGGATCATCTTTAACCCTCGATTATAAAAAATTGGGCTATTCATTTATTGCGTACATCGGAATTTATCTAGAGAAAACCCATCAAACAAAATATGTATTGGAGCGTCTTTCCGAAATTCCAAATGTTACGGTAGCACACATCACAACTGGAAAGTTTAACATCTATTGTAAGGTTCGTGCAAAGAGTACAGAGCATGCCAAAGAAATCATTTTTTCGATTGACGATATCGACGGGATTTTACGCACCGAAACCATGATTTCGTTAGAAGAAAGCATCAATGATAAAAAACGCTTGATGCACACTATATTTCAAGAACTATAAAAGGGTAAGCACACAAATACAACCCTCTTACCGCAAGTATGAGGGTTTTTTTAAATGACAATTACTCAATGGCACAAAAAACAAAATTAGAACGCTTCGAAAACGAGGTCATTTCGAGATTTAACTTGTATAACAGTGTATTTTCTACACTTCCATACTCCCATATTTCTAAAACCGCTACGCTTCTGCCTTTCTTTGCGGAATTTTGTGCACTTGGATTTGATCAAAACAAAAATCCAATTGAAATTGTAGAGGAGTTTTTCGAACAATACTATCCTAACAACTCTGAAAAAGACAATATCGATACCTTGTTTCGATTGATTCAATTTATCGAAAGACAGGTTGTATTATTTGATGCCATTGAGGATGCTGCCTTCACAGAAATCAATAACTTTAGCGGAAGGGGAACCCTGAGAAGCTCTAAAGAAGAAGCAACAGAAAAATCAAAAACAGCATCGCTAAAAGACTACCTCAGCAATTTTAGAGTTCGCCCTGTACTTACGGCTCACCCGACCCAGTTTTATCCCGGTTCTGTTTTAGGAATTATCACAGACCTGTCAACTGCCATTAAGGCCAATGACCTGCCATCAATCAAAATCTTGCTAGCACAACTTGGTAGAACTCCTTTCTTTAAGAAAGAAAAACCGACTCCGCTAGATGAGGCAAAAAGTCTGATGTGGTATTTGGAAAATGTGTTTTATCATTCGGTGAGTAATATTCATCAATACATCAAAAACAATATTTTTGACGGGAAAGACTTTGTAAATCCCTTGATCAACCTTGGATTTTGGCCAGGAGGCGATCGGGATGGAAATCCGTTTGTTACCACAGATATTACCCTTAAAACAGCTCAGGGACTGCGTAGCAATGTGATCCGAAACTACTATCGTGATATTCGGAAATTACGCAGAAGACTTACGTTTAAGGGGGTAGAGGGTATCGCTGCGAATATCGAATCTAAATTGTATAACAGCATCTTTAGCAAAAAAGACCAACCCGAAATTTCCCTTGCCGACTTAACATCCAATTTGCAACAAATCCACCAGCTATTGGTGTCGGATTACCACGGGATGTTTGCCAAAGAAGTAGACGCCTTGCTCAATAAGGTCAATACCTTTGGTTATCACTTTGCCAGTTTGGATATCCGTCAGGATTCGCGTGTTCATCACGAAGCTTTTATGACTTTGCTCAAAGGCGCTCAAAAGCAAGGCGTAGTCAACAAGAAGGTAGATTATTTACAACTTGATGAAGTGGAGAAAATTGAATTTCTAACCACACTCAAAGGAGACTTATCTCCAGATAGTTTTTCCGACGAACTCGTCAATAAAACCCTTGGGTCGATTCGCGCGATGCAAGAGATTCAAAGGAAAAACGGTCAACTTGGGTGCCATCGCTATATCATTAGCAACAACCAAACCGCACAAAATATATTTGAAGTATTTGCGATGATCCGTTTGAGCAATTGGGAAGTACCCACTGTTGATGTGGCACCGCTTTTTGAAACCATTACTGACCTGAGTATCGCACCTAAAGTGATGGATATCGTGTATAGTAATCCTACCTATCGAAATCACTTGCGAACAAGAGGAGATAAGCAAACCATTATGCTTGGATTTTCAGATGGAACAAAAGATGGTGGTTATCTGATGGCGAATTGGAGTATTTTCCGTGCAAAGGAGGAACTGACTGAAATCTCTCGAAAACATGGAATCAAGGCCTTATTCTTTGACGGACGGGGTGGACCACCAGCTCGTGGTGGTGGAAACACTCACCAATTTTATGCCTCTTTGGGAGATAGCATCGAATCGGATGAAATTCAAATCACCGTTCAAGGGCAAACGATCAGTTCAAATTTTGGGACGGTCAACTCTTGCCAGTACAACCTCGAACAACTTTTAAGTTCAGGAATTGCCAATCGGGTTTTTAACAGCAGCTCATCGGAGTTGTCTGTAGAAGACCGTCAAACCATGGACGAGCTTGCCGAAACAAGTTATCAGGCCTATCAAGATTTTAAATCTCATCCAAAGTTTTTGCCTTATTTGGAGCATATGAGCACCTTGAAGTTTTACGCCAAAACCAATATCGGTAGCCGTCCAACCAAAAGAGGGAAATCTAAGTCGTTGGATTTTTCAGCCCTTCGTGCAATCCCATTTGTCGGCAGTTGGAGTCAGCTAAAGCAAAACGTACCTGGATTTTATGGTGTGGGTCTGGCATTGGAAAAATTCGAAGAGTCAGGACGCTTTGATCAGGTGTTGGATTTGTATCGAAACAACGCTTTCTTTAGAACGCTGGTGTATAACTCCATGATGAGTTTGACCAAATCGTTTTTCAAACTGACTGCCTATATGCAAAACGATCCGGAATACGGCGCGTTTTGGGATCAAATCTATGCAGAATATCATCGCTCCAAAAAATACTTGTTAAAGCTCACCGGACAGTCAGAATTGATGGAAAACGAGCCGGCTGGAAAAGCATCAATCATGATGCGAGAAAAAATCGTGCTGCCACTATTGACAATACAGCAATATGCATTGGGTAAACTACATAAAAAGGGGAGTGATGAAATCCTTGAAAAAATGGTAACCCGCTCACTATTTGGAAATATCAATGCCAGTCGAAACTCTGCCTAGTCAGCGTAAAACTGAAATGCAGCATTGATATCCTCCTCACGAACCAGACAATCAATAACAGGTTTACCAATGGCTTGTAGAAGTACAAAACGCACTTGATTTGATTGATTTTTTTTATCGTGCTTTAATAGTCCTTTGATTGCAATGATATCGCTTTCGGTAAACGAGACAGGGTCATATATCGAAGAAAAAACGGTTTTGATTAGATCGCGCTCTTCCGCTGTCAAATTTGTGGTAAGGAATGATAACTCGGCTTCCATGATCATCCCGATCGCTATGGCCTCACCATGCAACAAGATTTTTTTTGTTGGATGCTCAAGGAAATGAGTTTCAATCGCATGTCCTAGGGTATGCCCGTAATTGAGAATTTTACGCAAACCTCGTTCAAAAGGGTCTTCGGTAACCACTTTGCTTTTTATGCTGACAGAGTGACGGATATGACCCATCATTTGATCATGTTTAGCAATAGAGTTTGACGATAACAACGAGAAATAATCCGCATCTGCTATGAGTCCATGCTTGAGCATTTCGGCATATCCACTTCTGCGTTCGTTTTGGGGTAGCGTTTGTAAAAAGACATCATCTATCACAACAAACTCTGGCTCTTTGATGATTCCGATTTGATTTTTAAGTCCTTGAAAATCCACACCAGTTTTCCCACCAACAGAGGCATCGACCATGGCAAGTAGCGAAGTTGGAATATTGATAAAGTCAATTCCTCTTTTATAAGTAGATGCAACAAAGCCACCCAAATCAGTAACGACACCACCTCCGAGATTGATCAACAAGCTATTGCGATCTGCCCCTTGCTCGGATAATGAAGCCCATAAATCTTCGCAAGTCGCGAGATGCTTGTGGGTTTCACCAGCTTCCATGGTCATTGGGGTATAGGGATGCTGAAAGTGATTCTCAAAAAGGGGTAAGCAGTGTCGATTGGTGTTACTGTCAGTAAGCACAAAGATTGAAGTGTACTGGTTTGAGTCGGCTGTTTTGTCAAGGCGATTCCAACCTTTCTCCGTGTAGAGTACCGTGCTAATGGATGCTTTGTCAATCTTTTTTCCGGCCATGGTGCAAAAGTAACCCAAATGTTTTATTTTTAAATGTTGTAAAACAAACAGTTTGATATATATGCGTGATTTTTTTAACAATCATTCTTCTTCTTTTGCGCATCGTTCAACAAAGGAACTCAAACAATTGGTTCGCTTATTTCGGTTGATGTCAAGTCCAAGAATTTCAAAACTTGGTATTCAACTCATGAAACGCTTTGGACATATTAAATTTCCAGGGTTTCAAACCATTCAACGCTTGCTGTTTTATCCGTTTTATGCTGGAACAACACTTCAAGAGTCCGAATCTACTGTTGCTTCCCTTTCTAACTACGGTGTGTATTCTTATCTCAATTATGCCATTGAAGACAGTTCTACTGAAAGCGAGTTTGATAAAAATTGTGAGATGGTACAAAACCTAATCATTCACGCCGCTAAAACAAATAACATCCCCTTTAGCGTTTGTAAGCCTACCTCGTTTGGTCACAAGCATTTATTTCAAAAAATAAATGCGAAACATTCGCTTAGTGCAGAAGAACAAGTCAGTTGGAAAAGAATCATTGATCGATTTCGTTGCTGTTGCCAAATCGCGCTTCAACATGGGGTTGCTTTGCTAGTCGATGCCGAAGAATACAGTATGCAAATCGCAACCGACCAAGTGGTAATGGATTTGATGCGTGAGTTTAATATTTCTAAAGCTGTGGTATACAATACTGTACAATTGTATTTGGTCGACGGAAATCGTCGCCTCAAGCAGATGCATAACATAGCAACAAAAGAAGGTTTTTATCTTGGTCTTAAACTGGTTCGAGGCGCCTACATGGAGAAAGAGCGGAAAATCGCTCAGAAACACGGTCTTTTCAGTCCCATTTGCGCCTCCAAATCCGAAACTGATAAAAGCTATTACGCTGCAGTAGATTATTGTTTCAAGCATCTTGTCAACATCGCAGTTGTATTGGGATCACATAACGAAGAAAGTATGGTTCAGGCCATCAACCTCATGGATCAATACGAAATTAAACCAAACGACGATCGAATATGGTTTAGTCAATTGCTCGGCATGAGTGATTACATCAGTTTTGTCCTAGCCGATAAAAGGTACAACGTGGTCAAGTTTGTACCTTTTGGACCCATGGATAAATTGATCCCTTATCTCGCTAGGCGAGCAGAAGAAAATACGGCCATAGCAGGACAAACTACCAGAGAACTTATGCGATTACGAGGAGAATTAAAACGAAGAGCTTTGGCTAACGGACAGTGAAATAAGCAATACTATCGCAATTCTGAACATCATAAACCCCATGGGGGAGTCTTAGTCGATATACATTGCAACTGTCAAGTCCAACCCTACTTTTGGAAAAAATAATGTCGCCGCCTTTTAAAAACTGACTTCGATTAGAGCTGGCATTTTTAGGAGTGCTAAAGACCCATTCTTTTTTGGAAAAATCATTTATCACTCGCGCATCAGGCGTATAGGTACAACGTGTGTTTTTACCACTCAAAAAGAAAATTAACAACACAATACCAACCGAAAATCCACCGATATAGTATGACAAGCGTTTTAAGAAACTCATTTGAAATTCAATTTGCGTTTGTGATCATTTACCCATTCTATATTCAAGTGGTGACACCCGCCTTGAATGTGATTGGCAGCTAGCTCTGGCCATTCGATAAAGCAAAAATTACCACTAGAAATATAATCGTCAAACCCCAATTGTTCTAACTCGCTATCCTCTTCCAATCGATATAAATCCATATGGATGAGCTTTCCATTGGGAATATTGTACTCATGAACCAGTCCAAAGGTTGGGCTACTCACGTTTTCCTCACTACCCAATTTGGAAACGATCGCTTGAACCAGTGTGGTCTTACCACTTCCCATTTGACCGCTCATGGCGATTATGGAATGCGTAAACGAATTGATAAGCTGCTCAGCAACACGATCGATCTCTTCCAAAGTATATTCCAGTACCATGGTGCAAAAATAGATCACTTGGGGGAAAGCACCGCAAAAGGAATCAGCATTTCTTCTAGGGATACCCCGCCGTGCTGATAGGTGTTTTTATAAAAGTTGACAAAGTGATTGTAGTTTGATGGATAGATCAAATACCGATCTTCTGTAGCAAAAGTAAAGCTGCTGGACAGGTTGATTTTTGGCAAGCCAATATCTTCAGGGTTTGATACCGTATAGAGGTTTTTATCCTCCGAATCAAGACGTTTTCCTGTCTTATATCGTATGTTGGTACTCGATTCCCGGTCCCCCAAAATTTTGGAGGGTTGACGTACATTGATGGTGCCGTGATCTGTGGTAATCATCAAGGTAAATCCTAGTGACTGTGCACGTTTGATAATGTCTAACAAAGGAGAGTTCTGAAACCACGTTGATGTTAATGATCGAAATGCCTTGTCAGAGGATGCCAGCTCTTTGATGATTTCCATCTCGGTTTTGGCATGTGATATCACATCGACAAAATTGTAAACGACAACACATAGGTCGTTATTGGCTTCATTTTGCAATTGGGAAGCAAGTTTTAAACCTTGTTCTTGGCGATTGATTTTATGGTAACTAAAAGATACATCTTGCTCTAGCGCAGCAAAATGTGCACGCAATAGCTCTTGCTCATGTTGATTTTTTCCTCCCGAATCGATGTCATCTTTCCAGAAGTTTGGGTACAATCGTTTGATATGAACCGGTAGCTCCCCAGCAAATAATGCATTTCTGGCATACTGGGTTGCAGTAGGCAAAATACTACTACAAATCATTTCTTCTTGCAATTTGTAGAAAGGGGAGAGGTATTTTTGTAAAACACGCCACTGATCATAGCGAAGGTTGTCGATCACAATCAAAAGAGTTGTTTTATCTTCTGACATCTTGCTCAATACCAGTTGTTCAATCATTTGATGGGACATGACTAGGGGGCTATTCCCTCCGACCAAATCTTCATAATTGGACGATATAAACTTGGAAAACTGATGATTGGCTTCTGCCTTTTGGTAATCGAGAATCTCCTGTAAGTCATTCGATTCCAAAGTATCGAGTTCCAATTCCCAAAAGCAGAGCTTTTGATAAATTCCAGCCCATTCTGCATAGTCATTTGCCCGACTGATTTCCATATTAATCTCTTGGAATGAACGTTGATAGTCCATCGATGTTTTCTCATTGACCAAACGCGAGTGATCCAAGTTTTTTTTCAGAGACAATAAAATCTGATTGGGATTTACGGGTTTGATTAAATAGTCCGCAATTTTTGAACCAATTGCTTCCTCCATCAGCGTTTCTGCCTCACTCTTTGTAATCATAATAACCGCAAGGTTGGGTAAGATTTGCTTGATTTTGCTCAAGACCGATAACCCATCCATGCCTGGCATATTTTCATCGAGAAAAACAACGTCATACGCTTGTTTTTTGATCAGTTCCAATGCGTCTGGACCATTTGTGCATGGACTGACTTGGTATCCTTTTTCTACCAAAAACTGGATGTGCGGTTGTAATCGATTGATTTCATCATCTACCCACAACACCTGTATCGACTCCATATTCGTATATTTGTTTAAATTCTAATGTTTGAGACTCAAGAATTATAACGATCCAATTTACGGTTTTATTTCAATTCCCACACCGTTTATTTCCACCATCATCCAAGAACCTGTGTTTCAGCGACTCCGTCGAATCCAGCAGATGGGCTTGTCTCACTATGTCTTTAATGGAGCTACACATCATCGCTTTGCACATGCCCTTGGAGCGATGCATCTAATGCATAAAACCCTAGAAATCCTAACTTCAAAAGGAACTCCCATTTCAGAAAGCGAACGAGAAGCCGCCATGATTGCCATTCTTCTTCATGATTTGGGTCATGGTCCTTTTTCCCATGCCCTCGAAGGGGTATTAGTCGAGAATGTTCCCCATGAATTTTGGTCACTTTCGATGATGAAAATTCTCAATGACAAATATGATGGAAAACTCAGTCTGGCAATCCAAATGTTTGAAGGGAAATACAAGCGCTCTTTTTTCAATCAATTGATTTCTTCTCAATTGGATATGGATCGATTGGATTACCTAAAGCGAGACAGTTTCTATTCTGGTGTTACAGAAGGCAATATCAGTACCGACCGGATCATTGCCATGTTAAGGGTATATCAAGATAAATTGGTTGTTGAAGAAAAGGGAATGTATTCGATTGAAAAGTTTTTACTCGCAAGACGCTTGATGTATTGGTCTGTTTATCTTCACAAAACGAGTTATGTGGCAGAGGAAGTGCTTAAACGCATCATATTGCGTGCCAGAGAACTGTTGCAAAATGGGGACACCATCCAGGCATCTACTGATTTACTGTATTTTTTATCAACTTCACGTTCATCATTACTTGAAGTCGAGATGAAGCACTTTGCTGCAATTGACGATGTGGATGTATGGGCCATGATAAAAGCAGGGGTTGATCACCACGACCCTGTGTATTCGGCACTATGCGAGAAGGTTCTAAATCGTCGTTTGCCAAAAATCGAAGTAAGCAACGTGCCGTTCTCCACTGATTTTATTGAGAAACAAAAAGACATTGCGGTGGCCAAGTTGGGTATATCCACTCAGGAGGTCACTTACTTTGTATTTGATGGTAAGATGAAAAATATGGCATACAATTTTGAACAATCTCCAATTATACTTATTCAAAAGAATGGGGTTACCAAAGAGTTATTGGCAGGTTCAGATGAATCAAATTTAAAAATGCTCACCAAAGCCGTAACCAAGTATTACTGTTGTTATCCAAAATAGTCTTGCAATTTTGTTATTTTTGCAGCGATGGAATACACTGCTTCTCAGATTGCTGAAATCCTGGACGGCTCTATAGTGGGAAATAAAGACGCTCGCGTTTCTACATTAGCAAAAATTGAAGAAGCAACAGAGGGATCACTTGCTTTTTTAGCAAACCCGAAGTACACCCCCTTTGTTTATTCTACTAAAGCCAGTATTACTCTTGTTAGTGAAAGCTTCCAGCCAGAAAAAGAAATTCATACTACTCTTATCAAAGTTTCGGACCCTTATCATTCTTTTACAACGATGCTAAACAAGTTTAATGGCGCCGCAAAAGAGTTCAACGGCATTCACAATCACACTGTAATTGATCCCTCGGCTATCATTGGAAAAAACTCCTATGTTGGGGCTTTTACAGTTATCCAAAATGGAGTGAAAATTGGAAATAACGTCAAAATCCATGAGCATGTGGTTATCGAAACAGATGTTGTCATTGGCGATAATACCACGATTTTTTCTGGAACAAAAATTTTACGACAATCTGAAATCGGTGCCAATTGTATTCTTCACAACAACGTAGTGGTTGGTTCAGACGGCTTTGGGTTTAGTCCCACTGCCAAGGGCTCTTATGATAAGGTTCCCCAAACTGGTTCAGTCTTGATTGAAGATGATGTTGAAATCGGGGCAAATACAACAATTGACCGGGCAACTCTTGGTCAAACTATCATTCGAAAAGGAGTTAAACTTGACAATTTGATTCAAATCGCCCACAATGTTGAAATCGGATCTCATACTGTCATTGCAGCTCAATCGGGTGTTGCTGGGTCTACCAAGATTGGAAGTCATTGTGTTATTGGTGGGCAAGCCGGCGTTGCGGGTCACCTAAAAATAGGTGACCGCGTTCAAATCCAGGCCAAAACTGGTGTTCTTCGTAACCTAAAAGATGATGAGAAAGTGATGGGCTTTCCTGCTCTGGACTATCTATCCTACAACAAATCTTACGTCCACTTCAAGAATCTACCGAAGCACATCGAAACGCTTCACAAACTCCAAAAAAATCAAAAAGACAATGGCTAAACAAACAACGATTACTAATGATATCACTCTGAAAGGGGTAGGAATCCATACAGGTGAAGAGGTTACGATGACCTTTAGGCCTGCTCCTGCAAACCATGGGTATGCTTTTCAACGTATTGACTTGGAAGGCCACCCAATCATTGAGGCACATGCGCAGTATGTTGCAGATACCCAACGAGGAACGAGTCTTCAAAAAAATGGTGTGACAATTCAAACCAGTGAACACGTATTAGCAGCACTTGTTGGCTGCGAAGTTGACAATGTTTTAATCGAACTAAATGCTTCAGAGCCACCCATTATGGATGGTTCATCCAAGTTTTTTGTCGAGGCCATTGAAAAAGTAGGCCTCGATGAGCTCGACGCTGAAAGAGAGGAGTATGTTGTGAAAGAAAACATCACCTACACTTGCGATGAATCGGGAAGTGAAATTACCTTATTGCCAGCTGACGGCTATGAGGTAACCACTATGGTGGATTTTGGCACGAAAGTTCTTGGTACTCAAAATGCTAGTTTGAAAACACTGAGTCAATTCAAAAATGAATTTGCCAACGCTCGAACATTTAGTTTTTTGCATGAGCTGGAAAACCTCTTGTCTAGTGGTTTAATTAAAGGGGGGGATCTTAACAATGCCATTGTATATGTTGATAAAGAATTGTCTAAAGAAACCATGGATCGCCTTCGAAAAGCGTTCAACAAAAAATCGATTTCTGTAAAACCTAACGGAATTTTAGACAATCTAACCCTTCACTATCCCAACGAAGCTGCACGTCATAAGCTTTTGGATGTCATTGGAGATTTGGCGCTGATTGGTACGCGAATTCGTGGAAAGGTAATTGCTTCAAAGCCAGGTCATGGGATTAATACACAGTTTGCCAAAAAAATGGCCAAAATCATCAAGGATGAAAAGAGAAATCGAGTGCCTAAATATGATCTAGACATAGAGCCAGCGCTTGATGTCAATCAGATTATGGATATTTTGCCTCACCGGCCTCCTTTTTTACTCGTCGACAAAATCCTTGAAATTAGCGAAAAACACGTGGTAGCCGTCAAAAGCGTAACGATGAACGAGCCCTTTTTTGAGGGTCATTTCCCAGGTCAGCCAGTTATGCCTGGCGTTCTCCAAATCGAGGCGATGGCACAAGCTGGTGGCGTATTGGTTCTTAATTCTGTACCCGATCCAGAAAACTACCTCACCTTTTTTATGAAAATAGAGAACGCTAAATTCAAGCACCCCGTGGTTCCTGGCGACACCCTTGTGTTTAAATTAGAACTCCTGTCTCCAATTCGAAGAGGAATCTGTCATATGCAAGCTTATGCATACAGTAGAGGCCGATTGACCACAGAAGCAGAGATGATGGCGCAAATTGTCAAGAAAAATCAAGTTAAAATATGAATCAACCGCTTGCATATGTTCATCCGAGAGCTGTAATTGCTAAAAATGTTGTCATTGAACCCTTTACTACCATTGATAAAAATGTTGAAATTGGAGAAGGAACCTGGATTGGATCAAATGTTACGATCATGGAAGGGGCACGTATCGGAAAAAACTGCTCGATTTTTCCTGGTTCTGTAATTTCAGCTGTACCACAAGATTTAAAATTTAATGGGGAGGATTCAACTGCCGAAATTGGAGACAATACCACCATTCGGGAATGTGTAACCATTAACAGAGGTACTTCCTCCAGAGGAAAAACAATTATTGGTGAAAACTGCCTTATTATGGCTTATTCTCATATCGCACACGATTGCATTGTTGGTAATCATTGTATTTTTTCCAATAACAGCACACTCGCTGGTCATATTACCGTTGGCGATCATGTGATTTTAGCAGGGATGACGGCTGTTCATCAGTTCTGTTCTGTAGGAAGTCATTCTTTTATTGCTGGTGGGTCTTTGGTCCGAAAAGATGTTCCCCCTTTTGTCAAAGCTGCTCGTGAACCAATTTCATACGTAGGAATCAACTCCGTAGGACTTCGTCGTCGTGGTTTCACAAGTAAAAAAATTAGAGAGATTCAAAATATTTATCGAATCCTTTACCAAAAAAATTACAACAATACCCAAGCAGTAGAAATTATCGAAGCAGAAATGGAAGTTTCTTCTGAAAGAGATGAGATTTTACAATTTATTCGAGATTCACAACGCGGGATTATGAAAGGATATTCAAAAACATCATAACGTATGGCATCAACTTCTGATATTCGCAAAGGACTTTGCATTCGCTACAACAATGATATTTTTAAAATCATTGAGTTTTTACATGTCAAACCTGGAAAAGGCCCTGCTTTTGTTCGAACAAAACTCAAAAGCGTTACCAGTGGAAAAGTGATTGACAATACCTTTTCTGCAGGTCATAAAATCGATGATGTTCGTGTTGAAACCCGCAAATTTCAGTTTTTATACAACGACGGGGAGACTTATCATTTTATGAATAGCGACGATTACAATCAAATTGAACTTCAAAAAAGTTTATTAGACGCTCCAGAACTGCTCAAAGAAGGGGAGCATGTTACTGTGATGACCAATGCCGATGATGGAATTCCATTGTCTGTTGACATGCCTGCTAGTGTGATATTAGAAGTTGCGCACAGCGAGCCTGGTGTTAAGGGCAATACCGCAACCAATGCGACAAAGCCCGCCACTTTAGAAACTGGAGCAAAAATTAATGTCCCTTTGTTTATCAATGAAGGAGACAAAATCAAAGTAGATACCGAAAAATCAACCTATATCGAACGAATTAAAGAATAGCTATGAGCGTATTGGTCAACAAGGACTCAAAAATAATTGTACAAGGGTTTACAGGAAGTGAAGGAAGCTTTCACGCCGAACAAATGATATCCTATGGCACACAAATTGTTGGTGGAGTTACACCTGGTAAAGGTGGCCAAACTCATTTGAATAAGCCCGTTTTTAACACCGTTAAGGACGCCGTCGATGCCGTTGGGGCAGACACCTCTATCATATTTGTTCCTCCTGCATTTGCTGCAGACGCCATCATGGAAGCTGCAGATGCTGGCATCAAAGTAATCGTAACGATTACAGAGGGTATTCCTGTTGCTGATATGGTCAAAGCCTCTTCCTATGTCAAAGAACGAAATGCTCGACTAGTGGGGCCAAACTGCCCAGGAGTAATCACTCCAGAAGAAGCAAAAGTTGGTATTATGCCTGGCTTTGTATTTAAGAAAGGAAATGTGGGAATCGTATCCAAATCTGGAACCCTAACCTATGAAGCAGCTGATCAAGTTGTGAAAGAAGGCCTTGGTATTACGACTGCAATCGGGATTGGCGGTGACCCCATCATTGGAACAACAACCAAAGAGGCCGTTGAGCTATTGATGAATGACAAGGAAACAGAATGTATCGTTATGATTGGTGAAATCGGCGGACAGCTCGAAGCCGATGCGGCACGCTGGGTACATGAGCAAGGCAATCCGAAGCCAGTAGTTGGGTTTATCGCTGGAGAAACTGCTCCAAAAGGCCGAACCATGGGTCATGCAGGTGCGATTGTTGGCGGGACAGAGGACACTGCAGAAGCCAAAAAGAAGATTATGTCAGAATGTGGAATTCATGTTGTCGACTCCCCAGCAGAAATTGGCAAAAAAGTAGCTCAAATCCTAAACTAAATCAATGAAACTACTCGAAAACAAAACCGTTTTAATCACTGGGGCAAGTCGTGGTATCGGAAATGGAATCGCGACTGTTTTTGCGGAGCATGGTGCCAACGTGGTATTTACCTATAGCTCTTCTGTAGATGCCGCCAATGCACTTGAAACCAAATTGCAAACAATGGGTGTACAGGCCAAAGGATACCAATCCAATGCAGCAGACTTTACACAGGCCCAAGAGCTTGTCGAAAATGTCCTCGCAGACGTCGGAACGATTGATGTATTGATCAACAATGCGGGAATCACAAAGGACAATCTGTTGATGCGTATCACAGAAGAGGATTTTGACAAGGTGATTGAAGTCAATTTAAAATCTGTTTTTAACCTCACCAAAGCCGTGCAACGCATCATGTTGAAACAACGGCAGGGGAGCATCATCAATATGAGCTCTGTTGTTGGGGTTAAAGGTAATGCTGGACAATCGAACTACGCAGCATCTAAAGCGGGAATTATTGGCTTTTCGAAGTCTGTTGCTCTTGAACTTGGATCGCGAAACATCCGTTGCAACGTGATTGCTCCCGGCTTTATCGAAACGGAAATGACTGCACAACTTTCTGAAGATGTTGTCGCAGGTTGGCGAGCTGGAATTCCGCTGAAGCGGGGTGGAACGCCAAATGACGTAGCCAATGCATGTGTATTTTTGGCTTCGGACTTGTCGAGTTACATCACTGGACAGGTAATCAATGTAGATGGTGGAATGCTTACTTAATTTTTTAATATATATCAATGAATAATTTACCTAAACTCGGACTACCAATCACTGTGCTAATTTTTGTTGCACTCCTTTTTCTTTTCCGATCAGCAGTCAATATTGGCTACGGAGAAGCAGGAGTTGTGTGGAAGCGATTTGGTGGAGGTACCGTAACTGACAAACCCGCATTATCGGAGGGTTTTCATATCATCGCACCTTGGAACAAGGTCTATGTCTATAACATCAAGCAACAAGAAGAATTTGAAAGCGGTATGCGCGTTTTGTCTTCTAACGGTCTTGAAATTTCACTCGATGTTTCTGTGCTCTATCAACCAATTATCGAAGATTTGGGACTGTTGCACAAAACCAAAGGTGAGGATTACCTCAATATTGTGATCGTTCCCGAAATTCGAGCAGTCGCTCGTTCGGTGATTGGACGTTATACGCCCGAACAGTTGTACTCGACCAAACGCGACGCGATTCAAAACGAAATCTATGAGGAAACCAAAAAGAAAGTAGAGCCACAGCATGTACAAATCAATTCGGTATTGGTACGTGACGTGACCCTACCACCTTCTATCAAAGAAGCGATTCAACGTAAACTCACCCAGGAGCAAGAAGCACTGGAATATGAGTTCCGTTTGGAAAAGGCAAAGCAAGAAGCTGAGAAAGTGCGTATTGAAGCAGAAGGTAAAGCACTTGCCAACCGGATTCTCAATGCATCCTTAACCCGAAATATCCTTCTTGAAAAAGGAATTGAAGCAACACTGCAATTGTCAGAATCGACCAATGCGAAAGTGATTGTGATCGGAAGCGGAGAAGATGGTTTACCCATAATTTTAGGCAATCAATAGGTTTTTTTCAAAATTTTGTTTGATATTTGCAATCGAAATGAAAAAAAACACACATATCCATCATTTATTTGCCTTGTCTCAGACGAGTTAAATTGGATATGATATAGTTTATTCCAAACCCGTTTGAGATTCAAGCGGGTTTTTTTGTTAGTATAAATTGAAATCGTGAATAAAAAGTTACACATCGCAGTTCAAAAGTCTGGAAGACTCCATGACGAATCATTAAAGCTCCTCAATGATTGTGGAATTTCTATCGACAATGGTAAAGACCAGTTAAAAGCAGTTGCTCGTAATTTTCCTCTCGAAATCTTCTATCTGCGTAATGGGGATATCCCTCAATATATCCGTGACGGAGTAGTCGATATCGCGATCATCGGAGAAAATCTACTGATTGAAAAAGGAAAAGAGATTACCATCAAAGAAAAACTAGGATTTTCGAAATGTCGGGTATCAATCGCTATTCCTAAAGACGATGCCTACAAGGGCATTGAAAGTTTGACAGGGAAGAAAATCGCAACTTCTTATCCAAATACCGTCGAAGGATTTCTTTCGGAAAAAGGAATTGACGCTGAACTTCATATCATTAATGGTTCTGTAGAAATTGCTCCAAATATTGGATTATCCGATGCCATTTGCGATATTGTTTCCAGCGGCTCAACCTTGTTTAAAAACAACCTTAAAGAAGTCGAGGTGCTGTTCAAATCCGAAGCGGTTCTGGCAGCCAGCAGTATCTTGGATGCAGAGAAGACTGACATCCTAGAAAAGTTGCAGTTTCGTATTCAATCGGTGTTAAAAGGGCGTCAGTCAAAGTATATTTTGATGAATGTGCCCAATGATAGTATCGATAAAATATCTTCGATTCTTCCTGTACTTAAGTCTCCTACGGTCTTGCCCTTGGCTGAACCAGGTTGGAGTTCACTCCACTCTGTGGTCAACGAAGGAACCTTTTGGGAAGTTATTGATGAATTAAAAGCGGCAGGCGCGCAAGATATTCTTGTCTGTCCAGTAGAAAAAATGGTCTTATGAAAGCGGTTTTCAACCCATCTATCGATCAATGGAATGAGCTAACCGCCCGTCCAACGGCTTCTTTAGGCGAGGTAATGCCAGTTGTAGAAGAAGTGTTTGGTGCGATCCAAAGTCAAGGCGATCATGCTATACAGGCCTTTAGCGAAAAGTTTGACGGCATTCGACCTGATACTATCGAAGTTGATCATGCCGATCTAAAAACTGCGCAAAACGAGTTATCAGCCGATTTAAAAGCTGCAATTGATAAGGCTTATAACAACATCTATGCCTTTCACTTGGCACAACAAACAAAGCGAGTTCAGGTTGATGTACAAGAAGGTGTATCATGCTGGCAAGAAAAACGTCCAATTGAAAAGGTCGGACTCTATATCCCAGGCGGGACAGCTCCTTTGTTTTCTTCTATACTCATGCTTGCCATTCCTGCTACCATTGCCGGTTGTCGTGAAATCGTTTTGTGTACGCCGCCAAATCAATCTGGTCAACTTGCGCCAGCCATCCGCTATGCGGCTTATAAATGTGGTGTTACTCGTTTATTTCAAGTCGGTGGGATTCAGGCTATTGGCGGGATGACCTTTGGCACAGAGACGATTCCACAGGTTTACAAGATATTGGGACCCGGTAATCAATATGTTACTGCTGCCAAACAAAAAGCAACCCAATATGGCGTTTCTATCGATATGCCTGCTGGACCAAGTGAGTTATTGGTCGTCGCTGATGATACAGCAGTCCCTTCTTATGTCGCAGCAGATTTACTGTCACAAGCAGAGCACGGTGTTGACAGCCAAGTGGTATTGGTCAGCACCAGTCAAGATACCATTGACAAGGTAAAAGACGAATTGCAAAAGCAGTTGGGTGCACTTCCTAGAAAAGAAATCGCTGCACAATCGCTTGCCAACTCAACGGCCATTTACTTTGCTGATGAATCCGATGCCATGGCTTTTATCAACGAATACGGACCTGAACACTATATCATTTGTATGGCCAACGAAGATCAGTTTGTCAAGAGCGTTGTCAACGCAGGATCGGTGTTTATTGGGAATTATACACCTGAAAGCGCAGGTGATTACGCTTCGGGGACCAATCACACCTTACCGACCAATGGGTACGCCAAACAATACAGTGGCGTTAACTTGGATAGTTTTCTCAAGGCGATTAGCTTTCAAAAAATAAGCGAGATAGGCTTGAAAGACCTTGGACCATCGATAGAAACCCTAGCCGATGCCGAGGGCTTGTTTGCTCACAAAAACGCCGTAAGTGTTCGATTAAAAGATTTGACATGAGTTTTGATCTCCAAAAGCTAGTGCGCTCACATATCGCTGATTTACAACCATATTCTTCTGCTAGAGACGAATTTGACGCCGATGATGGTGATGTCGTTTACTTGGATGCCAACGAAAACCCATTTGACAATGGTGTAAACCGTTATCCCGATCCGCAGCAGCGAAAGCTAAAAGAAGTCATTACAAGGGGTAGAGGGGTAGCTGCCAATCAATTGCTTCTCGGCAATGGAAGTGATGAGGTATTGGACTTGATTTTTCGTGCGTTTTGTACGCCAAACAAGGATAATGTCATTGTGATGCCCCCAACTTATGGGATGTATAAAGTGCTTGCAAACATTAATTGTGTTTCTTTAGATGAAGCCCCCTTAAATAATGATTTTCAATTAGTTACAAAAGATATACTCAATCAAATTTCGTCCCAAACCAAAGCGATATTCCTGTGTTCTCCCAACAATCCTAGTGGCAATTCATTTCGCCGAGAGGACATCCTTACTTTACTAAAATCTTTTACTGGTCTTGTGGTGGTTGATGAGGCATATATTGATTTTTCTACCCAAAAGAGTTTAACAGCGGAATTGCCATCCTATCCCAATCTGATCATTACCCAAACCCTTTCCAAGGCCTATGGGCTTGCGGGAATTCGGCTTGGTATCTGTATTGCCAGTGAAGAGATTATCAATATTCTCAACAAAATCAAGCCCCCATATAATATCAATTCATTGACCCAAGAACGTGCCATTTCTGCTTTAGAGGATTGGGATACAACCCAAAGGCAAATCACACAACTTATTGCAGAAAGAAAGGGTCTGTTTGCACAGCTAGAGAAGATTTCCTTTGTTGAAAAGGTTTATCCGAGTGATGCGAATTTCCTTTTGGTACGGGTTGATGATGCCAACAAACGATATGCTCAACTCATCCAAAATAATATCGTTGTGCGTAACCGCAGTAAGCAAGTGGGGTGTGAAAACTGCCTTCGTTTCTCTGTTGGAACACCCCAAGAAAATCAAATATTGATAGAAACATTAAATCGCTTGTCATCATGAAGAAGATCTTATTTATCGATCGTGATGGAACATTGGCGCTAGAGCCAGAGGACTATCAGCTTGACAGTTTTGAAAAATTGATATTTTACCCTGGTGTATTTACCTATCTCGGACGTATTGCTAAAGAGTTGGACTACACCCTTGTCATGGTTACTAACCAAGACGGATTAGGTACCGATAGCTTCCCAGAGGAGGAGTTTTGGCCTGTTCATAATCATTTGATGGATGCGATGAAAAATGAAGGGATTATTTTCGAGGAAGTCTGTATTGACAAAAGCTTTCCAGCAGACCAAGCGCCCACGCGCAAACCTGAAACGGGCTTATTAACTGCTTATTTGTCTGGAGATTATGATTTAGAGAATTCCTTTGTCATCGGAGACCGATTGAGTGATATGCAATTGGCGGTCAACCTCGGTGCTCAAGGGATTTGGCTTCAACACGATGACCGTCTAAGTGAAACACCTGATAAGGCCACCAAAGCAGCCATTGCCTTGACAACTGCAAATTGGAGTGAAATTTACACCACGCTCAAAGCTGGTCAACGTCTGTGTACGCACAAGCGCACAACCAAAGAAACGGACATTTCGATTACGCTTAACCTCGATGGAATTGGGCAAAGCACGATTGATACAGGAATTGCATTTTTTGATCACATGCTCGATCAGTTGGCACGTCACGGAGGGATTGATATCGAATTGACCACCAAGGGCGATTTGGAAGTCGATGAGCACCACACCATTGAAGACACTGCTATTGCTCTCGGAGAAGTCTTTGCAATGGCTCTCGGGGACAAACTCGGGATCGAGCGCTATGGCTTTTGCTTACCGATGGATGATTGCCTTGCGCAAGTCGCTATCGACTTTGGCGGGCGGTCTTGGTTGATGTGGGACGCTAAATTTAAGCGTGAATTGATTGGTAAAATGCCAACCGAGATGTTTTTCCACTTTTTTAAATCTTTTGCTGATGGGGCAAAGGCCAATTTGAATATCAAAGCAGAAGGGCACAATGAGCATCACAAGATCGAGGCGATTTTTAAAAGCTTTGCCAAAGCCATCAAAGCAGCGATACAGCGCGATCCTGAAAAATTGATTCTACCTTCTACCAAAGGACAGTTATGAGTGTAGCCATTATCGATTATGGGGCTGGGAATATCCAGAGTATTCGTTTTGCTTTGGCACGTTTGGGAGTTTCGCCCACACTGTCTAGTGATCCAGAAACCATCCAATCTGCTTCTCATGTCATTTTCCCAGGAGTAGGGGAAGCGAGCTCGGCGATGGCGAAACTCAAAAGTACGCAGTTGGACACGCTCATTCCAGAGTTGACACAACCTGTTCTAGGCATCTGTCTGGGGATGCAGTTGATGTGTAATGCTTCAGAAGAAGGGAACACAATAGCTTTGGGGATATTCGATACCGAAGTGGTTCGGTTTTCAACCACACGCAATGTACCTCATATGGGTTGGAATAAAGTGAAAGGTAGTGGGGTGTTGTTTGAAAAAATCCCAAACGACAGTCATTTTTATCTTGTTCACAGCTATTACGCCAAGCCCAATGAAAATACGGTTGGACACTGTCTTTATGATATCAATTTTGCTGCAGCAATGGCAAAAAACAACTTTTATGGCACCCAATTTCACCCAGAAAAGAGTGGGGCTACTGGCGCACAGCTTTTACAAAATTTTTTGTCACTATGATCATTATTCCTGCAATCGATATCATAGATGGACAGTGTGTACGATTGACAAAAGGTGCATACGACACCAAAACCGTCTATAGTGATTTACCAGTTGAGGTTGCCAAACGCTTTGAAGGGGCTGGGCTAACACACTTGCACGTGGTTGACCTCGACGGAGCTCGTGCCAAGCACATTGTCAACGCCAAGGTTCTGGAAGCCATTGCCACCCAAACCAACTTGCAAGTGGACTTTGGCGGTGGAATCAAGTCGGAGCTTGATTTACAAACTGCTTTTGATTGTGGGGCTGCACAGGTTACCCTTGGTAGTATCGCTGTTGTCGAACCACAACTTGTATTGGAATGGTTGGATCGGTATGGCGCAGATCAACTCATCTTGGGCGCAGATGCCAAAAACCGTCGAATCGCCACGCACGGTTGGGAACAAGATTCAGGGCTTGATGTTTTAGATTTTATAAAGGATTTTACCAAAAAAGGGTTTACAAATGTTTTATGCACCGACGTCGCCAAAGACGGTATGCTAGAAGGCCCTTCTTTGGACTTATACCGCGAGTTGATCAGCGAGATTGAGGGCTTGTCTCTGATCGCCTCTGGCGGGGTGAGTGCCATGGATGACCTATATGCATGTCGTGAGCTTGGATGTTCGGCAGCAGTCGTTGGCAAAGCTATATATGAGGGGAAAATCGGTCTAAAAGAATTGGAAACCTATCAACTGAATCAAAGCTGATATGCTTACAAAACGAATCATTCCCTGTTTGGATATCAAGGATGGCCGTACGGTCAAGGGTGTCAATTTTGTCAATCTTCGAGACGCAGGAGACCCTGTTGAACTTGCCCAGCGCTATGCAGAGGAAAGGGCAGATGAACTTGTGTTTCTCGACATTTCAGCGTCCGAGGAAAAACGAAAAACCCTTGCTAAGTTGGTTCGTAATGTTGCTCAAGCGATCGATATCCCTTTTACTGTGGGCGGTGGTATCAATGCGATGGAGGATGTGGGCATTCTGTTGGACAATGGTGCGGACAAAGTTTCGATCAACTCTGCTGCTGTTCGCCGTCCTGCGCTGATCAGTGAGGTCGCCAATCGTTTTGGAACACAATGTGTCGTAGTTGCGATCGATGCCAAACAAATTGCTGAAGAATGGGTTGTCCACCTCGTTGGTGGCAAAGTCCCCACCGAACGAAAGCTGTTCACATGGGCGCAAGAAGCCGTTGATCGGGGTGCTGGGGAATTGCTGTTTACCTCTATGGATCACGATGGAACCAAACAAGGATTTGCCAATAGTGCACTACGACAACTCAGTGAAACAGTAACTGTTCCTGTCATTGCCTCTGGTGGTGCAGGTACAATGCAACACTTTATTGATACCTTTGTCGAGGGAAATGCAGATGCGGCTTTGGCAGCAAGTGTATTTCACTTTAATGAAATCCGTATCCCCGAATTGAAAAACGAATTGAGATTACACAAAATACCAATGCGATGACAATTGATTTTAGTAAACACCCTGACGGACTTGTTCCCGCCATCGTGCAAGATGCAAATACCAAATGCGTATTGATGTTGGGTTATATGAACCAAGAAGCCGTTACCAAAACACAAGAGAAGCGACAAGTCACTTTTTTTAGCCGCTCCAAAAACCGCCTTTGGACAAAAGGGGAGGAGAGTGGTCATGTTTTATCTTTAATCGATATGACAGTAGACTGTGATTGTGATGCCCTATTGATTCAGGCCAAGCCCAAAGGCCCAACTTGTCACAAGGGAGATGATACATGCTGGGGCAACAGCAATACGCCTTACTATGGATTTTTGTCTGCCTTGGAACAGGTGATTTCGGATCGCAAAAACAATCCTTCTGAAAAAAGCTATGTGGCGAGTTTGTTTGCAAATGGCATCAATAAAATTGCACAAAAGGTAGGGGAGGAAGCCGTGGAAACTGTTATCGAAGCCAAAGACACCAACTCAGAATTGTTTCTGAATGAAAGCGCTGACCTGTTGTTTCACTTGATGATTTTATTACAGGCCAAAGGGCAAAGCTTAAACGATGTCGTTCGCGTACTTGAGGAACGGCAAAAGGGATAGCTGCTTTTATACGCCAAAGTATAAACTCATTATCATACCAGAATTATTTAATAGAGTAGGACCGTTACAATGGCACTACAGCCAGGATATTTGTAAAGGTCGTGGGATGGAGTATTTTTAGCCCATGCAAACAGCAAATCCACCGGATTGGTATGACTTTTTTAGAGAAAATCGTTTAGTAAAACGAGTGCCAAGTCAATTAAACCATGATCGCCAGTGCGATTAAGACATAAGACACCATGCTCACAAAGACGCGAAACAAAGGGGTTTGTGAAAAGCGTCGTTTAAACGAGGGATATAGCAGATAGCTAATTTCTAATAAAGCGAATATCAAAATCCAAACTGTGAAATTCATGCCTGACCGATTGAAACATCTCGATAAATCACAAATTACTCAATGATGTCCGTGTTGTCTCCAATAGATATTAGAAAAAAGTAGGTGGCAAACAAAAACGAAATCAAAACAAAGCTCAGAACGGGCTTGCGCAATGATGCCTCATACAAGAGTTTTTTAATAATGACGATGAGTAAAAAGAATAGATAAGTGGTAGTCCAAGGCATGGTTTTCAGATTTGGTTATTTCAAAATTACATATTTTTAATAACTGCCAAAAATTTTTGACATGCAATTACCAAATGACCTCTATTCTTTTTTATCGGACTTACAACAAAACAACAATCGGGATTGGTTTATAAATCATAAGCTGAGGTTTAAATCTATAGAAACCCAAGTCAAGGCCTTTGGGGAGCAATTGAAAGATTATCTCAACCATCACGATCACATTGATCGCTTTAAGTTGTTTCGCATTTATCGTGATGTACGTTTCTCCAAAGACAAAACACCCTATAAAACTCATTTTGGACTGACATGGCACCGTACCAAACCGCTCTATCGTGGGGGGTATTACTTGCATCTTTCGCCTGGAAATAACTTTTTGGCATGTGGCTTTTGGGACCCCAACCCAGCAGACCTAAAGCGCATTCGCCAAGAAATAGATATTGATGGAGGTGAATACCGTTCTATTCTGCATAACAAAACATTCAAAAGCGTTTGGGGCGAACCCCACGGCGAGGCGGTCAAAACCGCACCCAAGGGCTATGCCAAAGACCACCCCGATATTGATTTATTGCGACTTAAGCAGCATATTTTTACCATCAAATACGATGACGATATCGTTGGCCAGCCCGATTTTTTGGACCGCGCCGATAAAGCTCTACAAGCCGTGCGCCCCTTTGTGGACTATATGAGCGAGGTGCTTACCACCAATGCAGATGGGGAGAGTTTGGTTTAGGGGATTACTGCCTTTTAGAAATACGATTTTAAAAAAATTGTTTTTTTATTTAAATCAAATTTTGACTTAATAACCGCCGAAATCGAGATTTCGAGGTCTAAGATAATAAAAATGTTTAGCTAACCTTAGACAAAAAACCTGGCACCAACAACTGCAACTGGTCTTGTAGAAGTGTGATCACTAAGCTCATCATCCGTTTGTTGAGTTGAGAGGAGTTTTGGGTGTAGATATTGTACTCTTCTACTGTAAACTGACCAATAATCATCCCTTTGAGAGCATTGCGAAACTTTTGATCTTTATGCACGGCATTTTCGATATAGGCCAATTGCTTTTCTGTAGGAATGTCAAAAAACACGCCCTTGTGTTTGGTAGCGTAATTGACAAAAGAGGCGAGGAGTAGGGGATTCTGCAGTTTTAAAATCGGTCGTAGGGTACTGTTTTGAAAGCGCTCTTCTTCAGACATATTATCGAAAGTTTGGTGCTTTTTAATTTGGGGACGAATGCGAAGGATATCATTGTGGCGATCGTTCATCGTCTTGGCTTTGTTATAAAATTACAAACCAAAGATGCATCTCAAACAATCCAAAAAACGGTTCATCAACAAGCTTATTAACAATCAATAACCAAGAGCCGTATTGTCACCCCGTGGGTCTGCGCCTCCTTCCAAACGACCATCGGGGAGCACCAAAATACAATCCATCCGACCAATTTTGTCTGTTATCCGCAACTGGTGTCCAAGTTGTTCTAAATCGGTTTGCACATTCTCGGTCAAGGCACCAGTTTCGACTCGAACTTCGTCGGGATACCATTGATGATGTACCCGTTTGGCGTTTACGGCCTCCTGCATCCCCATCCCATGGTCAATCACATTGAGTAGGGTTTGATACACACTCGTGATGATGGTGGAACCTCCTGGAGTTCCCACTACCATTTTAAGTTGGTCTTTATAGGTAACGATGGTTGGTGTCATCGAGCTGAGCATACGTTTATGAGGTAAGATTGCATTGGCTTCGCCACCTATCAATCCAAATTGATTTGGTGAGCCAGGCTTGCTGCTAAAGTCATCCATTTCATTGTTAAGAAAAAAGCCAGCCCCTTTTACCATGACTTTGTTGCCGAACGAACTGTTAAGTGTGGTGGTAATTGCCACAGCATTTCCATTCGAATCCACTACAGAGAGGTGTGTGGTTTCTGGGCTTTCAGATGGTGGAATTTCACCTGCTGAAACCCTCTCTGATGGCGTTACAACATCAAACGAAATGTCGGCAAAGCGTCTTTGATTATAGGAAGGCTTTAGCAATTGTTTGATAGGAACTTTTACAAAGTCGGGATCTCCTAGATAAAGTGCGCGGTCGGCATACACACGTCGTTCGAGCTCCGACATGAGGTGAATTGTTTTGGTGCTATTATGACCCCAATCAGCGATAGGGTAGCCTTCAGTTCCTTGTAGTAACTGGAGAAGGGCAATTCCTCCACTTGAAGGAGGAGCCATACTGATGATTTGATGTCCACGGTAATTACCAGAAATGGGTTTTCGCCATACGCTTTGGTAGTTTTTTAAATCAGCATGTGAAATTAGTCCATTCCCGCTTTGCATCTCCGCTACGATTTGATCTGCAACTATTCCGTCGTAAAAGCCATTACGACCGTTGGTTTGAATGTGTTTTAAGGTCTTTGCGAGATCTGGTTGTCGAATGGTATCGCCGGCTTCCCAGATCTGATCGCTGTGATATGGAGTTGACCAGCGGTTGTATGTTTGGAATTCCTTTTGGTTGGTGTTTAAAATTTCAGCAGCCAAAGGGGTTAAAGCATATCCACGCAGAGAAATTTCTACAGACGGTTCGATCAGTTCAGCCATTGTCAGTGTACCATATTTTTGATGAAGGGCAAACATCCCATCAACAGCCCCAGGCACGCCGCTAGCCATATGCCCATGGGTACTTCGTAAATCATACAACTGACCTTCAGCGTTCAAAAACATGTCACGATGTGCCAATGCAGGTGCTTTTTCTCTAAAATCTAAAGAATTTATTGTACCATCATTCATCCGAATTACAGCAAAGCCGCCGCCACCAACATTACCTGCCTGCGGATAAACGACTGCCAAAGCAAAATGTGTGGCGATCGCAGCATCAATCGCATTTCCGCCATTTCTCATAATGTCAAGCCCAATCGAAGTCGCCAATGGATGGGCTGATGAAACCATGGCATGATTAGCAATCATTCCAGAATGTTTAATGGATTGATTGTGATTGGTGCAGATCACTACAACTGCAATACAAATGATTAAATGAAGGAGTTGCTTCACAAAAGTTTACTTAACTAAATAAATATAATTTAATTAATCTTTACAATTACTCTATAATATATATTATGTTAAATATTAAATTTGAATTTATTTTATTATCCCCTACATTTGTTTAATATCAAATAAAGTTATTACTAATTGTGTTATATATCACAATATGAAAATCGGTGTCCCAAAAGAAATTAAAAACAACGAGTTCCGTGTTGGTATTACACCAGAAGCCGTGAAAACGCTTGTCTCACACGGCCATTTGGTGAGTGTTGAGAGCAACGCAGGTATCGGAAGCGGTTTCTCCAATGATGATTACAAAATGGCTGGTGCTACAATAGTAGCAAGCCCAAATGACGTCTATCGAATTGCGGATATGATTATCAAGGTTAAAGAGCCTCTAGCTGAGGAATATGAACGTATTCAAGAAGGCCAATTGGTATACACCTTTTTTCATTTTGCTTCTTCTGAAGTCTTAACCAAGGCCATGATCGACCGCAAAGCTGTCTGTTTGGCCTATGAAACCATTACAGATGATCAAGGAAATCTTCCCCTACTCACACCCATGTCTGAAGTCGCTGGCCGGTTGGCGAGCCAACAGGGAGCAAAATATCTAGAAAGTCCACAAGGTGGATTAGGCGTTCTTATGGGTGGTGTGACAGGCGTTTCTGCTGCGGATGTAATGATACTAGGCGGTGGTGTTGTTGGCACCCAAGCTGCTTTAGTGGCTGCTGGGATGGGTGCTGATGTGACGATTTACGATATCAATCCCAATCGGATTGAAGAACTCCAAGCAATCATGCCGAGTAATGTAACTTCTTGTTTGTCCTCACCCAATTTGATTGAGAAACATCTTTCCAAAGCTCACTTAGTAATTGGGGCGGTTCTTGTGCCAGGTGCTAAAGCCCCAAAGCTGATTACTCGAAATCAACTGCGTATCATGCAAAAAGGGGCAGTTTTGGTCGATGTTGCAGTTGATCAGGGTGGTTGTTTTGAAACCACGAAAGCAACGACTCATGAGAAGCCGACCTTCATTATCGATGATATTTTGCATTATGCGGTTGCAAATATGCCTGGCGCGGTACCGCAAACCTCGACCAAAGCCCTGACAAACGCAACCATTGATTATGCCGTTGAACTTGCCAATCTCGGTTGGCAAAATGCCTGCAAACAATATCCTCATTTGGCAAATGGGCTAAATATCGCACATGGAAAAGTGATTCATCGTTCCGTTGCAGAGGCGTTTTCCCTACCATTCACACCTATTGAAAAGATATTGTAATAGAATTGTTTAATTTTGTGTAAATCGCAAGTATGAAACAAATTCCGTCAGTAGATTTAGGTGATTTTCTAAGTGATGACATAAATAAGCGTAATGACTTTATTGAAAATATCGGAAAAGCATATGAAGACATTGGTTTTGTTGCATTAAAAGGCCATTTTCTTGATAAGGATTTAGTCGATGAGCTTTACAATCAGGTTCGAGATTTTTTTAGTCTTCCCGATGAAACCAAGTCCAAGTATGAAATTCAAGGGCTTGCCGGACAGCGTGGCTATACCTCTTTTGGAAAAGAACACGCTAAAGGTCGAACGACTGGAGATTTAAAAGAGTTTTTTCACTTTGGACAACATCTACCACCAGCCAATGGAGAGGAATACCCTGAAAATGTACTGGTCGACGAGAGACCTGATTTTAACGCTGTAGGACAAAAAACATTTGCAGCGTTGGAAAAAACAGGATGCTTTGTTTTGCGAGCATTGGCAATTCACCTCGGATTAGATGAGTTATATTTTGACCCATTTGTCAAAGGAGGGAATAGCATTCTCAGAGCCATTCACTACCCACCCATAACAGAAGAACCTAAAAATGCCGAACGGGCTGCTGCTCATGGCGACATCAACCTTATAACACTGCTGATGGGCGCACAAGGACGTGGATTACAGGTACAAAATCACCAAGGCGAGTGGATTGATGCCATTGCGGAAGAGGATGAACTTGTTATTAATGTTGGAGATATGCTATCTAGACATACTAACAATAAATTAAAATCAACAATCCATCGTGTAGTCAATCCTCCAAAATCCGCTTGGCATAGCTCCCGTTATTCCATTCCTTTTTTTATGCATCCTGTTTCTGATATGAAACTAGATGTACTCCCCCACTGCATTGACGATGAACATCCAAAACGGTTTGAAGATATTACCGCAGGTGAATTTTTAGAGGAACGTCTTCGTGATTTGGGATTGCGAAAATAATATGGCTAAACTCAACAGTCTTTCGGATTTAAAGTCTCTCTTTCCAGAGGCAGAGGGTGCTTACCAACCGGATATAAAGCCGAAAAAACAACAACTTGAAGCACATTTTAGCAATAAAGGAAGAGGCGGAAAGACCGTTACCATTATCAAAGGATTTGACGGAAGTCCGCAAGAGTTAAAGGCTCTAGAAAAAGAACTAAAATCACTTTGTGCTGTTGGTGGGAGTGTCAAAGACGGAGATATTTTGATTCAGGGGAATTATCGTGACAAAATTACAGCTCATTTGCAAAAACAAGGCCACCAAGTGAAACGAGTTGGCGGATGAACGAAGCAGAACTCATTCTTAATGACGATGGTTCGATATACCACTTGGGGATTCGACCTGAACATTGTGCGCCTCTCATTATAACTGTTGGAGATCCTGATCGTGTTCCAACTGTATCTCAATTTTTTGACCGAATTGACTATATAAACCGTAAAAGAGAAATTTGTATTCATACTGGTCTATTGGGAAGCCGAGAGGTTAGTGTGATTTCAACAGGGATGGGAACAGACAATATCGATATTGTTCTCAACGAACTCGATGCTTTGTTTTCACTGGATCTCAAGACTGGAAAACCGCTTAACTCCCCCATCCCTTTGACTTTTATCCGACTAGGGACTTCAGGTGCAATTCAAGACAACATTGAGCTCAACAGCTTAGTCGTGGCAGAAGCAGCGATCGGATTTGACAACCTAATGCATTATTACAATCCCAGTATGTGCGAACACCCTCTTGCAATTTCTCTGTACAATCACTTGAGAATGCCCAAAAAAATCAATCACCCCTACTTTGCTGAAGGTGATTCAACCCTGATTAATGACTGTGTTAAACTCGGAATGGAAAAAGGAATTATCGCGACAAGCCCTGGTTTCTATGCCCCACAAGGACGGCACTTGAGAACGAAGAATCTATTATTTCACAACAATAATAACTTAATGAATTTTAACTATAATAATTGTTTGATTACCAATTTCGATATGGAGACTGCGGGGATTTATGGATTAAGTCAAATTTTTGGTCATAGAGCAATTTCAATTTCTGCCATTCTCGCCAATCGTTTTCATGGTACATTTTCTGATCAACCCGACAAAGCAGTTTTTAATATGATCGAACGAGTTACAAATGCCATCAAAAATGGATTCTTTTTATAATATTAAAACTGGATTCAATAAAATTTCTGCTGAATTCTTTCTACCAATAAATTGGTAATTTCCCTTTGCTAATTAGGTAGGTATTGGCTTGACTAAAGTGACGATTTCCAAACCATAGTCCCCGATTTGCACTCAAGGGCGATGGATGTCCTGATGTGAGCACAAGATGCCGTTCTCGATCAATTCGTTTCCCTTTTTGCTTGGCATAGTTTCCCCAAAGCATAAAGACAACATGATCACATTGGGTTGAAATTACATCAATAACAGCGTCTGTAAATTGCTCCCACCCTTTATTTTGATGACTTCCTGCCTGACTTGCTAGAACGGTTAATATCGCATTGAGCAGCAAAACCCCTTGTGATGCCCACGAAGCTAAAGACCCATTTTGGGGATAATCCTTTCCAATATCCGTTTCGAGTTCTTTAAAGATATTGATCAACGAGGGTGGATGTGAAACCCCGTCTGGGACAGAAAAGCTCAATCCATGTGCCTGACCCGGCCCATGGTAAGGGTCTTGACCTAGTATGACGACAGTTGTGTCAGTTAATGGACAAGAGTTAAGTGCATGAAAAATTAAACGAGCTGGTGGGTATACTGTGTTCGTTCGATACGCATCGCGAACAAAGTTTGTCAAATCGACAAAATAGGGTTTTGTAAACTCCTCGGCGAGTGCGGCTTTCCAGCTAGATTCCAGCTTAACATTCATCAAAAAAAGTTAGTTTTGCTTTTTCCGAAGGTAAGGAAATGCGATGAAAAAGATTAGCGAAAAATCCATAACCGACTTAGAGTTCGATATTGTCCTCGAACAAGCTGCTTCACGCTGCGCAACTGAATTGGGAAAATCATCACTACTCACACTTCGTCCCTTTACTTCTTTTTCTCGGATTCAAATTGAAATTGAACGAGTCAACGAGTACAATAGTTCATTTAGCAATGAACACAATATCCCCAATCATGGGTTTGAGTCTATCGACAAGGCCTTGGGCTTGCTTTCTATTGAAAATAGCAAGATTGAGATCGAGCTCTTTCAACACATCGCGCATTTGACAAAAACTGCGCAGAGTCTCCTCCGATTTTTTAAAAAAAATAAACTCTTTTTCCCCCAACTTTACAAATTTGGAGAGGACATACCGATTGAAAAATCCATTCCAAAAGAAATCGATCGGGTGATTGATCGTTTTGGAGAGGTTCGCAACCAAGCCTCTGATTCTCTTGCTGTCATTCGCAAACAGATGGATCAAGTCCGTGGTAAAATCAATCAGAGTTTTGGATCAGCTATGAGCAAGTATCAAAGCTCAGGTTTTCTTGATGATATTAAAGAAACTGTTGTTTCAAATCGTAGGGTGTTGGCTGTGAAGGCGATGTACCGCCGTAAGGTTAAAGGTTCTCTTTTAGGAAGTAGTAAAACAGGGAGTATTGTATACATAGAGCCCCAAGCTGTGGTGCAATATAGTCAGGAAATGGAGAACCTAATCTATGACGAACAAGAGGAAATCGATCGTATTTTGAAGGAGTTGACCAATTGGATGAGACCTTATGAAGAGTTACTCGCCAATTACCAACGCTACACCACTGAAATCGATATGATTTGTGCCAAGGCATCATATGCAAAAGAAATGAATGGCGTAATGCCAAAGTTAAATGACAGTGCGGACTTGGACTTGAAAGATGCCTATCATCCCCTACTCTATTTGTCAAACAAACAAAAAAATCAAGCCACCTACCCCCAGACCATCCACCTCCACAGTGAACTCCGAATTCTGGTCATTTCAGGTCCTAACGCCGGAGGGAAAAGTATCACTCTAAAGACGATTGGACTGCTTCAGCTTATGGTACAAACCGGCTTTCTCGTTCCAGTCCATCCTCAATCTCATATGTGCATATTTGAAAGCATATTGACGGATATTGGAGACAACCAATCTATTGAAAATGAATTGAGCACCTACAGCTATCGACTCAAAAACATGAATCGATTTTTAAAGAAATGCAATGAGAAGAGTTTACTGCTAATCGACGAATTTGGAACCGGGTCAGATCCTGAACTTGGCGGTGCATTGGCAGAAATCTTTTTGGAGGTTTTCTATCAAGAAAAATCTCTTGGGGTGATTACTACACACTACACCAACCTAAAATTATTGGCTGATGAATTGCCCCATGCTGCAAATGCCAATATGCAGTTTGACCGAAATCAGCTCTCCCCTACCTTTCAACTAGTGACAGGTGAAGCTGGGAGTTCCTTTACCTTTGAAGTCGCCCAGAAAAATGGAATCCCATACCGTTTGATCAATCGTGCGAAGAAGAAGATCGAAAGAGGAAAAGTACGTTTTGACGCAACTCTTGCCAAAATGCAGCGCGAACGTTCAACGATGGCAAAAAACACCAAAGACTTACAAAATGAAGCCCTCAAGTCTAAAAAGCAAAATGAGAAATTGGAAAAGCTAAATGCGAAAGTGAAAGCAAAATTAGAGAGCTACCAAAGTCTTTTTGATCAGGATCAAAGAATGATTGTTTTAGGAAATAAGGTAAATGAGCTCGCCGAATCCTATTTTCTAAATGGTAAAAAGAGACCCTTGGTTGCAGGGCTTTTACAACTCATTGAATTTGAGAATGCAAAGCGAAAAAAACAGTCTGCTGCTGTGATTCGCAAGAAAAAAGCAGAGAAGAAAAAGCTGAAAGTTGAAGTTGAGCAAAAAATCGAAAGGGTTCGGGAACAGAAAAAAGAAAAACCAAAAGTGGTCGTTAAAAAGCGTCCAAAAGTTCAATTTTTTATTGGAGACCATGTTCGTTTATTTGAGGGAAAGGCGGTTGGTACAATTGATAGTTTAGAAAAAAACAAAGCTTTTGTCAATTATGGGACGTTTAAGACTCAAATCCATACAGATGAATTGGAACTTGTCAAGCGATCTTAATGAACTCTACTCTACATCATATTGTTTTCATTGACGGTATCTGTGTATTGTGTAATCAACTGTCGAAAATTTTAATCCGACTGGATAAAAAAAAACAGTTTTTATTCTCAACACTTGAAAGCCCTTATGCAAAGAATCTATTCCTTGAACCGAAAGAAGATTCAATTTTGGTTTTCAGTCAAAAAGGGATGATTTATGCCAAAAGCAAAGCAATTTTATTTATTATTCGTCAGCTGCCCTATGTGAAATGGATTGGCCTAATGATACAAATCATCCCGAGATTTATTCTAGATTTTTTATATGACAGAATTGCAAAAAATCGATATCTATGGTTTGGAAAGCACAAAGCCTGTCCGTTACTAACCCATGATCGATTTGTTCAAGAATAAATCTGTTGAGTCTTTCAATTTTACTATATTGCAAGTGAATAAACCCAAATAGTTCATCTAATTCAAATCAATTCATATTCACTTCCCCATGAAAAATCTCGCATTATATTGGCAAATTCTCATCGCTTTTGGACTGTCCGTTTTGTATGGACTTTTTTTTAGCGAACACGTTCATCTCGTTGCATGGATGGGTGACATCTTCATTAAAGCATTAAAGATGATTATCATACCACTCATTTTCACTTCCATTATTTCAGGAATTGCAAATGTTGGCAGTGGAGATAATCTCGGCAGGTTGGGTTTCAAAACGATTGCTTACTATCTAAGTACAAGCACTGCAGCCTTATTTACTGGTTTGGTCATTGTAAACATCTTTAAACCAGGTGTTGGTGCCGATTTGGGCTTTGCCAATCAAGTAGAAGGACTAGGCGTTGCAAAAGAGTCTTTTGGGAGTACCCTAATGAATATCGTTCCTGATAATCTTTTTGTCGCCATGGTAGAAAACCAGATGTTGTCAATCATATTTTTTGCCATATTAATGGGGTTTTTCATCACGAAAACCAAAGAAAAAAGTCAAAAAATATTACTTGGATTTTTTGATTCCTTATTTGAACTGATCATGAAAATCACCTTATTTGTGATTCGATTCACCCCTTATGGGATCTTTGGAATCGTCGCCAAACAAATTGCCGAAAATAACGACTTAGGAGAACTCTTTTCTCGTCTTGGTCTGTTTATGCTGGTTGTAATTCTTGCGCTATTTATCCATGCCTTTATTGTGTTGCCTATCGTCTTAAAAACCATTGGTCGAGTAAGTCCAATAAAACATTTTAATGCAATGCGCACGCCATTGATTACTGCTTTTTCAACTTCATCTAGCAATGCCACATTGCCACTCACGATGAATGCGGTAAAGAAAAATAGTGGGGTTTCTACAAAAATCTCAAGTTTTACCCTACCGCTTGGAGCCACAGTCAATATGGATGGTACAGCGTTATACGAGCTCGTAGCAGCCATGTTTATCGCACAAGCTTACGGAATTGAATTGACATTTACAGAGCAGATCATTGGGGTTCTTACAGGATTATTGGCCTCTATCGGAGCTGCAGGTATTCCTATGGCAGGACTTGTAATGATTTCTGTTGTTCTCTCAGCTATGGGGCTTCCTTTAGAGGGAGTCGGTTTGATACTCGCTGTAGACCGCCTACTGGATATGTTCCGCACAACAGTCAATGTATGGAGTGATAGCTGTGGCGCAGTGATTATTGCGAAGTCCGAAGGGGAAAAACTTAACGTATAATAAGGATTCTTTATTGGATCATAAACTATACGGTGGACTAGAAGTCATTAAAATCCCCAATAATTGAATTTGTACGTGCAATCAGAAAATAATCTGCAAGCACGAGCGAGGCCATTGCCTCGACTATGGGAACCGCACGAGGAACCACACAAGGATCATGGCGACCTTTTCCTTCCATGGTGGTCTCTTTTCCAGATTTGTCAATTGTATTTTGATCTTGCATGATGGTGGCAACTGGCTTAAAGGCAACGTTGAAGTAAATATCCATTCCATTACTGATCCCGCCCTGAATACCTCCAGAATAGTTCGTTTTTGTGCTGCCATCAATGTTAAAAAGATCATTGTGTTGACTTCCACGCCAAGAGGCACCAGCAAAACCACTTCCATATTCAAATCCTTTTACAGCATTGATTGAAAGCATGGCTTTTCCGAGTTCTGCATGAAGTTTATCAAATACGGGTTCTCCCAAGCCAATCGGAACATTTTTAATCACACAAGTAACCAACCCGCCAACAGTATCTCCATCTTTGCGAATTTGCTTGATATAATTTTCCATTTCCTTTGCCATTTTAGGGTCAGGACAACGAACGGGATTAGACTCAATTGATGAAAAATCATTGATGAGATGTGGGTTTTCAAGTTTTAAGTCACCAACAGCAGACACAAAAGCATGAAATTGCACTCCAGACATAAACTGTTTCGCAATAGATCCTGCAACAACTCTTGCTGCTGTTTCGCGAGCAGAACTACGACCACCTCCTCTGTAATCTCGAAAACCATATTTTTTATCATAGACATAATCCGCATGTGACGGTCGATAAGCATTTTTGATATGGTCGTAATCTTTCGATTTTTGATTGCTATTATGAATCACAAAACCTATTGGAGTTCCTGTTGTCATCCCCTCAAAAACCCCAGAAAATATCTCGACATGATCGGGTTCTTTTCGCTGGGTTACAATTTTTGATTGACCCGGTTTTCTTCGATCAAGATCTGCTTGTATCGCATCTTCATCAATGGATACCCCAGCTGGGCAACCATCTATTACTCCGCCTAGAGCAGGACCGTGTGACTCGCCAAAAGTAGTTAGTGTGAAAATATGACCGAATTTGTTGCCTGCCATGAATTTATTTTTTGTAAAAATACGATGATTTTACGGAATGTATTCAATCAATTGAGAATACTAAAACATTACTTACCTTTGAAAAAAATAAAAAATGCGTTTACTAGCTCCATATATCACTCTTATACTCTTTATCATCGGTTGCTCTTCTGGGTCAACTGAATACACCCTAAACGGAACAATCGACTTAGAAGATGGCCAAAGCGTTCTTCTACTTGGAGTAGATGATCAATCTCAGCTCATGCCTATCGACACGGTAATGGTTGAAGCTGGTACATTTAGCTTTTCCGGCTCTGCTAAGTATCCTGAAATGCACTACCTCAATTTTGAGGGGGTTCGCAGTCTGTTGCCCTTGGTTTTAGAGCCAGGAACAATAACCGTTCAGGCTATTAAGGACAGTATTCAAAATGCGAGTGTAAGAGGCACAAAGTCTAACCTTGATGTAAGTCAGTTTTTAGAAGAGATCAGTACGTTTAACCTGGCTTTACGTGAGATTTCGTTTGAACTTCGAAATGCCATGTTACGAAAAGACAGCTTAAATATTTCTGATTTACAAGATCAATATGACAATATGGTGGCTAAATTGACAGATTTTGAACTCAACTATATCACTGACAATCCAGATTCTTATGTGTCCTCATTAATACTAGAGCAGCAAGTGACATCTGGTCAAATCGATTCTGCAGAAGCACAACTTTTATTTGATCAACTAGATGGGCATATCAAAAAAACTAAATCTGCTCAAAACATAGAAAAGTTACTTAATCCGGAAGAAGTTGAGAAGGAAAAAGAATTTCCAGAAGTTGGAGAAATTGCACCAGATTTTCAAGCTCCTAGTCAAACTGGCGAACTCAATTCTTTGTATAAAACAAAAGGCAAATTTACTGTGATTGACTTTTGGGCCTCATGGTGTAAACCTTGTCGCGATCAAAGCCCTGAACTTGTAGAATTGCACAACAACTACCGAAGTAAAGGACTAACGATCATGAGTGTATCCTTAGACCGAAACAATGAACGCTGGTTGCAAGCGATTAAAGACGACAATTTGAATTGGACGCATGTTTCAAACCTCAAACACTGGAAAGACCCCATAGCAGCGGAGTACAACGTACGATCTATTCCTGAGTTGTTTTTAATCGACGAAAAGGGAGCTGTACTTGCTCGAAGCCATGATTTGGCATCTATTAAAAGTATCCTTAAAAATGCTACGGCCAATTTATAAGTTGCCGTTTCTTTTCATCACGACATAAACAATTAAGGGAATCATCATAAGTAAAATTAAGTTGGTTTGCATATAAACCAAGTTGGGATAAATAAAAATTGTGGCTATAAATCCCGAAACAGCACCTCCAAAATGTGCAGTATGCCCGATGTTATCTCTTCGACTTTTCATACCAAACAAGGTGTAGAGCAGATATAATATCCCAAATAAGTAACCAGGCATTGGGATCGGAAAAAACAAAAGGGCCAGTTTCATTTGAGGAAAAAGAAGAATGGATGAATAGACAATACCTGAAACCCCTCCGCTAGCCCCTACAGCAGTGTATCCTATCTCGTTTTTGTGATTGATAAAAGTGAAGTAATTACCTGCTAGCAAACTGAGTATATAAATCAGAACAAATAGAAAAACCCCTGTGATTTGAATGACGACATCTCCAAATATGTAGAGAGCAAACATGTTAAACAACAAATGTGTTATATCAACGTGTAAAAATCCAGAGCTCAACAGTCGGTAATACTCCCTTTGTTGAAGCCCGAGAACCGAAAACTTGTATTGGTCAAAAAATCTAATATTTGAAAATCCTTTGTAGGACGTCAATACATTGGAAACAATCAAAAGTAATAGAGCTGTTGACATGTTCAAATTTGGCCTCAAATATATATATTTGCACATCGAAAAATTACAATTCTCTAGGCTACTTTCATGAAATTTTTCACCTACATTCTCACACTCCCTTTTATTTACTTTCTTGCTTTACTGCCATTTCGCTTGATGTATATTTTTTCTGACTTTTTATCTTTTGTGCTTTATCGCATCATTGGATATAGAAAGCAAGTCGTACGTGCGAATCTTATTCGCACTGGCTTTGGGGATGATCCAGCACAATGTTTTGCTATTGAAAAGGCCGTTTATAAACATTTTTGTGATTTGTATTTAGAGACGTTTAAATCCTTAACTCTATCTAAGAGCCAAATTCAAAAGCGGTTTGTTGTAAACAACACCTCATTAATACAAGATTTTGCTCTACAAGGGAAATCTGTAATTATGATGTGTGGGCATTACGCGAGCTATGAATGGCTTTTATCAATGGGGTACTACTCTGATCATACAGCATACGGTATTTATGCTCCTTTGGCAAATCCATATTTTAACAAGCTTGTTATTAAAGCAAGACGACGATTTGGGGCATTTTTAATTCCCCGACGAGAAACGGTCTCAAGCATAAAAAAGCATGCTGAAAACAATCATTTGGCACTCTATGGATTTGCTAGCGATCAGTCTCCAAAAATTAAAAGAAAAACTTACTTTCGTTCATTTTTCGGAACTGAAGTTCCCGTATTTACTGGAGCTGAACGCATTGCTAAAGAACACGATATTCCAGTATTAATGGCTAAAGTCAGACGTGTAAAAAGAGGGTTTTACGAAACAGAAATCATCGTGCTTTCGAAGAACCCAAAAGAAGTTAAAGATTTCGAAATTACGGATCAGTTTACTGAGGAGCTAGAATCCCTAATCAAAGAAGATCCGAGTCATTATTTGTGGACTCACAATCGTTTTAAACGACTGCGAAAGGCTACTCTATAACCAGTCTCTGAATTCCCCCGACCATTTCGTCCAGTCGATGTTCTGTTTTTGCTTCTGCATAGATACGGATAATGGGTTCTGTATTGGATTTTCTAATATGAACCCATCCATCAGGAAAGTCAATTTTCACACCATCAATCGTAGTGACTTGGAATGCCTCATAAGCAGATGCAATCGATTTAAGTAAGGCATCAATATCTTGTTGTGGAGACAAGTTAACTTTGTCTTTACGCATTAACCAATTTGGGTATTGACTTCGCAATACAGAAACCTTGCAATCCACATGACAAAGGTGAGACAAAAATAAAGCAATCCCCACCAAGGCATCACGCCCATAATGTAAATCCGGGTAAATCACACCTCCATTCCCTTCACCTCCAATGACGGCATCAGTTTTTTTCATCATCTCAACAACGTGAGCTTCACCCACAGCACTGGCAACATAGTTTCCCCCAAACCGACGAGTTACTTCGGCAAGTGCACGGGTTGATGATAAGTTGGACACTGTATTTCCAGGTTTGGTACGCAAAATGTAATCTGCACAAGCTACCAAAGTGTATTCTTCCCCAAACAATGTGCCCTTTTCGTCCATAAAGACCAGACGGTCGACATCAGGGTCTACAGCTATACCCAAATCGGCTTGATGATCAACAACAGCTTTGGATAAATCTGTCAAATGTTGTGCAAGAGGCTCAGGATTATGCGGAAATTCTCCATTGGGTTCACAGTGTATTGAAATCACTTCGACACCCAATGCTTGCAATAGTTGGGGAACGGCGATTCCTCCACTAGAATTCACGCCATCAACGACAACTTTAAAAGAACTTGTTTTGATTTTATGATGGTCAACAAGCGGTAAGTTGAGTATTGCTTCAATATGATGTTGAATGGCATCTGACTCTTTACATATTACCCCTAAGTTATCGATGTTGGCAAACTCAATCGAAGACAAGTTTGCGCTCATCGTATTGATTTGTTCACCTTCATCAGCATTGAGAAACTCCCCTTTTTTATTGAGTAATTTTAGCGCATTCCATTCTTTGGGATTGTGACTGGCTGTGAGTATAATCCCTCCCTGTGCTTTGTGGCGCACAACCTCCAATTCTACTGTTGGTGTTGTTGATAGTCCAACGTCAATCACATCAATTCCAAGCGAAACAAGTGTTTGTTGAACCAAGTTTTGTATGATCGGTCCAGAAGGTCTAGCATCACGACCCACCACTACGGTGGCTTTATCAACATTTTGTAATATCCATGAACCATAGGCACTTGCAAAACGCACAACATCTATTGGGGTAAGGTTATCCCCTGTTTTACCACCTAAGGTTCCTCGAATGCCAGAAACAGAACTGATTAACGTCATCTTTTGCAAAGATAACAAAGAATACGTCCGACATTCCTATTTTTGAGGGATGAATTATCTTGGTCATTTGATTCTATCAGGGACGGATGAAAATATCCTATATGGAAATTTTTTGGGGGATCATGTCAATAATAAGACCCTAAACGAGTATCCTGTTTCTGTTCAAAAAGGAATTCACCTTCATAGAGAGATTGATTTGTACACAGACAGTCACCCCATCAGTCGTGAATTGCGTGCTTTATTATTTGACAAATATCGTCATCGTTCTCGAGTCATTTTAGATATGTTTTACGATCATTTTCTTGCTGCTGATTTTAGTGATTTTCACAACACACTTTTATCTGATTTTGTAGATGAGGTGCAAGACATTCTTCAGAATCGAATTCACTTGATGCCAGAAAGTGCCAAACATTATTTTATGGCCATGCAAAAATACGGTTGGTTAGAAAACTATGCTTCGATTGACGGGATACGCTTGGTTTTAAACCAGATGTCGAAACGTAAACATATGGAACCAATGGGGGCGTCTATTGAGATTTTAGAAAAATACTATCCGTATTTTAAAGCGCAAACACATGCGTTTTTACATGAAGCAATCGCTCAATTCGTTGAGGATAAAATCAGATTATAAACTATTTCTTTTATCGACATAAAAAAAGTATATTGCAAGTTTGCTCATGGAAGAAAAAATTGTTATTAAGGGTGCTCGAGAACACAATCTTAAAAACATTGATGTTTCGATTCCACGTGATGCATTAACTGTAATCACAGGTTTGTCGGGCAGCGGCAAATCCTCCCTTGCATTTGACACCCTACACGCTGAGGGGCAGCGTAGATATATAGAAACATTTAGCGCTTATGCACGACAATTTATTGGTGGAATGGAGCGGCCAGATGTTGATAAAGTCGATGGCTTATCCCCTGTGGTTGCAATTGAGCAAAAAACAACGAGTAAAAGCCCAAGATCTACAGTCGGAACAATCACAGAATTGTATGATTTTTTCCGTTTACTATTTGCAAGGGCTGCCAACGCCTACAGCAGTGCAACCCAGGAGTTGATGGTTCAATATAGTGATGATGAGATTGTTTCTCTGATTCACAATGACTTTAACACCCAAAAAGTTATCTTGCTAGCACCTGTTGTGCGCTCTCGAAAAGGACATTATCGAGAATTGTTTTCCACAATATTAAAGCAAGGGTTTACTCGTGTAAGGGTTGATGGAGAGTTTATTGATTTAAAAGCTGGATACAAAGTAGATCGCTATAAACTCCACGACATTGAAATTGTGATTGATCGCTTGCTGATAAATCGTAACAAACTAAGCTCACAAAAACAGCTCAAAGAGAGTTTGCAAACTGCGATGTATCACGGAAAAGATACCATTATTCTATGGGGACAAGACAGTAAAGAAAATCGATTTTTTAGTCGTAAATTGATGTGTCCAAGTACTGGAATTGCCTATCCCTCCCCTGAGCCAAATAGCTTTTCGTTTAATTCCCCCAAAGGGATGTGTGCAAGTTGTAGCGGACTTGGTGTAAAGTATGAAGTCAATATAAACAAGGTTATTCCAGATCATTCTATCTCAATTCATGCTGGGGGGATTAAACCAGCTGGCAGTCATAAAAACAACTGGACATTTAAACAGTTTGAAAGTGTTGCAGCGCGTTATAATTTTTCCTTGCAAGACCCTATTCATTCGGTCCCGAAAGACGCTATCGAAGTCATCCTTCACGGGGGAAGTGAACAGTTTTCTGTCGTTTCTAAATCCTTAGGGCTAACTCGCGAATATTCGATCGATTACGATGGAATTGTTCCCTTTATCGAGAACCAATTTAAAGAGGCGCATTCTACATCACTAAAACGGTGGGCAAAGTCGTTTATGGATGAAATAAACTGCCCTTCTTGCCATGGTTCACGTTTAAACGAAGCGGCAATGTGCTTTAAACTAGCAGGTAAAAACATTGCTGAGGTATCAGCAATGGATTTAAGTGAACTTGCACTATGGGTAGGCAAACTAGAATCAAATCTCTCTGAGAAACAATTGGCTATTGCATCTGAAGTAATAAAAGAAATTCAAAAACGAATTCAATTTCTTTTGGATGTTGGTTTAGAGTATTTAACACTTCAACGCAGTTCGAAATCGCTCTCAGGTGGAGAAGCGCAGCGAATTCGGTTAGCAACTCAAATTGGTGCACAACTTGTTGGTGTTTTGTATATACTCGATGAACCGAGTATTGGACTTCACCAAAGGGATAACGATAGATTGATTGACTCTTTATTGTCGTTACGTGACATTGGCAACACGGTTATTGTTGTAGAGCATGATAAAGAGATGATGGAGCGAGCAGACCATTTGATAGACCTGGGGCCAAAGGCAGGTAGAAATGGCGGGGCAGTCATCGCGCAAGGCACACCAAAAGAGGTAAAAAAGTTAAAAACCATTACAGCAGCGTTTTTGAACGGAAAGGAACAAATCGGCGTTCCGAGCACCCGCAGAAAAGGGAATGGAAAAGTACTGAAAATCAGCAATTGTAGAGGGCATAATCTTAAGAATATCGATGTAGAATTTCCTCTCAACACCATGATTGGAGTTACTGGTGTTTCTGGAAGTGGAAAATCAACCTTGATCAATGAAACCCTCTACCCAATTCTAAATAAATATTTTTTCAATGGCGTAAAAGAACCCCTAGCCTACGATAAAATTGAGGGGCTTGAAAATCTTGATAAAGTCATTGATATCAACCAATCCCCTATTGGACGCACACCAAGAAGTAATCCTGCTACCTACACGGGTGTATTTAGTGAAATAAGAAGTCTATTTACCAAAACTCCAGAGGCACAAATTCGTGGATACAAACCCGGAAGGTTTAGTTTTAATGTGGTTGGTGGTCGTTGTGAAACCTGTCAAGGTGCTGGCTTAAAAACCATAGTGATGAATTTTTTACCGGACGTATATGTACCTTGTGATGACTGTCAAGGAAAGCGATTTACTCGTGAAACTTTAGAAATCAGGTATCGAAATAAAACAATTAACGATGTTTTGAATATGACCATTAATGAAGCTTGTTTGTTTTTCGAGTCTCATCCAAAGATTTACAGAAAGCTGAAAACAATACAAAATGTTGGACTCGGTTATATCAGTTTAGGTCAACAGTCTACAACATTATCAGGTGGCGAAGCACAGCGTATTAAACTTGCTACAGAATTGTCAAAAAAAGACACTGGAAAAACATTTTATATCTTAGATGAGCCAACCACAGGTTTACACTTTGATGATATTCGAGTCCTGTTAGAGGTTCTGCAGAAACTTGTTGATAAAGGCAACACAGTTTTGATAATCGAACACAACCTTGATGTGATTAAAATCATGGATTATATTATCGATATTGGTCCAGAAGGCGGTGCAAAAGGTGGACAGGTCGTGTGTACTGGAACTCCTGAAAAAATTTCTGCATCATCAATTTCACACACTGGAAAATATTTGAAAAACGAGTTAAAAACAAATAAATAATGGCTAAAAACTATGCATCAGGATGGAATGAATTAACAACAAAGAACTCATGGATGCTATTCAAAATCATGGGAGAATTTGTTCAGGGATTTGAAAAAATGGGACATCACAATCCATGTATTTCAATATTTGGATCTGCTCGAACTCAAAAGACACATCCCAATTATATATTGGCTAATGAAATTGCAAAACGAATTGTTGATATAGGGTTTGGTGTCATCACTGGTGGTGGACCAGGAATTATGGAAGCTGCAAACAAGGGTGCACAAGAGGCAGGTGGAGCCTCTGTGGGGCTAACCATTGACCTGCCCTTCGAAGAAAAACACAACAACTACATCGACAAAGATAGAGTGATCAATTTCGACTATTTCTTTGTTCGAAAGGTGATGTTTGTCAAATATGCACAAGCATTCGTTGTTTTACCAGGTGGATTTGGCACTCTCGACGAACTGATGGAAGCGATTACGCTTATCCAAACTTCCAAAATCAAAAAGATCCCAATTATTCTCGTAGGTACAGCTTTTTGGAGTGGACTCATTGACTGGCTTAAACAGACCCTGTTGATAAAAAGCAAAACCATAAGTGAAGAAGATTTAAATCTATTCAGCTGTGTTGATACTGCTGATGAAGTTATCGACCAACTCAAACAGTATTATTCCGATACAGAAACGGGACCAAACTTCTAAACTTGAAAAAACAGTTTTGCCTACTCTCGATTTTTCAGATTGCGTTTTGTTTCTCGCAACAGGCAAATGAAATTGATGCCCAGATTGACCCGATAAATGGTATTATTAAAGTCAATCAGTTATTTAGTTTCACGAACAATTCCAACAAGCTTATCGACACCCTATATCTTTACGATTGGAATCACTCCTACAGTGATACGTCAACCCCTTTGGCTGTCAAACTTGCTCAGGAATTCAATTTTAAGTTTGAAAAATCGCAATCAGCTGAAAAAGGATATACCAAAGTTGATAATTTTCGATCCAATTTAGGCAGTTTAAAATGGCATCGTCTCGAAGAACAAAAAGACATCATTGCGATTCATGTGGTCAACCCCATTCAACCAAAAGATTCGTTTCAATTTACCGCTCTTTACTCCATAAAACTTCCTGCAAATCACTTCACAGGATATGGAATCAATAATCTCGATGAAATCAGCTTTCGAAACGGATTTTTAGAATTCGCAAATCAAAGTTTCAAGGGGCAGTGGAACCTTGATTCAAATTATGGATTTAACGATCGAACTGCATCCCTTTCATCTGCTAGTTTTTCCGTTTGTTTTCCAGAAAATTATACCATTATTCCATCAATAAAAGGGAGTTTTCAAAACAATTGCTGGCAAGCAGAAGACCAAAATCAAAGTAATCTAGTTTTTTATCTAAAACTCAACCATAAATTCAAAACCATTGGATCGCCTAATTTCGAGATTCAAACAGACATGGCAGATGAAGTGGATACAGAAACTGGTCTTGAAATCACAAATCGAATTCAAGACTTTGCACAAATTTTTTTTGGAAACCTAAACAATCAATACTTTTTAGTTGATTCAGAATTTTATAATCAAAATCCGATCGTTGGCCTTGATCTACTTTTGAATACCATACGACCGATTCCAAAAATAGAACAATTTGAACTCAAGGCCATTCAAGTTCTTATGCGAAAATTGGTTCAGTCTAAATTTCCTGAAAATTACCGTCAAAATAGATGGCTTGCCGATGGTTTGTCACATTACTTATTTATGCGTTATGTAGGAACCTATTTTCCCGAATTGCGATTGACTGGGAATCTGGCCAAATTCTCTCCGGTATCATCTTATCAATTTGCGAAAGCCCCTTTCAGCTTTAAAACTAATTTACAAGCTGCGTTTGTTTATCGAAGAAATCTCACTCAACCCTTGTTCACTCCGAGTAAAGACTTAACAAAATACAATCGTAGAATCGCTTTACGATCCCGATCTGCTATGGGAATCAAAATCTTAGAAGAAACGGTTGGTAGAGAGAAACTGGATGCGTTTGTATTTACACTCTTTACAAGTAAAAATCACGTAAATCCTTTATCGATTCAAGATAATTTTGAATTGTTTTTTAATAATCAAGCCAAGTGGTTTTATGAAGGGTATTGTTGTGAATCAGGGCTCACTGATTATGCAATTCGTCAGATTTTGAAATCAGATCATCTTGTTGAAGTCGAAATGACGAACCATTCAGCATCGAAAACCCCCGTGAAACTAAACAGTTATTCAAAAAACAAGCTCGTTTCATCAATTTGGATACCTGGTGGTGTTGAAAAACAACGCCTAACTTTCGATAAAACAAAGATTGATAAAATCGTCATAAATCCTGAACAATTGGTATTAGAAACCAATACAAACAACAACAATATTAAGCTAAACAACAGCTTTACAAAACGTGACAGAAAGCTTCGCTTGTTTGAAGATATTCCTAGCTCTCATTATGCATCGACATTTGTCGCACCCAACTTAACGTTTAATGCCTACGATGGCGTTTTATTTGGGATGGCGATTCACAATGGACTTGTTCTTAGACAACCAACCACCCTATATTTTTCTCCACAATATGCAACTAAAGAAATGAGCCTAAGCGGTTCGTTCTCAATCCGACATCGATCTTATTTTCAGAAAAAAAAATTGGCCAGTATTTCTTGTGGTTTTGGGGCAGAATCTTTCCATTTTAATCCAGGTCAAAGATATTATCGTTTCAATCCACAAATCGATGCAACGTTTCGACCTGAAGGTTTGGCAAGTAATAAACGCTCTATTGTTGGGGTTGAGTTGGTGTCTTTACTTCAAGAAGATCAAAACAAGGAAATTACTGCCGGAGATTTTAACACTTCTCTAACCTATCTCTATCGTGATAGTAGTAGCTCTTCATCGGAAGGAATTGGTGCAGTTCTACAAATGGGGAATTCTTTTACAAAGTTTTCTGCCTCTTATCGAAATCGAAAATACTACAGCGAAGGGAAGCAATACTCTTATCGTTTTTTTATCGGAATACTGTCTGATTTAAATAATAGCGGAAATTTTGATTTTGGTATTTCAAGGGTAAATGATTACTCGTTCAAGTACAACCTCTTAGGTCGATCTGAAACAAGTGGTTTCTTTAGTCAACAATACATACTTGCTGAAGGAGGTTTTAAATCATTTATCCCTACTCAAACTGCAAATCAATGGATGGTATCTGCCAACTTTAACACCACTCTTTGGCGAAGTCTTGAGGCTTACAGTGACATTGGTATGGTTAAGAATAAAATGCAAAAGAAACGTTTTATTTACGATACCGGACTTAGCATAAATTTAATACAAGACTATCTAGCAATATATTTTCCCTTATATTCAAATCTTGGTTGGGAAATTGATGACAAGGCATATTCATCAAAAATTCGCTTTACACTCTCTGTACAAGCTAGCGACCTTCTTTCTTTATTTACAAGAAGTTGGTTTTGATGTCATTATATTATGACGGTTTCCCGAACAAATTTGTAAATTTAAGGCCCATTATCAAATGATACACGAACTCACTTCTGAAATTTCATTTACATCTTTTAAGCAAGAGGTCCTAAAAGATTACAAGATTGTTTGCCTGAGTAGAGCAGTGAGTTTGTTGGGTCGTAAAGAAGTCTTAACGGGAAAAGCAAAATTTGGCATATTCGGAGACGGTAAAGAACTTCCACAGATCGCCATGGCTAAGGCATTTCAAAAAGGTGATTTTCGTTCTGGTTATTACAGAGACCAAACTTTTATGATGGCCATTGACAGCCTAACTCCCCAACAATTATTTGCCGGTTTGTATGCACACACAGACCCTGATCAAGAACCGATGTCTTCTGGGAGACAAATGGGGGGGCACTACAACACAGACTTGATAGACAAAAACGGATCATGGTTGCGCCAAACCGATCGATACAATTCAAGTTCTGATGTATCCTGTACAGCAGCACAAATGCCTAGACTTGTAGGNCTTGCAATGGCCTCCAAACTCTACAGAACGGAGGGGGTNTTTGACGANGNCAAATTTTCTGTAAATGGGAATGAAGTGGCATGGGGCACAATNGGGAACGCAAGCACAAGTGAGGGACTTTTCTTTGAGTCAATAAATGCTGCTGGTGTTCATCAAATCCCGATGGTAATTAGCGTNTGGGATGATGATTATGGCATTTCCGTAGACAATAGTTTTCAAACAGTCAAAGGGAGTATTTCAGAAGCGTTAGCTGGTTTTCAAAGAAGTAAAACTAAAACAGGTTTTGAGATTTTTACAGTTCAAGGTTGGGATTATCCAAACTTGATTCACACCTTTCAAAAAGCAGGAGAGATCGCTCGAACNCATCATGTACCAGTGCTTATTCATGTAACCGAACTNACCCAGCCACAAGGACATTCCACNTCTGGTTCGCATGAGAGATACAAATCTGAGGANCGATTAGAATGGGAAAAACAGAATGATTGCAATCGAAGATTTAGAACATGGATTTTAGATAGCAAAATTGCTACGGAAACCGAGCTTATTGAGATTGAAAAATCAACCCAACAANAAGCAANGCAAGCTAAAAATGATGCTTGGGAAGCCAGTTTACAACCAATCCGTAAAGAAGCACAACAGCTCGTTGAATGTTTGATTGCATGTCAAAACCANGATCTGGTTAAAGAGGCGAATCGACTGATTAAAGACAAATCGATTAATCGCAAAAAAATTGCATCTCTTGCTCGAAAATCTATTCGGATAATGCGAACGNANCCAAGCCCNCAAACNGAAGAACTACAATCATGGACAANGCGTTACTTTGAACAAATNCAGCCAAAATTTAGTAGTAACCTCTACAACGAAACCCAGACATCNTCTTTGCAAGTTGACCCTGTTAACGCGTCCTATGACGACNATGCCAAGGAAGTTGACGGTCGAATCATTCTTCGNGATAACTTTAAAGNATTGTTTAATAAAAACAATAAACTCTTGGTTTTTGGGGAAGACACTGGCAAAATCGGAGATGTCAATCAAGGTCTAGAAGGATTGCAATCCATTTTTGGAGTTGAGCGAGTAGCAGATCGTGGTATTCGTGAAGCGACTATTGTNGGAGAGGGAATCGGAATGGCTCTTCGTGGGCTACGTCCTATTGCAGAGATTCAATATCTCGATTATGTTCTATATGCTCTTCAAATTATGAGTGATGACTTGGCGACTTTACACTACCGAACNAATGGAAAACAAGTTTGTCCACTGATCATTCGTACGAGAGGCCACAGACTTGAAGGTATATGGCACTCTGGATCTCCAATGGGCGGTTTGCTGAACAACCTTCGTGGGGTGTTTATCCTCGTTCCACGTNATATGACCCAAGCAGCNGGAATGTACAACACACTTTTGGAGGGCGATGATCCAGCACTTGTTATTGAATCATTAAATGGATATCGATTAAAAGAAAAACTTCCCAATAACTTAGGAGAATTTCGTGTGCCGCTNGGAACTACTGAAACCATGCGANAAGGAAAGGACATCACCCTTGTTTCCTATGGCTCAACACTTCGAATCGNACTCGAAGCAGCAGAAGAATTACAAAAACTAGGAGTTGATATTGAAGTTATCGATATTCAATCTCTGATACCATTTGACTTGAAAAACGACATTCGAAAAAGTGTTGAAAAAACAAATCGTTTGTTGATTGTNGATGAGGATGTGCCAGGTGGAGGGACTGCATATATCTTAAATGAGTTACTCGAAANGCAAAGTATTTTCCCGCTATTGGANAGTAAACCCAATACCTTANCAGCAAAAGCACATCGACCTGCATATGGATCAGACGGTGATTATTTCTCAAAACCAAGTCTCGATGATGTGATTGAAGCTGCATATGAAATGATGCATGAATTCGACCCCAAACAGTTTCCAAAACTTAGCTAACCANCGATATCGTTAATCAACTGTCGCAAAACAGCTTTTTCAGAAATTGAGCCAACACCTAGGCCTTTACANTTCATGTCTGCAGTTCGTATTTTCTCAAGTATAAAGGATATAGATTTCATGGGATAACGTTTTGCTGCAATTTGAAATTCTTTTACAACAAAAGGGGGAATCCCAAGCAATCGAGAAACGTGATTNGGGCTGTGATTTTCTAGACCATGGTACTGCATCAGCTGTACAAAAAACAAATGCAAGGTAGAAAGAGTNACAATAATCGGGTGCTGACGAGGGTGNAGTGAGAAGTAATGACAAATTCGTTGTGCGTGANCAACATTTCCGGAACCCAAGGCTTTTCGTAACTCAAAATTNTTGAAATCTTTACTAAACCCAATGTGTTCTTCGATGTGATTTTCGGTGATTTCTTGATTGTGATCTACCAGAAGAAGGAGTTTTTCAAGGGATTGTTCGATTGCGCTCAAATGCGTTCCCAAGCACTCAACCAAAAGGTGCGATGCCTTTAGATTTATNGTTCGNTTTTTGTTATTCACCCACCTTTGAATCCAATCTGGCACTTGATTTTCATAAAGTCGCTTACTCTCAAACAAAACAGCATATTGTTGTAAAGCCTTGTAGAACTTTTTTCGCTTATCGATTGATTTGTACTTGTAACAAATGACCAGAACTGTTGATGTTTGAGGATNGTTTACATAACTCTCCAGCTGATCAATNACNCGGGAAAGTTCTTGTGCCTCACGAACAATAACAAGTTGGTATTCTGTCATCATTGGAAATCGCTTAGCGGCATCTAGAATTTGATCAATTGTCGTGTCCTTTCCATACAAAACAACTTGATTGAATGCACGCTCTTCCTCTGACAGAACGTTGTGATATAACTCTCTCTCGATTCGATCAATGAAGTATGACTCCTCGCCCATTAAAAAATATATTGGAGAAAAGCGTCTTTCTTGAATGTCTTTTAAGATATCTTGTAGAGAGTTCAATGTTTTTTTTCAATTTTGCAATATGCAAAANCTGGCNTTTCAGGCATATTCATTGATAANCAAAAATAGTGAAAACAAGCGGTACATNTTTGATCCGATTCGCAAAAAATTTGTGATATTATCCCCTGAAGAATGGGTNAGACAACACGTAATCCGTTTTTTATTAGACGAAAAGAAAGCGCCAAAGTCTTGGGTTAACGTGGAAAAGCAATTTACACTTGCTGGTTTACAAAAAAGATTTGACATNATCGTGTTTTCAGCAGATGGAAGTGCGCAGGTTTTGATAGAGTGCAAGGCACCAGGAGTTTCCATTACACAAGACGCCTTTGATCAAGTCGCACGGTACAACATGAACTTTAATGCACAATATATGATGATCACCAACGGCTTGAATCACTATTATTGTAGATTTGATTATGAAAATCAGCAATANCATTTTTGCAAAGATTTACCNATGTTAAACCCAATNTAAAATGAAAGTTGCAATTCTTGTTCTGAATTATAATGGAAAAGCCCTTTTATCNACTTATTTAGGTAGCGTTGTCAGACATAAAGAAGAAGCGGAAGTTTGGGTAGTTGATAATNGTTCAACAGATGATTCTCTAGATCTTGTTAAAAAGAATTTCCCTGAGGTTAAGGTTCTGGTTCTCGACAATAACTTTGGTTATACAAAAGGGTACAACTTGGCCGTTTCCAAAATCGATGCAGACTTGTACTGTTTTCTCAACAACGATGTCCGGGTGAACTCGGATTGGGTTACTCCGATGCGACAGCTCTTTAAAACCCAACAGCATCTCGGTTTTGCACAACCCAAAATTGTTTCTGATCAAAACAAATCTTTTTTTGAATACGCTGGTGCAGCTGGTGGTCGATTAGACCTGTTCGGATTTCCGTATTGTCGTGGTCGTTATCTATACCATTGTGAAAAAGACCAAGGACAATATGACAACCTTGAAAAAGTAACCTGGGCAAGTGGTGCGGCTTTTTGGGTTCGAAAAACGGCTTTTACCCAGTTAGGGGGCTTTGATGAAAGGTTTTTTATGCATTTTGAGGAAATCGATTTGTGTTTGCGGGGAAAGGCAGTGGGTTGGATTACAATGTGTCATGGCAATATTCATGTTGCACACTTGGGTGGTGGAACATTGCCTACCAATCAGCCCAAAAAGTTATATTTCAATATTCGCAACTCGTTGTGGACATATACAAAGTCAATTCCTGCTTTTCCTTTACTTCTTATAATTGTTTTTCGATTGGGATTTGATTTCTTTTTGGGACTCTTCTTTTTTTTCACTTTCAAATTTGATCATGTTTGGGCCATTGTAAAAGCCCACAATCACTTTTTTCGAGTATTTCCAAAAACCCTATTTAATCGAAAAAAAACAGTTATGCCTTTACGTATAACAAGTGTTTTTGTTAAGTTTTTAGTTGCTAAAGTCAATCCGAAATAATTTTCTCTATAAAAAAGCGTCACAATAGAGACAGATTAATCTTATTTTTAATAACTTTGAGCAAAATTAAAATCATAGTAATGAAAAAAATAATCGTTTTACTTGTAGCATTCCCAATTTTGTTCACCTCGTGTGTACCCCAAAAGAAATATGCTGCTCTTGAAACTCAACAAAAAGAAACTCAAGAATTACTGAATTCTGCAACTGTTAAACTCAATGCTTGCTTAGATGAGAAAGCAGCAACAGATGCTTCTATTGCTGAGCTTCGTAAGCAAAACCAGTTCCTCATCGAGAACAACCAAGATCTCATAAATAACATGGGCAATCTAACAACTTTAACCAAAAAAGGTGCTGATAACCTTGAACGTTCGCTTGAGTCATTGAAAGAAAAAGATCTGACAATCCGCAGAATGCAAGATGCAGTAACTCGCAGAGACTCTGTAACTCTAGCCCTTGTAACTGCATTAAAAAGTTCGCTTGTCGACATCAATGATAGTGATATTGAAATCAATGTTGAGAAAGGTGTTGTTTTCATTTCGATTTCTGATAAAATGGTCTTCAACACCGGAAGTAATAAAATCACTGCTCGTGCGAAGGAAGTCCTTGGTAAAGTTGCCAAAATCATCAACGATAAGCCAGAATTTGAGTTTATGGTTGAAGGGCACACAGATGATCGCCCAATCAGCAATGACCTGTTTGAGGATAATTGGGATTTGAGTGTGAATCGCGCTACTTCAATCGTTCGCGTGCTTCAAAAAGAATTTGGCGTTGCTCCTGAACGTATGATCGCTGCTGGTCGTAGCTCATATATCCCTGTCGATGATAACGAAACTGCTTCAGGACGTGCAAACAACAGACGTATTCGTATTGTATTGCTTCCAAAATTGGATCAGTTCTATAGTCTTTTAGATGAGGCAATGGCTGCAACTAAAGAATAGTAGCTGTCTTATTATTGAATTTCTAAACGCAACCCTAGGGTTGCGTTTTTTTTATTAAAAATTCCCTATTCCTTGGCGAATAATTTTTGGAGAAGACTCACATAAATCAACAACTGTTGACGGCCCGTTTCCGCCAAAACCACTATCGAGGAACAAATCGATTACAGAACCCCATTGTTGTTCGATTTCATCAGGATCTGTGGTATAATCTCTGATCACATCATCATGATGGAGTGATGCTGATGCCAGTGGCTGTCCTAAAGCGTTTATCAAAGCACATATTCCTAGGTGTCTAGGCACACGAATTCCGATAGACTGACGCTTCCCTAATGCCTTTGGGAGTTTTTTCTTTACAGGTAAAATAAAGGTATATGGACCCGGGAGATACGTTTTAAGCAATCGAAAGCTTGTATTGTCCATTTGACCCGTATAGTCTGCTGCTTGTGAAATGGATGCGCAAACCAAACTAACAGGGGGCTTTTTCTTTTTTGCATGTTTGATTATTGCCAGCTTTTCAATGGCTTTGGTATTGTGGCATGCACACCCAAGTGCATATACGGTGTCGGTGGGATAGATAATAAGACCCCCAGAATTGAGTATATCAATCGTCTTTTGAATCACTTTCTCGTTATGTCCAAAAAATGACAATCGCATATTCTATAAGATATCGAGTTTTGCAAATCGTAAAAGTAAATTCTTTCTTCCATTCCCATCAAAATCAATCAATGCTTTTGCATCTCCACCATCTCCCTCTATGGAAACAATTGTACCTGCACCAAAACGGTTGTGACTTACCCTCGCCCCTACTTCCAATCCCTCGAGCTCGATAAGAGAAGAATGAGTTGAAGCAGAAACTGGCTTGAGGTTTTTGGGCACGCGTTTAGGTGTTGATTTTGTAGGTGGCTTTTTAAAGCGAATTTTTGAATGATCATCCCCAAATATGGAAGGGTCAACCAAGGGCTTGAATTCATAATTTGATTCAACTACACGATTGTCCACATATGAATGGTCAATCTCGGATAAAAATCGACTTGGTTCAGCATCATTGAGCTTGCCCCAGCGATACCTACACTGGGTATAAGTCAGAGTCGCTAGTTTTTTAGCGCGTGTGAGTGCCACATAAAACAATCTACGCTCTTCTTCCAATTCGGATCGGGAATTCATATTCATCGCTGAAGGAAATAGGTCATCTTCCATTCCAACAATAAAGACATGCGGAAATTCCAATCCTTTCGCTAAATGAACAGTCATTAGAGATACTGAATTTTCATCAGTAATCTCATTATCAAAATCCGTTGCCAAAGCAACATCCGCAAGAAACTCAACCAACGACCCCTTCGCATCAACAATTTCGCGCTGACCATCTACAAAATCACGAATTCCGTTCAGTAATTCCTCAATATTTTCAACTCGATTAATAGCTTCAGGAGTCCCTTCTTTTTTGAGTTCTTGAACCAGTCCTGTTTTTTTAGCAACCATGTCAGCCGTTTCAAAAGCAGTTTGATTGGCATTTGCTACCTGAAAGCTTTTAATCAAAGTTGCAAAATTGACTAATTTTGTTTTTGCACCAGCATGAATTTGCAGAGGCAAATGATTGGCTTGATCAGCAACTTCAAACAAAGAAAGATTGTGTTCTTGTGCGGCTACAACCAGCTTATTCATTGTAGTCTGCCCAATTCCGCGTGTGGGATAATTGATTACTCGACGTAAGCTTTCTTCATCTTTCGGATTGACAATCAAACGAAGATAAGCAAGCATATCTTTGATTTCTTTCCGCTGATAGAACGATAGCCCACCATACACTCGGTATGGAATATTTCGCTTTCGCAACGCATCTTCCATCGCTCTAGATTGTGCATTGGTTCGATACAGAATGGCAAACGAAGTATAAGACAGTTGCAAGTTCATGGCTTGCTCAAAAATGGATTGTGCCACATATCGACCCTCATCGCCATCTGATGGACTGCGATGGATCACGATTTTTTCACCCTTTTCGTTAGCAGTCCAAACGGTTTTATCCAGTTTGTTTTGGTTGTGATTAATCACACTGTTTGCTGCTTCTACTATACATTCAGTTGACCTATAATTTTGCTCAAGTCTGTAAGTTTTTGCATCGGGATAATCTTTTTGAAAATTCAATATGTTTTCAATATTAGCACCACGAAACGCATAGATGCTCTGCGCATCGTCACCAACCACACATAAGTTTTGAAACTTATCTGCTAAAGCCCTTACAATCAAATATTGAGAATGATTGGTATCTTGGTACTCATCAACTAAAATATACCGAAATCGATCTTGATATTTCGCCAGCACATCAGGGAAACGATTGAGAAGCTCATTGGTCTTGAGCAATAAATCATCAAAATCCATCGCTCCTGCTTTGAAGCAACGTTCGACATAATTTCTATAGATATTTCCCATCGCTGAGCGTCTGGCTTCTCTGTCTGTTTCAACCAATTCGGGATTGTTGTGATAGGCACGAACCGTAATCAAACTGTTTTTAAAGGATGAAATCCGATTTCGAATTTGCTTAGGCTTGTAAATGTCTGTATCCAGATTCATCTCCTTGATTATCGACTTGACAAGGCGTTCTGAGTCCTGGCTGTCATAAATTGTAAAGCTAGAGGGGTAACCCAATCGGTCTGCTTCTGCCCGCAGGATTCGTGCAAAAACCGAGTGAAAGGTTCCCATCCACAGATTTTTGGACTCACTTTCGCCAACAATCTCAGCAATTCGAGTTTTCATTTCTCGAGCTGCCTTGTTGGTAAAGGTTAAAGCCAGTATGGAAAACGCGTCTATCCCTTGTTGCATTAAATACGCAATCCGATAAGTCAACACTCTTGTTTTTCCAGATCCAGCACCAGCAATGACCATTAGTGGTCCGTCCACATGGGTTGTGGGTTGTTGTTGCGCATCATTGAGTTGAGATAGGTAATCTTCCACAGCCACTAAATTACGTGTAAAAAAGAAAAAATCCAGTCGCTATACCAGAACATAAGTAGACTTTATCAACAATTCTCTTGAAAAAATTTATCTTCGTTAAATGGCAGCAGCGTTGTTAGAAAAACCCATTGAATATCTAAAAGGAGTCGGTCCAAATCGCGGCACTTTACTACGCAATGAATTGGGGATTGACACCTGCAAAGACTTACTGTATCACTTCCCAAACCGATATGTAGATCGTACTCGATTTTACAGCATCGCCGAGCTACCAAAAGTGCAAGCTGACGTGCAGATTGTCGGGAAAATCAACAATATCCGCTTAATTAATCACGCCAAGGGAAAGCGTCTCGTTGCTAACTTTCAAGATTCAACTGGAGAAATTGAACTTGTTTGGTTTCGGGGATATCAATGGATTCAAAAACAGCTCCAAACAAACATCGACTATATTGCTTTTGGTCGCTTGTTGTGGTATGGATCTCGATGCTCCATTGCTCACCCAGAGCTAGAGAAACAAACACCAGAGGCAACAAAAAAATCATCAGTTTTCCAGCCAGTATATCCATCTACAGAAAAGCTGGTCAATAGAAGCATTAGCAATCGTACGATTCGTCAAATTATGCAGCATCTTTTTGATGAATTGCGTTTGGGCGTACGGGAAACCCTTTCTGACAAGATTCGAAGTGACCATGGACTAATTGGAGCCACCGAAGCACTGAGTGCTATTCATTTTCCAAAAGATTTGCAACAGCTAGAAAAAGCACAAAAGCGCCTTCGATTTGAGGAATTATTTTTTATACAGCTTCAACTATTGCAGAAAAAATTGGAACAACGAAAACAGTTCAAAGGACATTTATTTGACAAGGTTGGTGATTTTTTCAATAGTTTTTACAGCAATCACTTGCCCTTTTCCTTGACAGATGCTCAAAAAAGAGTAATCAAAGAGATTCGATCTGATTTTGCTAGCGGTGCGCAAATGAATCGACTATTGCAAGGAGATGTTGGCTCTGGAAAAACCATAGTAGCTTTTTTAAGTGCACTTATTGCCTTAGATAATCAAACGCAGGTGACTATAGTTGCACCAACTGAAATCCTTGCGCAACAACATTATCAAACTTTGTCGCAGCTTTCCGCCCCATTGAACTTGTCCATTAAATTACTTACTGGCTCTACCAAAACTTCTGAGAGAAAGGATATACATGCAAAACTGCAATCTGGTGAATTACAGCTTCTTGTGGGTACGCATGCAGTACTTGAACCCAACGTTCATTTCCAAAATTTGGGATTTGCAATCATTGACGAACAACACAAATTTGGTGTTGCACAAAGAGCTAAGCTATGGAAGAAAAATTTAATTCCACCCCATATTTTGGTCATGACGGCCACACCCATCCCTCGTACCTTGGCAATGACGTTGTATGGAGATTTAGAAAGCTCAATTATTGACGAACTGCCCCCAGGAAGAAAACCGATCACAACTGCTCAGCGCACAGACAAAAATCGATTGGCGGTCAACCAGTTTATGAAGAGTGAAATTGAAAAAGGACGACAGGTGTATGTAGTCTATCCATTGATTGAGGAATCATCGTCGATGGATTATAAAGACTTAATGGATGGATTTGAAAGCATATCACGTGATTTTCCAAAACCAAAGTACCAAGTTAGTATAGTTCATGGGCGAATGAAATCTGAAGACAAAGCACTTGAAATGGAACGCTTTTCAAATGGGAAGACACAAATTATGGTGGCTACCACAGTGATTGAAGTTGGTGTGAATATTCCCAACGCTAGTGTAATGGTCATCGAAAGTGCAGAGAGATTTGGACTGTCGCAGCTTCATCAATTACGGGGACGCATAGGGCGTGGAGCTGATAAGAGCTATTGTATTTTGATGACGGGCAACAAATTGTCCAACGAGGCCAAAACACGAATACAAGCCATGGTTCGAACGCAAGATGGCTTTGAACTCGCAGAAGTAGATTTAAAGCTTAGAGGTCCAGGAGATCTAATGGGTACACAGCAAAGCGGAATTCTACAAATGCGCATCGCAAGCCTAAGTCGTGATGCACAGGTTATTCTTCAGGTACGAAATGTAGCCATTGATTTACTAGAAGACGACCCAACTCTGGCAAAAGTGGAAAACAAATCAATCTCTGATACCTTACAAATGCTTCAATCTGGTAGAGGAATTTGGAAATACATCTCATAAAAAAATAGCGCTAAAAAAAATCTTCGTTGTATCTTTACCGCACTAGGATTTACGAATGAAAATATCATTAAACTGGTTAAGGCAATTTGTCGACACAGATTGGCATTCAACGCAAATAAGTGGTCTGTTGACAGATTTGGGCTTGGAAGTTGAAGGGATTCATGATTTTGAATCCATACCAGGTATGTTAGATGGTATGGTGGTTGGCAAAGTACTCACTTGCGAAAAGCATCCCAATGCGGATAAACTTAAAGTCACGAGTGTTGATGTTGGTAAGGATGAGCCACTGTCAATTGTATGTGGAGCACCAAATGTTGATAAAGGACAAACCGTTATCGTTGCAACAGTAGGAAGTACAATTTACCCTATTCAAGGCGAACCATTTAAAATCAAAAAAGCGAAAATCCGTGACCAAATGAGTATGGGTATGATTTGCGCTGAAGACGAGATTGGTGTTGGTCAAAGTCATGATGGCATCATCGTTTTAGAAAATAAATGGAAACCGGGAACTGCTGCTCATGAAGTGTTTTCGCCCGAAAGTGATCAAGTGTTCGAAATTGGTCTAACCCCCAACCGCGCAGATGCGATGAGTCATATGGGTGTTGCCCGTGATTTAAAAGCCGGTTGGTTGCAACAAGGCATACAAATCAAACTCGTCACCCCAAGTGTAAATGATTTTCATATCCATCAATCTCTCAAACCCATACGGGTTGATGTTCTTGATGCCAAAGCAGCACCTCGCTACTGTGGTGTCCGAATTTCGGGGGTCAGTGTAGGTCCATCATCAGCCCATATTCAAAACAAACTCAAAGCAATTGGACTCAGTCCGATCAACAATATCGTTGATGCGACAAATTACGTCCTGCACGAAATCGGACAACCTTTACATGCCTTTGATGCGAAAGAAATTTCTTCCAATACTGTTAAAGTTAAAACTTTACCAAAAGGAACCCTGTTTACAACTCTTGATGGCGTTGAACGAAAACTTCACGAGGAAGATCTTATGATTTGTGATGGCGATAAGCCCATGTGTATCGCAGGTGTTTTTGGTGGGATTGACTCAGGAATTACAGAAAAAACAAATGAAGTGTTTTTAGAAAGTGCATATTTTGACCCTGTTCGAATTCGAAAAACTGCCAAGCGTCATGGGCTGAGCACAGACGCCTCCTTTCGTTTTGAACGTGGAGTTGATATCCAACTCTGTGATTATGCGCTCAAACGTGCTGCATTGCTCATTATGGAAGTTGCAGGTGGTAAAATTACAAGTGAAATTTCTGATGATTATCCCAACAAGGTTAAACAACAACAACTGACGATTCAATTTGATTACATCAACAAATTGATCGGACAAGAGATTCCCAGAGAAGAAATTAAGTCGATCCTAACTTCCTTAGATATCAAAATCAACAATGTTTCCGAAACCACGCTCGGACTGTCAATCCCAAGTTATCGGGTAGATGTAACTCGGCCAGCAGATGTTGTTGAAGAAATCTTGCGGGTATATGGGTACAATCGCATTGATTTTTCAGATCGATTGATCACTTCGATGCCAAATGGTGAAAAACCATCCAACTTTGCGGAAAGATCACTCAGTCAACAGCTTGCAAATCTTGGTTTTTTTGAAATATACAACAACTCCCTGACCAAATTGCAAGAAAATGAGAACGACAAAGCCATTTCAATTGTCAATCCGTTGAGTCAAGAGCTCTCAGCGATGCGTACATCCCTATTTGGTGGCTTAGTTGAAGCCATACAGTACAACCTCAATCGGAAAAATAACAATTGTCAGTTTTTTGAAATTGGAAACGTATATCAAAAAAATGGCTCCGATTACATCGAAAGAAAACAGCTGGTTATCGGCGTTACTGGAATGCAACACCCAAATCACTGGCGAAGCAATGGACAATCCAATGATTTCTTTTATTTAAAAGGAATCATCGAAGCCATTTGTAAACGAGCGGGAATTGTTTACTCGGAAAACACAGTGGAGAATCAAAAGTATTTTAGCGAAGGAATGTCTCTTCAAAGTGGGCAAAGTGTATTCGGATCGATAGGTAAGCTAGACAATACAGCATTTGAGGGTTTAGGTATTGAGAATGAGATATTTGTTGCTGAAATCGATATTGAAGCCTATGAAGCACTCAGGCCAAATACCGCAAAGCATATTCAAGAGATTTCTAAGTTTCCTTCTGTAAACCGTGATCTAGCCCTTCTGGTCAATCGCGATGTCTCTTTTGAATCCCTTCAAAAAGCTGTACAAGAAACCGAAAAAAAGTTGTTGACTTCAATTCAACTTTTTGATGTATATGAAGGTAAAGGCATTCCGGAAGGTAAAAAGTCTTATGGTTTAAGTTTTACTTTAAATGATCATCGCAAAACACTAACAGACAAGCAGGTGGATAAAGTTGTAAAGAAGATTTTTGAACGGATTCAGGATGAATTTGGTGCGGAATTGCGTTAGCAATCCGTTTTCGTCTTTTGGGTTTCTTTTTGCTTTTGTGTATCTTTGAAATGCTAAAAAAGAAAAAATGTTTCCTGCTATAGACCTTCACAAAGTCCTTCTTCAATCTCAAGAACCTGTTCCTTCATTATCAACATGTAAAGAATCTTTACATCCTAACCAGAATCAATTCGACTTTGAACAATTTGAAACCAAGCGAATCTTTCATCGAGATACAATAAAAAAAACGTGCATCGATTACCGTTTGCGCTTTTTAGACCTAGATCATTTCAAGGGTGATATCCCTGTTGAAGCCATTGAATGTATACAAGCATTAGAGCAAGCGCACAACACGGAATTACAAAACTTGAAAATAGTTGCTCCTTCCAAGTTATTCAAACTCAAAAATGCGGATGACCCGTTGTTATTTGTTCCAATCGGAAACCAGTACTACTATTTGATTCACAAATGGGGCAATGATCTTCACCCTTTTCGATTGTTGTTGATGTGGCCTTTTAAAAACATTGTTACCAGCATCTTATCTATATTATTGCTAAGTTTGGTTTTGACCTCATTTATGCCTCTAACCCTCTTTAGTGCTGAACCAAATTGGTCTGATTTTATATTGATTTTCTTGTTTATGTTCAAGTCCATTGCAGCTATTGTTATTTACTACGCTTTTGCTGCCGGTAAAAACTTTAGTCGAGCAATTTGGGATAGCACTTATTACAACTAACCAATGGCAGAGGATTACATCGTTTTGTTTCGCGGTAGCAACATTGAAGCAAGACGAGTCCTTTTTGATTTAGAAGAAATTGGTATTATTGGCATTCTACTTGATCAACAATCTTCAGCTGCGCGCTCAGGGTTTGCGATTCCTGCGTTAGCGGACGAAGTACAGGTTTTGGTTCATCGAGATGAGCACGACAAAGCGAAAACCATCTTTTAGTCATACATTTTCTCTCGTAAAGCTTTAATTTTTATATCTGACATATACTCGTCAAAAGACATGTGTCGATCAATGACACCCTTCGGTGTGAGTTCAACGATGCGATTTCCAACAGATTGTGCAAAAGCGTGATCATGTGTTGTGAGCAGTACCGTCCCTTTAAACTTAACTAGGGAGTTATTGATTGCCGTAATGGATTCCAAGTCGAGGTGATTGGTCGGTTCATCGAGTAAAACGACATTAGCACGTTGCATCATCATACGAGACAGCATACAACGCACTTTCTCTCCACCAGAGAGTACATTTGACATTTTAAGGGCTTCTTCTCCACTAAACAACATTTTTCCTAAAAAGCCTCTTAAAAAGACCTCCTCACGTTCTTCTTCTGTTTGTGCATATTGTCGCAACCAATCGACAAGTGATAGTGGGTTTTCGAAGAACGAACTGTTGTCTAGGGGCAGATACGACTGTGAGGTAGTAATACCCCAATCGACAGACCCACTTACCGTTGGCTGATTTCCGCTGATAGCTTCGTAAAAAGCAGTCGTCGCTCTTGCATCTTTCGAAAAGACAATGACCTTATCCCCTTTTGCCAAATTGAGATCAATTTGATCAAACAAAGGAACGTTATCTTGATTAACGCACAAGTTATTGATATTTAAAATCTGATCTCCCGCCTCTCGGTCTTGTTCGAAAATAATTGCGGGGTACCGCCTAGATGATGGCTTGATTTCTTCAATATTTAGCTTATCAATCATCTTTTTGCGAGAAGTTGCTTGTTTAGACTTGGCAACATTCGCGCTAAAGCGTGCGATAAAAGTTTCGAGTTCTTTCTTTTTCTCTTCCGCCTTTTTGTTTTGCTGAGCACGTTGTCGTGCAGCCAATTGGCTAGATTCATACCAAAAGGTATAATTTCCACTGTAATGATTGATTTTTCCAAAATCAATATCTGAAATATGAGTACAGACAGAATCTAAAAAGTGACGATCGTGAGAGACCACAATGACCGTATGGTCATAGTTGGCTAAAAACTCTTCCAACCATTGAATGGTTTCATAGTCCAAATCATTGGTGGGCTCGTCCATTATCAAAACGTCTGGGTTTCCGAAAAGGGATTGAGCAAGGAGAACTCGTACTCTTTGCTTTCCGTCGAGATCACCCATCAAGGTGTAGTGAAGGTCTTCGGAAATTCCGAGATTGGAAAGAAGTGCGGCAGCATCGCTATCAGCATTCCACCCGTCCATTTCCTCAAATTTGATTTGTAACTCCCCTACTCTTTCACTGTCAGCATCTGAAAAATCTGGATTGGCATACAAGTCATCCATTTCTTTTTTGATCGCATAAAGGGGTTTATTTCCCATGATCACGCTCTGCAGTACTTGATGTTCGTCGTAAGCAAAATGGTTTTGCTCCAGAACAGACATACGCTTACCTGGCTCGAGGTGAACATGGCCAGCGTTGGGATCAAGTTGGCCACTGAGTACTTTTAGGAATGTTGATTTACCAGCACCATTGGCACCGATAATTCCATAACAATTCCCCGTAGTAAAGGTCACATTGACCTCGTCAAATAGGATGCGCTTACCAAATTGAATCGATAGGTTTGAAACTGAAAGCATATTGAAAAACTAAAGTGGCAAAAGTACATAAAACCCCAGCTTTACCAATACGTGGAAATGATTTAGTTTCCTTTTTTGTGATCTGCTAAGAATTGTGCCAAACCACTTTCAGTTAATGGATGTTTTAGTAAACCGACAATCGAACTCAATGGTCCTGTCATCACGTCTGCTCCAATTTTAGCACACTCAATCACATGCATCGTATGACGGACAGAGGCAGCCAAGATTTGTGTTTTAAAATTGTAGTTCTCATATATCAAGCGAATTTCATCAATAAGATTTAAGCCATCTGCTGAAATATCATCCAAACGTCCAATAAAAGGTGAGACATAAGTTGCACCTGCTTTAGCAGCTAAAAGGGCTTGTCCAGAAGAAAACACCAAGGTGCAATTGGTTTTAATCCCATTATCAGAAAAATACCGAATGGCTTTTATGCCGTCTTTTAGAACAGGAACCTTAACAACAATTTGAGGATGTAAGGCAGCTAAAGCTTCGCCTTCTTGAACAATCCCATCGTAGTCTGTTGCAATGACCTCTGCCGAAACATCTCCTGTCACCGCAGAACAGATGTCAACATAATGTTTTAAAATATTGTCTTGTCCAGTAATGCCCTCTTTAGCCATTAGTGACGGGTTGGTAGTGACCCCATCCAAAATACCTAACGCTTGGGCTTCTTTGATTTGTTCGAGATTAGCAGTATCGATAAAAAACTTCATATTGTTTGTTGATTAGATTTTATAAAATTTACTGAGAATAAACTCATAGATTTTTGCTGGCAAATAAGATTTTAAATATATAGAAAAGCGCTGTAAAAAGGGCCCGACAGTATAGTGGGGTTTGAGTTTATTTTTTTGGATAAGACGATTGATAGAGATCGCAACAGTTTTTGCTGAAACACCATCATCCACATGTGCATCCATATCTTTTCTAGCAGCTCCGTAAATGGCATAATAGGGAGAGTTTTTCTTAACAGGTACATGATATCTGCCTTGGGAAATATTGGTTGCCACGTCTCCAGGCGCAAGTGTGCAACACTGGATGTTGGTTGGCTTAAGCTCAAGGCGAAGGCTTTCTGTTAGCATATGCAGTGCACTTTTCGTTGCTGAATACGCAGCTCGAAAGGGCAAACCAGAATAACCAGCTATGGAAGTAATATTGATAATTTTTCCTTCATTTTTTGTCCTCATTGTAGGGATTACAGATTGGATCACAGCTGTCGCACCGACTAGGTTTGTTTCAAAAACACTACGGATTTCTTCTAGTGGGGTTTCTTCGATGGGCCCGGCTATACCTTTTCCTGCATTGTTGACAAGTACGTCTATGGAACCGTATTTAGTAACCACGGTTTCAACTGCTTTTTGTATAGATGTGGCATCATGCAAGTCCATTTGAATCAAAGGAAAAGGATGATCTGTATAGTAGTCCGGAGAACGGCTGGTTCCAATAACGGCATAGCCGTTGGATTGTAGCAGCTCACCTGTTGCCTTTCCGATTCCTGAAGATCCACCTGTAATGAGTACAATTTGCATTGAATATGATAAAAAAGGGTAAGCGACCTACATCACACCGCTACAACCGCCTACCCTTGCTGCGTTCCCACCCTGGGGGATTTGGCAGGAGCTGGTTGTGTAGAACTTACCCGGTGCAAAT
>PBNJ01000007.1 GCA_002723075.1 Flavobacteriaceae bacterium | reverse complement strand
GGGCTGGAGGACTGTCTATGCTTTTTCTGTTCACCCTAAAGGATCAGTTGACCCTGCAGCAGACAATCAAGATGGGCAGTGGGTAAACGCACAATTTGAATCAGCAGATGCTACTTATATTGAGTGGTATCATATTGTTGAAGGTAAGCTAAAGGCATGGTATCAGGCTAAAGGAGACTTTACATTTTCAGAATAACACCAAAGCTCATAAAAAAACCGCCCATTTGGGCGGTTTTTAAGTACTAGATTATCTTTAATTTACTATCAATTTTTTAGTAGTATTTCCGTAGGATGATTCAATATTAATTAAATAAACTCCGGACTTTAAATTTGAAATATTAATCTGCCCGTCATTAGAAATATTACTAATAATCAGTTTTCCGGAAAGACTAAATACATCGACTTCAAAAACATCAATATTATTTGAAATAATATTGACTACATTTCCAGAAACAGGGTTTGGATAAAGTCTAAAATTACTACTTGATTCTTCAAGTCTGTCAGAAAGAGTGGTTGAATCAAAGGTTTCTCCAATTTTCAAATTATCAATTTGTATTGTTTCATTCACACTTGATGTAGACTGTCTTAAAGCAAATTGAGTAATCGATGTTCCTGGGTCATTTTCATCTGTTCCGGTGATGGAAGTATCAGACTCAGTAGATGCATCAACCCACAATTTTGCTATGTTAGAATCTTGATCGTACATAACAGTAACTCTGTAAGATTGACCATAAGTTAAATCACTTGTCCAATTTAAATCAGCAGAACTATTTTTTGTAGATAGACCTAGAGTAAAGTCCCCTGTGGCGGTTGGCGCAACTACATCAATTCTGGCACGATAATTATACTCATCGTCTTTCAAAATAGCAAAATATTCATAGTCCCCACCCCCAATAGGTCCTGTACCAGGGTCAATAACTGCTAAATCAAAAGAATAATATATAGATCCATTAACATTAGGAAGAGACACAAATAAATCCTTGCCACTTCCAGCAGCATGTTTTACTTCAGCTTTACCAGAAACAACTCCTATGTCATACCCAGTTCCGCTAAAAACAGTCCAATTATCAGCAGATGATAATTCTCCGTCTGGGTAATCAAATTCCTCTACGAATGGAAGAGTTTGTTGCTTGTATGTAGTAAATGTTACTGATGTTGTGACAGCTGGGTCAAGCGAAGCATGATTTCCATCTACAAGTTCAGCAGTTAAAGTATGCTCACCATATGAAAGATTTGTAAGTGAAATCGGGTTTGTATCATATTTCATAACAGTTGAGCCTCCATCTAATGAATAGTGAATGTGACCGTCTCCAGAACCAACTGCATCAACATCAAAGTTTTGAACAGCAATAGCTATGTCAACATCAGTTCCTGCAATAAAAGCATCATCAGAGGGAGAACTAATTGCAAGTGAAGGATTTGCAACAGCTTCTTTAACAACCGAAAAGTCATCCCAGTAAACAACTGCGCCAGAGTATGTTCTAACCTCAAAATATAATGCATCTGCTGTTGCAGGAGCAGTTAAAGTTACTGAGTAATTTGTCCAGGCATTATTGTTATTATCAAGATATGAATTATTTGGACCCTTCAATGATGCAGCATCATCACTAAGATTCGATCCACCAGCTTTCCAATTACTCCAAATTCTGGCATCCGAACCGTCTCCTGTGCCAGCTTCTACCTTATACCATAAGGAAATTGTGTATGTCTGACCACCATCAATTGTAACAGTCTGCGCGATGTCTTTTGTTCCACCTGTATGTTTTGCTGAGTATGTCCCAGAATAAACTTCCGTCGACTCCTGAGCAGTGTTTTCAGCTTTTGAGTATCCAGTTGGAGTAGAAGCATCATCCCAACTTTCGAAACCTCCGTTAACCATAACTTCCTGGCCATTAGAAAGCCCAACACTCAATGCCGTAAATAATAAAATGTATAAATGTTTCATAAAAAAAATTTCAGTTAAACTAAAAAAAAAACAAATAAGTTGGAATTAAATTAAATTAAAATTATTGTTTCTTAATTAACAATGTATACACCGGGAAGTGATCACTATAACCACCAGTAAATTTGCCACCTGCAAAACTTCGAAATGGATAGCCTTTATAACGCCCTTTTTTATTGTAAAGATAACTCGGATTATATATTCCTGCTTTCCAAAAATACCAGCTAACATCACTTTCTTCTAGAAGGCTAGGACTTACATGGACTTGGTCTAGTACATTCCATTTGTCGCGATAGCAACTTGTGCCAATTCCTCTTTTATAAAAAGACATCATAGGATTGTAAAAAATACTGTTTTCGTTTACTTCATCACGATCCCCTACAGCACCCAAAATATCTTGAACACTTTTGTTAACGGGGTCGTCATTAAAATCACCCATATTGATAATTTTGGCATTTGGATTTATGGCACGAATAGAATCTACAGTTTGTCGATTTAGTTCACCAGCTGCAATACGCTTTGGCTCGCTTGTCGCTTGACCACCGCTTCGTGAAGGCCAATGATGTACAATTAAATAAATTAACTCTTTGTCAAGTAGTCCCGACACAACTAACTGGTCCCTTGTAAAGTCTCTATCTCCATCAGAATCAAAGAGTGAAAGGAAATGTGTCTTGGCTCGTAAAAGGGTAAACTTATTTTTTCGGTACAATAAGCAGACGTCAATACCTCTCTCGTCAGGGGATTCAAAATGTGCAATCCCATAATTATATTTTTTGAGTTCGGGGGTTTCAATAAGTCTTTCAACCACATAACGATTTTCAACTTCGGAAAGACCAATGACCGCAGGAGGACCGCCTGTAATTTCACGTGCCACGTCAGCAATTACAATTGCGGTGTTAGTTAGTTTTTTTTCAAAAATATCTTCTGTCCAACGATCACGCCCTTCAGGTGTGCGATCGTCATCTCGAGTATTTGGATCGTTGTAATGATCAAAAAGGTTTTCAACATTGTAAAATGCAATTGTTTCAATGGCATAAGTTTGCTTTTGCGACCATATTTGGTTAATCGCAAAAAAGAGCAGAATAATTGTTAATGTTTTTTTCATAAATATTATTCAATTTTAACCAAAATAAATTTAAATTGCTAACAAATTAAAAATCATTTTTGTGCGCATTTTTATTTTGTTTTTTCTCTCGTTGGGCATTGGATTTGCTCAAAATAATGTTTCTGGTTTGATTGTCAATCAGGATGGTAAGCCGGTTCATAATGCACTTGTTCAAGCTCCAGAACTTGCGATACAAACTCAATCCGACGAAAACGGAAGTTTTGTATTGGAGATTTCTTCTGCGGCACTAGTTACTGTTTCAGCTGATTCGTATCAAACATATATTTCCGAGGTTTCCCCAGGGGATGTTATAACGATTGCCTTGTTGTCTACTGAAGTTGATGAACTAGATCAATTTTCTGAATCGATGAGTTTAATTACACTTAGTGATGATGAGCTCAGCGAAGATGACCAAGCTGCAGACAATATTTCTGGATTGCTTCAATCATCTCGTGATGTATTTTTGCGAACAGCTGCCTACGAATTCAGTTCGTCTTTTTTTAGAGTAAGAGGTCTTGATTCTGATTTAGGTTCTGTTCGCATGAATGGCGTGCCGATGAATAAGTTTTACAACGGCCGTCCTCAATGGAGTAACTGGGGAGGATTAAATGACTTGATGCGTAACCAAGAATTCAATTCTGGATTACAATCCTCTGATTATGGATTCGGAGGACTTATTGGCTCTACTAATATCAACACAAAAGCATCTTCATATCGCAGTGGTGGGCGAGTGACCTATTCTTCATCCAACCGTTCTTATGCCAATCGTTTGTTGGTAAGCTATGCTAGTGGTCTAAATACTAGTGGCTGGGCTTATGCTTTAGCTGTTTCTAATCGTTGGGGAGAGTCGGGTTATTCTGACGGGACTTTCTATGATGCACAATCATTCATGCTTTCTGTTGAAAAGGTATTAAAAAATCAAAGCATAAACCTTACTTTAATAGCAACTCCAAATCGTAGAGGAAAATCATCACCCAATACCCAAGAAGTATACGACTTAATGGGAATTAAGTATAACGAATACTGGGGCAATCAAAATGGGGAGCAGCGAAACTCACGAGTCAAAAGACTTGATGAGCCAATCTTTATGTTAAACCATGAAATTCAATTGTCTAACACATCAACATTACAGTCAAGTGTGGCTTACCAATTTGGTGAGCTTGGAAATAGTCGATTTGATTATCCAGGAGGCTCAAATCCAAGTCCTACTTATTATCAAAAATTACCCAGTTATTTTCTTGCTGACTCTGATGGTCCCGATTATGGAGGTGCATACCTTGCTCAAGAGCAACTCTTAACCAATGGTCAGATTAATTGGAATCGAATTTACGATGCCAATATAAATACTACCGCCAGTGATTTACCTGCAGCCTATGTATTGTATGAGGATCGTTCTGACGATTCACAATTGACCTTTAACACATCTCTAAAATCCTTTTTATCTGATGAGGTCAGTGTGGTTTTTGCTTTAACGCATCAAGCTCTTGAATCCGAAAATTTTGCTGAAATTCAGGACATGATGGGAGCCTCATACTATTTGAATCGCGACTCTTTTGATGGTTATGCTTACAATCTAGAGGACCCAGACGGAACCGCTGGGGTAGGCGATCGCTTCAAGTACAATTATATTTTTGATGTCCAGCAGACGGAGGCCTTTCTAAAAGCTCAATTTTCACTAAATCGATTTGATGGATATGCTGCAGGATCTTTTAAAAGTACATCATATCAACGCGAAGGGCTGTATCGACACGGTGCCTATGCCGACAATTCATTTGGCAAAGGGAAAAAACTCAGCTTCGATGCTTTGAGCGGAAAAGCGGGACTTACTTATAAGCTCAGTGGAATTCATTTGTTTGATGCCAATGTAGCATGGATGCAGCGTGCACCACATTTGCGAAACACTTATGCCAATTCTAGAGAAAATCATTATGTGGTTGGCGAATTGGCAGGTCGTGATCTTGAGCTTGAAGAACTCACTGCATATGATGTGAGCTATATTTTACGAGCACCAAAACTCACAGCAAGGCTCACTGCTTATCATACAGCAATTACCAATGCTAGTGAAATTTCTTTCTTTTTTGCCGAAGGAATCGGGGGAGATACCTCATCTTTTGTTCAAGAGATTTCTCAGAACATTGATAAGGAATACCAAGGTGTTGAGTTTGGATTTGAAGCCAACGTTCTCCCGGCGCTAACTTTAAAAGGAGCGGCTTCGATAGGGCGACATCTTTATGCTAATGACCCCAGTGTATACTTAACTTCAGATGACTTTGGATATTTGGATTTTGGTACTTCAAAAATGAAAAACTTGCGCATTGCTAATGGCCCGCAAGAAGCATATTCATTTGGATTTGAATACAGAGAAAATTACTGGTGGTTTGGATTTACAACCAACTTTTTCAATAACACCTATGTTGACGCCAGTCCAATCAATCGCACCCAAAACTTTTTATTAGATAGCGATGGGTTACCGTTCAACGATTATGACCCAGATTTAGCAAGAGAACTACTAGAACAAGAAGAATTTGGCGATTATTTAGTATCCAATATTGTGCTGGGAAAATCCTGGCGAATTAATCGAAACTTTTTGGGCTTTTTCTTAAGCATAAATAATTTATTCGATGAGGAATTTAAGACTGGAGGATTTGAACAATCTAGGAATGCAAATTTCAGAGAACTCCGTCAAGAATTCTCTAATCCAATAAGGCAGTTTGGACCAAAGTACTGGTATGGGCGTGGAACGAATTATTTTTTGAATGTATATGTACGATTTTAAAATAAAAATTATGAAGTTTTATAACAGATTTACTCATTTGATAATAGCATCTATTTTAGTTGTTTCATGCCAACAAGAAGATATTTTCGATATTCCTTATAGCCTTGGCGCAGAGGAAAACCAAATGCTAAATACAATTTTGTCTGAGGTCGAAAGCGGGACAAAAGAGATGATTTCAATAACTCAATTAAAAAATCTTAGTGTTTCAGGTGAAGCAGTCGAAATTACTTCTGATTTGGTTGTGAAAGGATATGTTACATCATCCGACGCTACAGGTAATTTCTATAAAGAAATTTATATCCAAGATGACCCTACATCTCCCACAGATGGTGTTCGTTTATTGATTGACTTTTCAGATTCTTACAACATGTTTAACATTGGACGTGAAATTTACATCTGTTTAAATGGCTTTTATATTGGAGAATATCGCACAGGTGATGGAGTTGTCTCAATTGGAGAGTATGATGCTGGACAGAATCGAATTTCTAATATTAGAGAAGCTATTGTAAAGAAGAACATATTACGCTCCTCCAACATTTCGGATCTTACACCGCTTAAAGTAAAATTTTCAGAAATTTCAGATTCTCATATTGGTATTATGGTTGAAATTTCAGATGTTAATGTCGTTTCTAGTCAGGTAGGTAAGCCGTTTGTTGATCCAAATGATTCTTATGATACTCAGCGCAATCTAGAAGCCTGTGAAGGTTTTGGAAAAACATCATTTATTTTAGAAACGAGTGCTTTTGCAAACTTTAAACAAAACCCTCTTCCCGCTGGTACTGGGACGATTTCAGGAATTGTTAGTAAAACTTATAATGGAGACAATTTAGTATTGATGTTAAACTCGATTGATGATGTAAACCTAACAGGAGAAGCATGTTCTCTATTAAATATAAATGATTTTGATAAGGTACTTGAGGAAACGTTTGACAATGTCGTTGATAATTCAAATTTTGATTATGCAGGTTGGATAAACTATGCCGAAGTGGGAGGTGAATTATGGACTGAGCAATTTTATGGCGGTAACGGATATGTTGAATTTAGCGGATTTAGAACTGGTGATGATGTAAATATTGGATGGCTTGTAACACCTGCCTTTGATTTAAGTGGAGCATCAAGTGCTTACATTAATTTTAAATTGGCTCAACATCATCTTGATGATGAAGTGAACAACACTCTCGAAGTATTTGTCTCAACTGATTTTGATGGCAGTGATGTTTTAGCTGCTAACTGGGATAAAATTAATGTCACAATCCCTGGTGAAGATGTTTCATGGTATGCATTTCAAGANGTNGGATTNGTTGANGTNTCGAGTTANTCNGGTAACTTNTATGTTGCTTTTAAGTATGTTGGCTCTGGAAATGANACTTCTCTTGANGGAGGTTATTTTGTNGANGANGTACTNTTTTTAAAACAATAGTTTTTGAGGANNAGTTTTTNTNTNANTTTANNNGNATTNAGTTTNNNNATTTCNNTGCANGCTCAANTNCCNNATGGTTATTANANNTCTGCNGAAAATAAATCNGANCANGNCCTAANNTCNGCTTTNCANAATATTATTGANGANCATANCGAATTTCCGTANNCNAGTAGCTCTACTGATACCTGGGATATTTTACAAGAATCTGATACAGATCCTCTAAACTCAAATAATGTGATTCTTATTTACACCAGAGAATCTGTAAATGGCCCTCAAGAATACAATGGAGGTGGTGGTTGGAACCGTGAGCACGTCTGGGCTAAGTCTAGAGGCGATTTTGGAACTGCTACAGGAGAAGGAACAGATGTTCACAATTTAAGAGCCAGTAATATTCAAGTCAATTCAACAAGATTAAATTACAGTTTTGATGATTGTACTAGTAATAGTTGTAATCAGACCTACGGAAATTCATATAGTAGTTCAGCACTTGTTTTTGAACCTCGCGATGAGGACAAAGGGGATGTTGCACGAATAATATTTTATATGGATTTGCGTTACGAAGGAGATAGTGGAGAAGAGGATTTAGAAATGACTGAAAGTATTCTTTCTACCTCCAGCAAACTCCCTCGTCATGGGGTTCGATCTACTCTTCTGGAATGGCACGAATTGGATCCTGTTGACGATTTTGAACGCAATCGAAACGATGTCATTTACAGTTATCAGGGTAACAGAAACCCATTTATTGATCACCCAGAACTTGTCGATTATATTTGGGGTGACCAACAGCAAGCAACATGGAATAACTCTCTTTCCAACCCTACTCTTCAAACCGACTTTGAATTGTTTATTGCAAATCCAGTTCAAACCAGTTATGTCGATATCCCCCCAAATATCAATGCCAGTTCCATTGCACTTTACAATCTCCAAGGCAAGCAAATGAATCGTTTGCCTGGTTCAGCCGAGCGAATCAAGATGCCTGCAACTTCTGGAATCTACTTTTTGCAATTTGTCTTTNANCANTCAGTNGTGAATAAGCGAATTGTGGTTAAAGCGCCTTAAGTACATGGGTCACTATACCCCAAATCATCAACTCGTTTTCTTCTGTGACTTGAATCGGTTTGTAGCGTTTGTTTTCAGCCATAAGCCACACGCAGTCCTTTTCGACTTTGAGTCGTTTGACTGTGAAATCACCGTCAATCAGACAAACCGCAATCTTCCCGTCTTGGGGCTCCAAGCTACGGTCAATGACCAGCAAATCCCCGTCGTCTAGACCAGCTCCGATCATCGACTGCCCTGCAACTCGTGCATAAAAAGTAGCAGCTTCGTTTTTGACAGCCACCTTGTCTAAGCTAATTCGTGTTTCCTTAAAATCATCGGCTGGCGACGGAAACCCCGCCGATACACCTTCTCCTGCTAACCACACCCCTTTTCCCGAAGTGTCGGGGGTGAAGAAATGTAGCCCTCCTTCTTTTTCCAAACCTATTCTTTTTACGTTTAGCGCACACGAATCACATCACGCACATCGGTTGTGTATCGTGGTGATAAATGTGCTTGCTTCATCTTGTAGGTTCTGTTCAAGTCTTGATTTGCGATTTTTATTTTATGTGGGCCAAAGCGTTTGTGTAGGTAATCGATGCGTTGCATCAAGGCTTGGTGCTTTGGGTTTTCATAGGTAAACAAGGTCATCTGATAGGCATCTTCTGGCACAATCCCCGTAACCATCACGCCCACTTTTTTGTACGATATTCCGGATTTATAGATCAAGTCAAGGCCGTGGAGAGCCGTTTTGCTCAGGGTTAAGCTCGAGTTGGTAGCAAACGGCAAACTGATCATGGTGCTATTGCGATACTGTGGCAAGTCGGGCATAAAGGGATTGCTTCGCACAAATACAACCAGCGCATGGCACCTGCTATTTTGTTGGCGTAGCTTTTCGGCGCATAGATTCGCAAAGGTCGAAACGCGTTCACGCAGTTCTTGGTAATCATCGATCAGCGATTCAAAACTACGCGTGGTGGCAATGGCCTTTTTGGGAGCTGCAATCATTTCTAGCGGAATCGAAGACTTTNCGAGCAAGTCGTGTTTGAGACGAAGTCCCACCACGCTCATTTCTTTTCGCACCCAAGCATCGGAGAGTTGGGTAAAGTCAAAGGCAGTACGTACTTGGCGAAGCACCAGCCGTTTGTTGTGGCGATGTCCAATGCCCCATACGTCGCCAATGGCCAACCATTTCAATGCTTTGATGCGTTTCTCTTCAGAGTCGATCACATAGATACCTCCTGTGCGATCTGCAAATTTTTTGGCCACTCGATTGGCTACTTTTGCCAGTGCCTTACTTGGACCCAGTCCGATGCTAACGGGCATGCCCGTCCACTTGCGTACGCGTTTTCGGATTTGCCGTGCGTACTCTTCTAAATCGTAATGCTCAAATCCCTCAAATTGCAAAAAGGCCTCATCAATACTATACACTTCCACTAAGGGCGTGAATTGCTTGAGCACNTCCATNACACGCCGNCTCATATCNCCATACAATGGATAATTTGACGAAAACACCTTGACNTTGTGNTGATTAAAAAACGAATTGTACTGATGTGCAGGTGCACCCATGGGCAAGCCCAAGGCCTTGGCCTCATTGCTACGCGCAATCACACAACCGTCATTGTTAGAAAGAATAGCAATGGGTTTCCCTTCTAAAGATGGCTGGAAAATCCGCTCACAAGATGCGTAAAAGTTGTTGCAATCAACGAGTCCAAACACATTCAAAAATACACTTTTTCGCACGGATTTTATCTATTTTTTTCTCAACAACAATATGTGCTATCTACTTGAAATAGTGTAGCTTTGTCATACAGACAAGCAAACTCTTGCCAAGATGGATAAGTATTCGTTTTTGAATGCTGCGCATACAGCTCACTTTGCAGAACTGTATGATCAGTATTTGATTAACCCTGATAGCGTAGAACCCAGCTGGCGCGCCTTTTTTCAAGGATTTGACTTTGGCATGGAGCAACAAGCGGATGTGGAAATCCCTGAAGATGTTCTCAAAGAATTTCGCGTTGTTAAGCTCATAGACGCCTACCGAGGAAGTGGCCACCTGTTCACCAAAACCAATCCCGTTCGCAGACGACGCCAATACAGTCCAACTTTAAACATCAAAAATTTTGGCCTGGATCAAGATGACTTGAAAACCGTGTTTAGCGCAGGAGATATCATCGGGATCGGAGCAGCCACCTTGGCTGATATTATCATTCACCTCGAACGCATCTATTGTGAGTCGATCGGTATGGAGTATATGTATATACGTCATCCCGAGCGTGTCAATTGGATTCAGAAGTGGATCAATAAAAATGGAAACCATCCAAATTTTAACAATGACCAAAAAAAGCAAATCCTTAAGAAACTCAATGAAGCAGTTACCTTTGAGCAATTCCTACACACCAAATATGTTGGTCAAAAACGATTTTCTCTCGAAGGTGGAGAGTCCCTAATCCCCGCTTTAGACGCGCTTATCGAAACGGCTGCTTTGGATGGGGTAGAGCAATTTGTGGTTGGGATGGCACACCGTGGCCGACTCAATACCCTGACCAACATTTTTGGAAAGTCAGCAACCGATATATTTAGTGAGTTTGACGGAAAAGATTATGAAGAAGAAGTCTTTGATGGGGATGTGAAATATCACCTCGGTTGGACTTCCAACCGGATGACGGATTCGGGACTTTGGGTTAATCTCAATATTGCACCCAACCCATCTCACCTCGAAGCAGTCAATGCCGTTGTGGAGGGGATTGCCAGAGCCAAGCAAGATCGGACTTATGCCGAACAACCAAACAAAGTGATGCCAATCCTTATTCATGGAGATGCAGCTATTGCTGCTCAAGGGGTTGTGTATGAAGTGATACAAATGGCACAGCTCGATGGCTATAAAACTGGTGGTACCATCCATATTGTGGTCAACAACCAAATTGGCTTTACCACCAACTATCTCGACGGTCGTTCTAGCACCTATTGTACCGATGTTGGAAAAGCCACCTTATCACCAGTCTTGCATGTCAATGCGGATGATGTGGAGGCGGTGGTTCACGCCATGCACTTTGCGGTAGCCTACCGAAATCGTTTTAAAAGAGATGTCTTTATCGATTTGCTCGGTTATAGAAAATACGGACACAATGAGGGGGACGAACCGCGATTCACCCAGCCGAAACTCTACAAGGCCATCGCTAATCACAAAAACCCGAGAGACATCTATGCCGAAAAACTCATTTCCGAACGTGTGATTACGCATCACGAACTCGAGCAAATGGAAAGGGAGTATAAGGCGCGTATGGAAGAAAACCTTGAGGTGTCTCGCAAAGAGCAAAATACCATCATAACTCCATTTATGCAAGATGAGTGGGAGGGCTTTCAGCGTGTGAAAGTCGATGGGATGTTAGGTCGCATAGACACGTCTTGTGACATTGGAATTTTGGAAAAAGTAGGGAGTGCGATTACAAAACTTCCAGAAGACAAATCGTTTATCCGCAAAATTCAACGCTTGATTGGTGAGCGGTATAAGATGTTTTTTGAAACCAAAACCTTGGATTGGGCGATGGGAGAGATGCTGGCCTATGGGTCTTTGCTTGCCGAAGGCCATGATGTTCGAGTTTCTGGTCAGGACGTTGAGCGCGGAACCTTTTCACATCGCCATGCAGTTATCAAAGTTGAGGATTCCGAAGAGGAGGTAATTTTGTTAAATTCAATTTCTGAAGACCAAGGTCAATTTTCGATTTACAATTCACTTTTATCTGAATATGGCGTCATGGGCTTTGATTATGGCTATGCCCTAGCACGACCCAAAGCACTTACGATTTGGGAAGCGCAGTTTGGTGACTTTAGCAATGGTGCGCAAATTATGATTGACCAGTACTTATCTTCAGCCGAAGACAAGTGGAAACTCCAAAATGGACTCGNCCTTTTACTTCCGCATGGCTATGAAGGACAGGGAGCCGAACACTCTTCTGCGCGTATGGAACGCTATTTACAACTCTGCGCCAAAGACAATATGTATGTGGTTGATGTGACCACGCCAGCCAACTTATTCCACGTTTTACGCCGACAAGTCAAGCCCAACTTCCGCAAACCATTGGTTGTGTTTACACCCAAAAGTTTGCTGCGCCATCCCAAAGTGGTTTCCACCGTTGATGAATTTACTACAGGGTCTTTTCAACCGGTCATTCTTGAAAACGAGATCCCTGTCAAAAACACCAAAACTCTCGTGTTCTGTACAGGTAAATTTTATTATGACTTGATCGATGAGCGTGAAAAACAAGGTCGTGATGATGTTGCCATCATCCGTTTAGAACAATTGTTTCCTTTACCAAAAAACGAAATTGAAAATATTTTGGCAGATTATGCCCACGTTTCTGATGTGGTCTGGGCGCAAGAAGAACCCCGCAATATGGGAGCTTGGAGTCATTTGCTATTGCATTTACCAGCTGCCCAGCAGTTTCGCGTGGCTTCCAGACGGTTCTATGGGACACCAGCGGCGGGTAGTGCAACACGATTTAAGAGACGACACCAACAAGTCTTGGACTATGTGTTTGATCGTTCTAAAAATAATATGCGTTAACTTTACAAAGACAATTATAAAAACATGATTCTTGAAATGAAAGTCCCCTCACCAGGGGAGTCGATCACCGATGTTGAAATTGCAGACTGGCTTGTTCATGATGGAGACTATGTCGAAAAAGACCAAACCATTGCGGAGGTCGATTCTGACAAAGCCACCTTGGAGCTTCCCGCTGAAGCTAGTGGGATCATTACTCTACAAGCTGAGGTCGGTGATGCTGTGGCTGTAGGTGCAGTGGTCTGTTTGATCGATACAGCAGCAGAACGACCAGCGGGTGACGCTGCCCCTGCTCCGGTTGAGAAAAAGGAAGTCTTTTCAGCTCCCAAAGAAGAGGTTAAAAATTATGCTGCTGGTAGCCCATCCCCAGCTGCTAAAAAAATCCTAGACGAAAAAGGAATGGATGTGGCTTCTGTTCAGGGCACTGGACGAAATGGGCGCATTACCAAAGAAGATGCGATTCATGCGGTTCCCTCTATGGGTACGCCAACAGGAGAGCGTCCTGTAACACGTAAAAAGATGTCTTTGCTTAGGCGTAAAGTTGCCGAGCGATTGGTGGCTGCAAAAAATGAAACAGCAATGCTCACGACCTTTAACGAGGCCGATATGTCAGCCATATTTGATTTGAGAAAGGAATACAAAGAAAGCTTTCAAGACAAGCATGGCGTGAGTTTGGGCTTTATGAGCTTTTTTACCAAAGCCGTGGTTCGTGCTTTACAGCAATTTCCGGATGTAAACTCCATGATTGATGGCAATGAACAGGTTCTGTTTGACTATTGCGATATCAGTGTAGCGGTGTCTGGCCCAAAAGGACTAATGGTGCCCGTAGTTCGCAATGCCGAGGGCATGAGCTTTAGCGATGTCGAAAACGAAATCAAACGATTGGCCGTTCGCGCAAGAGACGGCAAGATCACTGTAGACGAGATGACCGGCGGTACCTTTACCATCTCGAACGGTGGGGTGTTTGGCTCCATGCTGTCCACGCCGATTATCAATCCACCGCAATCAGGTATTTTGGGAATGCATAACATTTTACAACGTCCTGTAGCTGTAGATGGTAAGGTCGAAATCCGACCAATGATGTATATCGCCTTGTCTTATGACCACCGGATTATAGACGGCAAAGAATCGGTTGGCTTTTTGGTGGCAGTAAAAGAAGCACTGGAAGACCCGATCAGCTTGTTGATGGATGGGAATGCCAAAAAGGCGTTGGGACTTTAATCACTACTTCAAATACAACCAATCATTTTGATAATCAATCACGGCTTTGGTTGACTGTAGTATATCTGCGCCGATAATCCCATCCACCGATTCGATATCGATTTTTTGAAGCGCCAGGTTGACTGCCTGCATATCAAACAAAACCACGGACCTGCGCTTGGAGGACCACGAACCGATTTTTAAGGTATTGTGATGCGCCACCTCCGTGTCCAATTCATTGGCACTTGCACTCGAGGCCTTTTCTTCACTCGGTTTGGCATTGAGATGGAAATGCACTGCGAGTTCAGTTGACACACAAGTGCTTGAAGCGCCAGTATCCAAAATAAATCTGCCATTGACCCCATTCAAAGTTGCGACTACCACATAATGATTGGTCGGGAGGGTTTGTAATCGAACTCTTGTGTAACCCTTTGACCGTAACAATTGATAAAGTGTACGCATACTCATAATATATTGCCCCCAAATCTATTACTTTTGCGCAGATGTTGATAGACACTCATACCCATATTTATGCAGATGCCTTTGATGAGGATCGTGATGAAGCCATTGGCCGTGCATTGGCAGCTGGGGTTTCACATCTAATTCTTCCTGCGATTGACTCCAAAACCACTGCGATCATGCATGAAGTAAAACGCAATTATCCTGATCACATTCACCTCATGATGGGTTTGCACCCAACTCATGTGGGTCTTAACGTCGAGGAGGAGTTGGCACATGTCAGAGAACAACTCGATGCGCATTCGTTTGTGGCTGTCGGCGAAATCGGAATGGATCTATATTGGGACAAAACCTATCAAAGTCAGCAGCAATACGCTTTTGCCCGACAAATCGATTGGGCATTGGCGGCAGACCTGCCCATTGTAATTCATTGCCGAGATGCATTTGCCCCTATTTTTGAGGTATTGGAAGGAGTTCGTGATAACCGATTGCGAGGGGTTTTCCATTGTTTTACGGGTACTATTGAAGACGCTCGACGCGCGTTGGACCTTAATTTTTACTTGGGGATTGGTGGAGTCGTGACCTTTAAAAATGGAAAAATAGATCGATTTTTAGCAGACTTTCCCATCGAAAAAATGCTATTGGAAACGGACTCTCCATATTTGGCGCCCACCCCACATCGTGGTAAACGAAACGAAAGTGCCTATTTGCCGATTGTCGCCAACAAAATGGCGGAATTGTTTGAGATTACACCTGTTGAAATGGCAAAGATCACATCAAAAAACGCTCAGCAATTATTTGATTTATCATAAGTTTTTATTTTGACAAATAAGTGGCATATTTGGACGGTCGAAATTAAATTTTAGAGAGGTGGCCGAGTGGTCGAAGGCGCACGCCTGGAAAGTGTGTATACGCCAAAAGCGTATCGAGGGTTCGAATCCCTTCCTCTCTGCTAGTTTTATTAACATATTTTTTTATCTTTAGCGTCCGAATAAATAATTATAACTCTATTATTCAATCATGAAACGATTTATATCCTTACTATTTTTATGTGCCTTTATGGCACAACCAATGTTGTGGGCCAATACAAATACCACACAAGACCCCACTGAAGAAGCTGCTGTTGAACAAGTTGATTCTGTTGCTGTTGACTCTCTTGCAGTTGCGGAAGAGGTCGTCATGGAGCCCATGCCTGAAACGGAAATTGAAGAGGCTGCGCCTGCAGGGTTCACACAAGAGCTTAAAAAACGATTTATTGAAGGAGGCCCTGGATTCATGGGCATTGTACTACTCTGTCTCATACTCGGATTAGCCATTGCGATTGAGCGAATTATTTTCCTCAACCTGTCAACAACCAATACAGCCAAACTCACTTCATCTGTTGAAGACGCACTTAAAAGTGGTGGTGTTGAAGCTGCGAAAGAGGTTTGCCGAAATACAAGTGGACCTGTTGCTTCCATTTTTTATCAAGGACTAGATCGCTCATCTGAAGGTTTGGAAAACGCTGAAAAAGCAGTAGTTGCTTATGGAGGTGTTCAAATGGGACAGCTCGAGAAAAACGTTTCTTGGATTTCTTTATTTATCGCACTTGCTCCCATGCTTGGATTTATGGGTACAGTAATCGGTATGATTCAAGCATTCGATAAGATTGAAGCTGCTGGTGACATGCAACCTTCACTTGTTGCAGGAGGGATTAAGGTCGCTCTTCTAACCACCGTATTTGGTCTGATTGTTGCAATTATTTTACAGATTTTTTACAACTATATTGTTGCTAAAATTGATAGCATTGTTAACGATATGGAAGACGCATCGATCACATTGATGGATATGTTGGCTGCCAACTCAAAGTAAGATCTCACTGAAAAAAGTATCCTTATGAATACGCAAAAGACTTTTACGTATATCGCTCTTGCACTTGGTATAGTCGGTTTGATTTTACAAGTCATTATCCTCAACCAGGGAGATGATGTGATTAAACTGAATGCACTATCGGGTGACTATGGGGTAGTCTCAACCATGGTAACTTTGGCATTGCTGGTTTTGGCGATCACGGTTATACTCACACTTGTTTTCTCATTTGGCAATTTGGCATCTGATGGGAAGAAACTCAAAAAAGCATTGATTTCAATTGGTGCATTTGCAGCTGTTGTTCTTATTGCATTTTTATTTTCCTCAGGATCGGAAACGCCGCTTAAAGATGGTAACAAGCTGTCCGCAGCAGGTTCCAGATGGATAGAAACGGGACTTCGCACATTTTACTTCCTCGTATTCATTGCAGTCGGTGCGATGTTGTACACCGGTATTGCTCGATTGAAAAAATAACAGCATGGCAAGAAGAAAAGCACCCGAAGTCAATGCAGGATCCATGGCAGATATTGCCTTCCTACTCCTCATTTTCTTTTTGGTAACCACAACTATTGAGACGGATTCAGGTCTCAATCGGAAGTTGCCCCCGATGGAAGATGTGGTTGACCCACCGATCATCAAGGAGCGTAATATTTTTACGGTTGTGGTGAATAAATTCAACCAACTTCTGGTTGAGGAAAAGCCACTCGAACTTACTGAGCTGCGCAATGAAGCAGTCAAGTTTTTAGACAATGGAGGCGGTAAAGGAGAAGAAGCATGTTCCTATTGTTTGGGTGACCGAAACCCGGACTCTTCAGATAACCCAGAAAAAGCGGTGATTTCGCTTAAGAATGACAGAGAAACCGACTATAAAGTCTATATCGCTGTCCAAAACGAATTGGTCGCTGCATATAATGTATTGCGTAACCGTGAGTTTAAGCGTTTAAACCCCAACTTGGGACTTGATTTTGTGCAAGCAGACAAAATTTATAACGATCCAAGAACGAGCATTGTAGAAAAGGAACGGCTTAAGCCACTTCTGAGCGAGGTGAAGCTGTTGTTTCCACAAAAACTCTCTGAGGCAGAACCAAGCAAAACAAATTAATAACGATGTCTAAGTTTAAAAAGAAAAAAGGAGGAGAGCTTCCAGCAATATCAACCGCTTCGTTGCCAGATATTGTTTTTATGTTGTTGTTCTTTTTTATGGTAGCCACGGTTATGAGAGACAATACCTTGATGGTAACAAATACCTTACCTGCAGCAGATCAGGTTCAGAAGCTCGATAAAAAAGACCGCGTAATGTATATTTATGCAGGAAAGCCAAGTATGCGCTACCAAGACAAATTTGGTACTGAAGCCAGGATCCAGCTCAATGATAAGTTTGCCACTGTTCAAGATGTTGCAGCTTTTGTGTTGGCTGAAAAAGCATCCAAACGCCAAGAACTACAAAACGTTTTGACAACCGCACTCAAAGTTGATGGAGACACTAAAATGGGTCTCATTTCTGATATCAAACAAGAATTGCGTAAAGTCAACGCACTTAAAATCAATTATACCACACGAATTGGGGATTATTCACAAAACCTAAACTAGTGGATGACTGTGTTTATGACAAAACCAAGCGCCAGAATCGGCGCTTTTTTTATTTTTGAGTTATGCAAAAACAGTGTTTTCTTCTTTTGCTTATTGCGGGTTTTACACTTGCACAATCCCCAGCAGACTCATTCTACAGGGAGGACCAGATTTATGCGCTAATCGGCTATCCATTATTGGTCGAAACCCCTGAGGGTCTAACTCAAAATAAGCTCTCACATACATTTTCACTTGGATTTATTCGAGATATGCCTATCAACTCAGCACGCAATCTCGCATTCGGACTTGGTCTTGGACTCAACTATAATGTGGTATATACCAACCTGCAGTTTACTGACGATATGGAAGCAACGACTTTCGTATCTGGTGATGTGAAGAACCAGTGGAATTCTGTAAATGCAGAGATCCCTTTGGAATTCAGATGGCGGACCTCTACGCCTACAAATTATCAATTTTGGAGAGTATATGCTGGGGTGGTTGGATATTATTCTCTATTAGCTAAACAGCGCACAAGAACAGCAATTATAGAAAGTAATACTTCTCTTTCTGTTCAAAAATTTAGATTGGCATTGCGGTTAAATGTTGGAAACAACACCTGGAATTTGACCTATACACACCCGATTGACTCATTTTTTGATTTTCACAAATCCACTCACAATAAATCACTTAGGGAATTAAAAACCGCAAAATTAGGTTTGATTTTTTATATTTTTTAAAAAAAATCAATTGAAATTTGATCAAATTCGTAAGAAAAAAATTAAATCGTATCTTTACAAGATAAAGTTTTATTAAAATCTAATTAGAAAATGAAAAAACTACTAACACTCATTACTGTGTTTGCATCGATGATGATGTGGGCACAGACACAGGTCTCGGGAACAGTTACGGATGCTGATGGGCAGCCACTTCCTGGAGCAAATATTGTATTAGATGGGAGCACAGGTGCTGTATCCGATTTTGATGGAAATTTTTCTTTGTCAACAGATCAACAGCCCCCATTCTCGCTCACGGTTTCTAGTGTGGGCTTTGAATCGGCTACTGTTGAGGTTACTTCTGCAAGTGGGTCTTTGACAATCCAACTCTCCGAAGGCAACACCCAGCTTGACGAAATTGTGGTTTCTGCATCCCGATTTGCACAGCGAATTTTTGAATCCCCTGTGACCGTTGAAAAATTTAATCTTCAGCAAATTGCGGAAACACCAGCTGCGGATTTTTTCAGTGGATTAGAAGAGATTAGAGGAATTCAAGTCAATCGTGGTGGTTTGGTTTTTAACCAGGTCAATACACGTGGATTTGGAACCTTATACAATGAAGGCTTTGTAACCTTGGTTGATGGAATGGACAATCAAGCGCCAATCTTTGGGTTTGCGATTGGAAACTTAATTGGGCTCAACGAGCTTGACGTACAGAGTGTTGAAGTGCTTCCGGGTGCAGCATCTGCACTGTATGGAGCAGACGCTTACAAAGGGATTATGTTTATGAACAGTAAGTCTGCATTTGACGATACAGGAATAAGTGCATATGTGAAGTCAGGTGTAACTAGCCAAGATGTCTCTGGGCAAAACGAATTTACAGACTGGGGTGTTCGTTTAGCACATGCGTTTAGCGATAAGTTTGCAATTAAGGCAACTTACAGCAACATTGAAGGAACAGATTGGGAGGCTGCTGATACGCGCTCGCAAGATGCCAATGGCCGTATCGTTGATGGAGTAAATCCCCTCGACCCAACATACAATGGGGTGAATGTTTATGGAGATGAACTTGGTTTGGCATTTGACCTCACTGATACTTTTGCTAATGCTGTTCTTCCAGCTTACGAGGTTGCACCTGGTGTTACTTTGGCACAAGCTGACCCAGCAACTCTTGCTCAGTTGCAAGGCATTTTCGGATTATATCCTAACTTTTTTGGAGAGGGTCTTCAGCAGATTAACTTTACTGGATATGATGAGGGTGCACTAACAGATGGCTCAACATCAAACTACAAATACAATATTGAAGCAGCTTATCGACCTTCTGATAATCTTGAAATTATACTCGGTTCCCGCCAAGGCGGTGGAAAAATTATTTTGCAAGGACTTAGTCGTTACACGATTGACAATTTTAAGATGACTCAAAATAAAGTAGAGGTCAATTGGGGTAAATTGAATGTAAAAGCTTATACCACTGAAGAAGATGCAGGTGATAGCTATGACACCAACGCTGCAGGTTTGTTGATGTTTGCAGCACAGCCAGGTGGTCCAGGTGGTTGGTATAATAATTATTTTGGGGGGTTTTTCTTAGGTGCATTGAGCGAAGTAAACCCAACAGACCCATTGGGGGCATTAAATACCATGGCACAACATATGGGTGGTGTCGCACAGGGTTTAGTGCCATTAGCTGCAGTTGACACCAACGGAGATGGGCAGTTGAGTATCTTGGATTATGTTTCAAGTTTAGCACCCCATCACAGATTGGGTAGAACAGCTGCTAACCAAAATATGATTCAGCCGGGTACTTCTGAATTTGACGCAACTTTAGATGCCATTACTTCAACGACTGCAAAATTAACAGACAACACCAAAACGCAATCATTTGAACTGAATTATGATTTGACGGATCGTATTGACTTTGCTGATATTTTAATTGGAGGTTCGTATCGAAACACGGATCTAAATACGCAAGGGACTGTTTTGACAGACTATGATGGACCAATTTCTTACTACCAATATGGCATGTATACGCAAGCCAAAAAGGATTTTGGTAAATTGACATTAACAGGATCGGTTCGTTATGATAAAAGTGAGTTTTTCGATGCGGTATTCACGCCTCGTTTAGGAGCGCTTTACAATATCTCCGACAACCAAAATCTACGCGTTTCATACCAGACAGGGTTTAGAAACCCAACCAACCAAGACCAGTACATAGGCCTTCGAGGTTCACGTACGGTATTGATGGGTTCTTCACCTGATAGTGTTGATCGATTCAAAATGCCATTTCAAAGAGCAACAGACGGAGCCGTTTATAATGTGACTGGTGATATTGTTTTTGCTACAGCACTCAATCCGATGACTTATCAGCCACAAGAGATGAAAAATGTTGAGCCAGAATATATCGTTTCATATGATGTTGGGTACCGATTTAATACTCCCACAACTTCATTCGATATAGCGGCTTATCTAAGTCAATATGACAATTTTATTGCCACACAAGATGTATGGATACCATTGCTGTACAATGGTCAAAGTGTTCCAGAAGCATTGGCAAATTTAGATGTTTTCCCATTCTCGGTTGATGGCAATATCGACGAGGAAGTGAGTTCATACGGAGTAAGTGTTGCAGTCAACCAGGCACTTACACAAAAAATAGGCATGAACATGTCCTATGAATTTAATGAACTTGATTATACGCCAAGTTCCGCAACTTCTTTATTTGAGCCTGCTTTTAATACACCTAAGCACAGATTCAAAGTCTCGGTTGTTGGACGGAATATCAATAACAACATTGGATTTAATGTTTCTTTACGTTCAAACAGTGAATACGAATACCAAGCGAGCTTTATTGACGAAACAATTCAAGCCAATACGGTCATCGACGCTCAGGTTTCTTTTCGTCTGGATAGCTTAAGCACTGTACTTAAAGTTGGAGGTACAAATATCGGTGGTGATGACTATGTAAGCTTGGTAGGGTCTGGTATGATTGGTCAGATGTTCTACACATCACTTACCTTTAACCCCTAAAAGAAGTTTATACATTTCTACAATAAGGGCGCTATTATAGCGCCCTTTTTTTGTTTATAAATCAATCGACTAAATCTCAGTTTTTGCCTTATATTTGCAGCCGACAAAAACAAGTATTCGTCAATTATTATTTTCGTACTCTATGGCTCAAGTAAAAGGTAAAGTCGCACAGATCATCGGTCCTGTTGTTGATGTATCATTTGACACTTCAGTTGCACCACTTCCCAATATTTATGATTCTCTCGAAATCAGTAAAGATGATGGAAGTCAGCTAGTGTTGGAAGTGCAATCACACATTGGTGAAGATCAAGTCCGAACCATTTCAATGGACTCAACTGATGGCCTGCAGCGCGGCGCAGATGTGGTTGCCACGGGAAACCCAATTCAAATGCCAATAGGGGAAGCAGTCAACGGTAGACTCTTTAATGTCATTGGTGACGCGATTGATGGCATTGGCAATTTACCAAAAACCGAAAAAGATGGCTTACCCATTCACCGTGAAGCACCTGAGTTTGACCAGTTGTCTACCTCTACAGAAGTTCTCTTTACGGGGATCAAAGTCATTGACTTGATTGAGCCCTACGCAAAGGGTGGAAAAATTGGACTATTTGGTGGCGCAGGAGTAGGAAAAACCGTACTGATACAAGAACTTATCAACAACATCGCCAAAGGGCATGGAGGATTGTCTGTGTTTGCAGGTGTTGGAGAACGCACACGGGAAGGAAATGACCTTTTGCGTGAAATGCTCGAGTCGGGGATTATCAAGTATGGTGATGACTTTATGAAGTCCATGGAAAACGGTGGCTGGGATTTGAGTAAAATCGATCAAGAGGCACTTAAAGAATCCAAAGCAACCTTTGTATTTGGTCAAATGAACGAACCTCCAGGAGCACGTGCTCGTGTTGCACTATCTGGTTTGACGGTTGCAGAATACTTTCGTGATGGCGCAGGAGATGGCCAAGGAAAAGACGTTCTTTTCTTCGTCGATAATATTTTCCGATTCACACAAGCTGGATCTGAGGTATCTGCACTACTCGGCCGTATGCCTTCAGCAGTAGGGTACCAACCAACATTGGCTACCGAAATGGGGGCGATGCAAGAACGAATTACCTCTACCAAAAAAGGATCGATTACGTCAGTACAGGCGGTTTATGTACCTGCGGATGACTTGACCGATCCAGCACCAGCGACGACTTTTGCTCACTTGGACGCTACGACTGTATTGTCGCGAAAAATTGCAGAGCTCGGGATCTATCCAGCAGTTGACCCGCTTGATTCTACTTCAAGGATTTTAACCCCTGAAATCTTAGGAGATGAGCACTACAACTGTGCACAGAGAGTTAAAGAGTTATTACAGCGTTACAAAGAGTTGCAAGACATCATTGCAATCCTAGGTATGGAAGAACTTTCTGAGGAAGACAAACTTGCAGTTGCAAGAGCACGTCGTGTACAGCGATTCCTATCTCAACCGTTCCATGTTGCAGAACAATTTACGGGAATCCCAGGTGTTTTGGTTGATATCAAAGACACCATTAAAGGGTTTAACATGATTATGGATGGGGAGCTCGATCACTTGCCAGAAGCGGCCTTTAACCTGAAAGGGACCATAGAGGAAGCCATTGAGGCGGGTGAAAAAATGCTTGCCGAAGCAAAAGAATCATAATTTATGCGTTTAGAAGTCGTTAGCCCAGAAGCAACATTATTTAGTGGTGAAGTCAACTCAGTTGCTGTTCCTGGAGCGAATGGTGCTTTTCAGGTTCTCGACAATCATGCACCGATTGTTTCTATTTTAAACCCAGGGACCGTAAAAATCGGCGGAAAAATTTCTCTTCCAGAAGAAACGGCGAATCATTTTAACCAGCAAGGAGAAGATACTTTTTTGGAATTGCCAAACGGCGGAACCCTCGAAATGCAGCAAAATAAAGTTGTGCTTTTAGCCGATTAAGATTTTATTTCTGAAACAAATCCCCTTAAGCTTTAATAAACGGAATGATATGAAAGTTGCTTTTGATTTCAGCAAACAAGTTGTTGACAAGCCTCTATCTGTTTGCGTTTTCATCTTTCTGATCGTATTTCAAACTCCATTAACTGCACAAGAAACAGTCCTCGATGAAGTGATTGTCTCATCACCTAGGATTGAACTTTCGATGGGTCAACAATCTCGATCAGTAACAACCATAACGGCAAAGGAGATTGCGGAAAGTGGTGCAAACACTTTGATTGATGTGCTGAGTGATGTCGCTGGGATTGAACTCCGCAGTCGCGGAGCGCAAGACGTGCAGTCTGATATTTACATCCGAGGAGGTGGATTTGATCAAGTTCTTCTTTTAATTGATGGCATTAAAGTAGATAACCCCCAAACGGGGCATCATACGCTCAATGCAATTCTACCAATTGAGATGATTGAACGTGTTGAAATTCTAAAGGGTGCAGCGGGTCGTGTATATGGTCAAAATGCATTTAGTGGAGCGATTAATATCGTAACCAAGACACCCTCTACTGAAGACCTAAAGGTTACTCTCAGTGGCGGCTCATTTGACTATCAAAAGGCAGCTTTGTTTGCGACAGACCAGCGTGAGTCATCAAGCCATACGCTTTACGCTGAAACCATATCCTCCGATGGATACCGCTACAATACGGATTATTACAATCAAAATTATTTATGGAAGTCGAGTTGGAAGACTGATCAAGAACCAATTGAACTATTAGCCAGCTTTAACAATAGACGTTTTGGAGCAAATGGGTTTTATGCATCCCCAACATTTACTGATCAATTTGAAGCCACGCAGAGCAGTTTGCTTGGCCTAACGACTTCCATAAATGGGAATTGGCATATCAAGCCAAAACTATATTGGAAAAGAGGACAAGACGAGTTTATCCTTTTCAAAAATGACCCCAGTATATATCGAAATATGCATATTACGAACAAACTCGGAGCCGAAGTAAATGCTACCAAAAAGCACGCATTGGGTACGACCGGGATCGGTTTTGAATTGGCTCATGTCAGCATCCGAAGTAATAACTTAGGAGAGCATGCTCGCACCCTAGCTCATGGCTATCTAGAGCATCGTTTTGTAAGCAATCGTTGGGATGTCACACCAGGGTTTTCTGTGAGCCATTACACCGATCAGGACACCTTTTTCTACCCTGGGATTGATATTGGTTTCCAGATTAATGGTGACTCGAGATTGTTTTTCAATTCAGGATATACTTATCGGATTCCAACCTACACCGATTTGTATTATAATGACCCTACAACATTAGGAAATGAATCCTTACTCCCTGAAAAGGCATTGTCAACAGAGCTCGGATTTCGACATCGTCAAAACAATTGGAAACTATCCATATCCCTTTTTCAACGTGATGCAAAGAACTATATCGACTATGTTGTACTGGCAGGAGAAGAACGATGGCAAGCCACGAATATCGATCAAATTTTATCCCAAGGGGGAGAGCTTGATGTTGTTTTGAACAGCAACTCACACAAGTTCTCTGTTGGTTATGCCTATCTCAAAGACGATGTAGATGGGGTCAGTTCTGCATTGTCTCGCTATGCCATCAATTCACGTAAACACCACCTTTCCACTCGTTGGACGTTGAGGTGGAATTCACTTATCACATCCTCAATATCTTATCGTTATGCCGAGCAGGACTCAGGCTATCATTACAATGTGGTAGATGCGAATATGGCGGTTGTTAAAGGTCGTGTAAAACTCTCACTTTCCGCTCATAATATTTTAAATGCTGATTACACGGAACAGAATTTGGTGCCTATGCCGAAGGGGCATGCACTGCTTTCCCTTCAGTATCAGTTCTACTAATTTCAAGTGAGCTTGTTTAGGGCATCAAAAATCAAGTCATTTTCCCATCCGCGGTATTGCAGGTAGCTGATCCATTTTTTCTTTCGTTGCTGTAGGGGTTCTTTGTTTCTTTTCAGTTGATTCCAACGTTTTTCAGCGAGAGTCTCGAATGTCATCCGATAGTTTTCTTCTGAGATTTGTGCCAGTGCTTTGTCGATGTTATAGCTCGTAATTTTTCTTTGCTTCAGTTCGTTGACAATCCGTTTTTTGCCCCATTTTTTATTAGAAAACTTGCTGCGGACATAGAGCATCGTAAAGCGAGTTTCGTTGAGGTAGTCGTTTTGAATCAAGTGGGAAATCACAGTATCGGAATCATCGCGAAATGCACCGAGCTGACGGAGTTTCGTTTGGACTTCCTGATGACAACGTTCTTGGTAAGCGCAGTATCGCTCCAGTCGGATTTTTAGCTCGTTAAGGGTTTGGGTATTTCGCATTGCTCTAAAATAAAAAAAAAGCGACCCAAAATATTGAGCCGCTTTTGTATTATAAATGAATTACTTTACCATTTTTATCAAAAAAACGGTAGTGTAGATAGGTGTAAGCGTCGCGTGGAATCACAGTGATCCACTTCTTATGCTTGAGATACCATTGAAACCGAACAGACTTTAGGCCTTGTACCAAATAGGCAGCCACAAAAGGATGCGCATGAAGGCGAATCTTCTTTTTGCTGTGCTTTGCATGGTTGACAATTCGTTCCACATCTGCCTCGATACGATCGAGGAGTACAATAGGAGCTTCCACTTCCCCGTCCTTATTGGGATTGGGTTCCATGGTTTTAATCTCCATTTCAGGTCTCACACGTTGACGTGTCATTTGAATTAGACCAATTTTACTCGGTGGAAGAATTTTATGTTTGGCTCTGTCAGCATTCATTTCTTCTCGAAAGTGATCAAAGAGTTTTCTCCGATTTTCTGACCGGATCATATCTATAAAATCAATCACGATAATACCACCCATATCTCGTAAACGCAGTTGCCGCGCAATTTCGGTTGCAGCAATCAGGTTGACTTCAAGTGCAGTATCTTCTTGATTTTTTGCTTTATTGGATCGGTTTCCACTATTTACATCAATCACATGAAGTGCTTCTGTATGCTCAATGATCAGATAAGCTCCTCGGCTCATCGACACCGTACGTCCAAATGAAGTCTTAATTTGTCTTTCAATACCAAAACGCTCAAAAATGGGAGTTTCAGAATTGAATAACTTGACGATTGCCTTCTTATCAGGTGCTATTTGATCTAAATAGTCATTCACTTCACCTGCCATGTTAGTGTCGTCAACATGAATTCCTGTGAAGCTGTCATCAAAAACATCTCGTAATATACTCGAAGCGCGATTGAGTTCACTCAACACGCGAGAGGGATAATCGGCTTTACGAATCGACTTACAAAGATCTATCCATCGTTTGTGGAGTTGCTGCATGTCACGGTCGAGTTCAGCTACTTTTTTATCGTGAGCAACTGTTCGAACAATCACACCAAACCCCTTGGGTTTAATACTGAGTACCAGTTTCTTGAGACGAGTTTTTTCTTCTCTCGTTGGAATTTTTTGAGAGATGGAAACGCGATCTGAAAAGGGTACCAAAACCAAATACCGTCCAGCTAAAGATAACTCAGAACTAATTCTGGGCCCTTTGGTTGAGATTGGCTCTTTGATGATTTGAACCAATACAGACTGATTTGATTGAACGGCGTCTGCAATGGCTCCGTCTTTGTGAATTTCGGGTTCTAAAGGAAACTTCTTTAGAGAAAAATCTTTCACTTTACCTGTGCTTACACCTTTGATGAATTTTAGAAAGCTGCGTACTCTTGGTCCCAGATCATGATAATGCAAAAACGCATCTTTTTCATAACCTACATTGACAAATGCAGCATTCAGTCCAGGAAGTGTTTTTTTAATTTTTGCCAGAAAAATATCACCAACGTGAAACTTATTCGTGCCAACTTCCTTTTGATATTCGATCAATTTCCCGTCCTTAAGCAAGGCAAAATCTACAGATGAGGATCTTGAACGAATGATTAGTTCTTTACTCATAATGATGATTTAGTTCCTCCGAATTGTGCATTCGAGGGAGGGATTAAACAATAAATTTGCACAGGATTTGTGTGCGTCGGGGAAATGATTTTTAGCAGACAAAGGCAGAAAATCATCTCATGTCAAAGATCGTGTTGGGCAATACGGTTAAAACCTACGCTTTTTTCTTATGTCGATTTGCGCGGCTTCTTTTCTTACGCTTGTGCGTGGCTACCTTGTGTCTTTTTCTTTTTTTACCACTTGGCATAGTATGTGTTTAAATATTATTAGCTTCTTTAAGATACTTTCACCTTATCTTTTACGCTATCCAAAAACACTTTAGCGGGTTTGAATGCTGGTATGTTTTGCGCTGGAATCGAAATGGTTGTGTTTTTTGAAATGTTCCTACCTTTTTTTTCGGCACGTGTCTTTACAATAAAGCTTCCAAATCCCCGTAGGTAAACATTTTCACCTGATTCAAGAGCATTTTTAACTTCTTTCATAAATTGTTCAACTACAGCTTGGGTTTCAATTTTCTCAACTCCGAGACGATCAGAAATTTTGGTGACAATATCTGCTTTTGTCATGCTTATTCGTTTTGGTTTTTTAATTTTTTTGGTGAGCAAATATATAAATTATAATTGAGTAAATCCCTTGGTTATCAGTGTATAAATTAAATATCTTGTGGCCAATGTCAACAAACCACCATTTTTCAGTCGAAATCCAGCGTTGGTACGCCATACACAAACGCGATTTGCCATGGCGTCAGAACAATGATCCCTACCGTATATGGCTTTCAGAAATTATTCTCCAGCAGACTCGTGTAGTCTATGGTGAGTCTTATTTTATGCTCTTTGTATCTACCTTTCCAACAATACATGAACTCGCGAATGCTCCTGAAGATCAAGTGCTCAAAATGTGGCAAGGGCTGGGGTACTACAGCCGTGCGCGTAATTTGCACAAAACTGCCAAGCTGATTGCGAATGATTTTAATGGATTGTTTCCAAAGACTTATGCGGAACTGCTTGCCTTGCCTGGAGTTGGTCCATACACAGCCGCTGCGATCTCTTCCATCTGTTTTGATCTTCCTCATGCCGTGGTTGACGGCAATGTTTATCGGGTTTTAGCAAGATACTTCGGTATGGAAGACCCGATTGATACAGGACAAGCCAAAAGACGATATGAAATACTTGCCAATGAATTGCTAGACACCAAACAGCCTGGAAATTACAATCAAGCAATAATGGAATTTGGAGCATTGCAGTGCAAGCCCAAGAGCCCATCCTGTCATCAGTGTATTTTCAAAGATTCCTGTGTAGCTCATGAGAAAAACAAAGTCAATAATTACCCTACTAAACAAGCAAGTAAGCCAGTCAAAAAGAGATACTTTAACTACCTCGTTCCTTTGCTACCAAACAAACACACTGCCCTAATCCTAAGAAAAGAGAAAGACATTTGGCAACATCTGTATGAATTCCCTCTGCTGGAGTCAAATCGCCCTTTGACCCTAGAAAATATCAGCAAAGAATCTAATTTACCCGAATGGGTTTTTGCAGATGATGTTTCTCTTTTTAATTCTGAACCCTGGGTACATCAACTAACTCACCAGCGTATTTATGCAAGTTTTTGGATTGTACCAACTGATTCTATCGTCTCGACTCCCATTTCAATTTCTAAACTAGCAGACTACCCTGTATCCAGACTAATCGAACGATTCTTGCACAAGTTTTTCGATTAGCTTACTTTTGATAGAAAGAACGTTATGAGTGGTACGCTAAATAAAGTCATGTTAATTGGTCATTTAGGGGATGAAGTCAAATTGCGATACTTTGACAATGGGGGCTGTATTGGTCGTTTTCCGTTGGCTACCAATGAAAGTTACACCAACAAACAGACAGGAGAACAAGTCACAAATACGGAGTGGCACAATTTAGTTTTGAAAAATAAAGCTGCCGAAACATGTGAAAAATATTTGAAAAAAGGCGATAAACTTTTTGTAGAAGGCCGTATTAAAACACGGAAGTGGCAAGGAGAAGATGGCAACTCTAGGTATAGTACTGAAATTCATGTTGACGAGTTTACATTCTTGAGTAATCGTCAAAAAGACTCATCTCCTCAGGATTCAATGCCATCTGCAAATGTTGAAGAAGATCTTCCCTTTTAACTGAACCCAATTGTTGACAACACTTGTCTTTATTGCTAACGGAATTGATGTAGACTTAATTCTTCGATTTTCACTCCTTTTTTTATTGCTGATCAGTTCGGGATTGACATCTGGGTCTGAAGTTGCTTTCTTTGCACTTTCTCCAGCAACTTTAAAAGTAGCAGCCAGTCACTCTAATCGGAAAAACCGATTGATGGCCAAATTACGTCAAAATCCACAAAGATTGCTTGCGACCATATTAATCCTAAATAATCTTATAAATATCTCGATTGTCATGCTCTTTGCGAGTATGAATCACGCCTTGTTTTCCAGTATTCCATACCCTTGGCTAACCCTAGTCATTGAGGTTGGTTTTGTCGCTGCATTTATTTTGATTTTTGGAGATATTATCCCCAAAGTTTACGCCAATAGAAACGCTGAATCTTTTGCGCTGTTGATGACCCTTCCTATATATGTGATTGACCGCTATCTCTTATTTTTCCTGGCTGTACCTTTGAGCAAATTCACGTATTTCTTTCAAAAGCGACTACAAAAACGAACGACGGATTTTTCAGTAGACCAATTGTCAAAAGCACTTGAAATGACCGAGGATTCTGCAACCTCAACCGAAGAACAAAAGCTTTTGGAAGGAATCATCAATTTTGGAAACTTTGATGTCAAGCAAGTAATGAGGCCGCGAATTGATGTTTTTGCGCTCAACCAAGAAGAACCTTTTGAGGACGTCTTAGAGAAAGTGGTAGAAAAGGGATATTCGAGAATACCAGTTTTTAATGAACAGATCGATACGATAGCGGGAGTGTTGTATATCAAAGATTTACTTCCTCATATTCATAAGAAAAAATTTAATTGGGTATCCCTTCTTCGTCAACCTTATTTTGTTCCTGAAAATAAAAAATTAGACGATTTACTCACAGAGTTTCAATCCAAACGTATTCATTTGGCAGTGGTTGTTGATGAATATGGCGGGACTTCGGGAGTAGTTTCACTAGAGGATGTGATTGAAGAAATCGTTGGCGAAATCAGCGATGAGTTTGATGATGATGACCTGATGTATTCCAAAATCGATGAGAACACCTATGTTTTGGAAGGCAAAACTTATCTAAAAGATTTTTACCGAATTTTATCTATTAAAGACCCAGAACCCTTTGAAGATAAAAAAGGAGAGTCCGAAACACTGGCGGGCTTTGTCTTGGAATATCTCGGATATTTTCCAAAAACACAAACTTCTTTTTCATTTAATGGATGCTCTTTTGTGGTTGAAGCAACCGATCGCAAGCGCATTAAGCAGCTCAAGGTGTCAAACGATAAAAAGAATTGACGGGTGAAAAAATTATTTGTTTTATTCCTTATTTTCGGTTGCAACACACCCATGCCAAAACCAAACGGGATGTTGGCGATGGATTATCCACCACCAACGTATGAACAAGCCCCTGTAGACTGCCCATTTACTTTTGATTTTAATTCCCTTTCTTCAATTGAAGTGCAATCAAATTGCTTTTTCTCCATGTCCTACCCGTCGATGAAAGCTAAAGTATATATGAGTTATTTCAATTTGAATGAGCACCAAATCCAAGATCTTTACCGTGACTTTAATGTCCGTCTAATGGAGCATACCAAACAAGAAGCACGGATTCAAGAAAGTAGTTATGAAAATACCAATCAACAGAAGTATGGGAGATTTTTTGAGATTACCTCAGATGCACCATCTAACCTGCACTACCTAGTTACAGATCAAAAAAATCACTTTATGTCGGGGGTTTTATTCTTTTCTGCGACACCCAATTACGATTCTCTTTACCCTGCGATTCAGTATATCAAGAATGACCTACGACAACTTACAGAAAGTCTTGTTTGGCGTTAGCTTTTTTTCTTTGAGCATTGGTCTTTTGTACATCCCTCTTTAGCGCAGCACGATGATTTCTTGCCCGAGGAATTTTTCATTTCAGAGATTTTGTAAGCATCACTTGTATTGGTTACCGTTTGTATAAAATCATCAGTTTGCACAACGGATGAGTTATAAAGTACAGTAGCAATAGACGTTTCGAAGTCAACCGAAGCTTGCTGCACACCTTCCATCTTGATTAGATTCTTTTCAATGGTCTTGGCACACCCCATTTTACATGTCATTCCTGAAATGGAAAAAGAAGCTTCTGACAGATTACTGGCTATTGAGTCTTTTGTAATTTCAACATGCGTGTTGACTTCTTTTATTGCAGGTTTTGGCTGTTGAGTGCATCCAAAAAAAATAAACAGGGAAGTCAGCGATAAAATAAATGGTCTCATAATAAGATTTTTAGATTGTAAAAGTACTAATTTATCACAAACAATTCCGCACCTTTGCTCACTCTAATTATGAAGACTCAATACATCAAATGGGTATATCTGATAATTCTCTCTTTGGTATGGGGAAGTTCGTATATTCTGATCAAGTGGGGATTGGTTGCGCTCAGTCCTCTTCAGTTGGGGAGTCTTCGCCTATTCATCACTACGATCGCTTTACTTCTCGTGGGCTATCCGTCTTTACGAGGACTTTCAAGATATCATTGGAAGTGGCTTGCTATAACGGGCTATGTGGGTACTTTTTTCCCTGCATTTTTATTTGCTTTTGCACAGCAACACATTGACTCGGCAATAGCTGCCATTCTCAATGCGCTCACGCCTTTGCTGACCATCATTTTTGGATTGTTGTTTTTTCGGATTGATATTTTAAGGAAACAGTATTTCGGAGTTGGTATTGGGCTTATCGGCTCTATCGGGCTGGTTTGGGGAGGCCTTCATACAGCATCAAACATAAATCCAATTTACACCCTTTTAATTTTGGCCGCTTCTTGTTGTTATGCGATGAATATTCACTTTATCAAGATCCACTTGGCACAAGTTGGGGTAATGGCCATTACATTGGGGAATTTTGTATTTATGGCGCCTGCAGCATTCGTCGTGCTTATCTATTCTGACTTTTTCTCAACACAAACCTTTTCGCATCCAGAAATTTACCCTGCTATTGGCTATATTACAATCCTCGCATTGGCAGGCAGTGCCTTTGCCAAATATCTCTTTAACAACTTTGTAAAAATCACTTCAGCGGTTTTTGCCTCTTCGGTTACATACACGCTTCCAGTTGTTGCTCTGTTTTGGGGGGTAAATGACGGAGAATCGATAAGCGCTTTTCAGTTGTTGTCGGCAGTAGTTATCTTATTTGGAGTTTATCTGTCACACAAAAAAAAAGCGGCCTAAGCCGCTTTTATGATTTAAAATCGAAAGGTTATTCTGTATCAACAGCTTCGCCATTGATCTTAACATATCCAAGAGTAGCATCAACAGATTGTGGACCTAGTGGCACGCTAGTCGAAGATGGGATCAGTAAGCTTCCAAATCGTTTGTAATCATTATAATTCGAATCTTGTGTTTGCGTTTGCCCCATCAATTCAGTAACGGTGGTTTGCTTGAGCTTGAGCCCAGACTCCACGGCGTAATAGGTCGTTGTCGTTGTACTTTGTCCTTTAATTTCAAGCGCATAAGCACTTTGGCCATCAATCTCTTCTATACCAGAAACAGTGATGCTCTCATTTTCCATCATTTTGAGTTCAGGAATAATTCCAATAACAGCTTGCATATCCGCTGCCATTTCTGGCGGAAGATCCATGCTATTGCCCATTTGTTCAACTTTTGCACCAGAGGCATTCACAATTACTGTTGCGAGTACATTCCCACCCATTTTTACAATTTGCTTTTGCTCTTCAGCGGTATTGATTGAGATAGCTTCAAGCTCATTACCCATAAAGTTTGCGTTATAGCTCACTTCAAGGGAGCGAATTGCATTAATTGCGTCTTGACCTCCGATTGCATCGATGTAGTCTGCCAAAATGGATTGAGCACTGACCCCATCTGGTAACTCAAAAGATGCTGGGCGATCAATAACATTTCCATATTTGTCGTAATAGCTTACAAAAATATCACTTTCATTAAATTGTACTTTTTCCAAATTGTCTAAAACTTCAGACGCTTTTCCAGTCACAACGACACGGGCTTGATCTACGAGAAAATATTTTTGAGCTACACGCTGAATATCTTCTTTGGTAACACTGTTGACACTTTCTAAATAGGTTGTGTAAAAGTCATCAGGAAGACCCTCGGTTTCGATTTCCAAAGCATAAGCGGCAACGGTGCTTGGTTGTTCAACCGCACGAACAAAACTACCCACGTATTTTGCCTTTGCCCGATTCAACTCTTCATCACTTACTACTTCCTTTTTCATTCGATCGATTTCATACAATAACTCAACGACTGCACTATCGACAACAGCATTTCTCACACTTGCACTTGCTCGAAAGCGGCTAGCAGTATACTTGTTGTTTCCTATACTCGAATAAGAACCATAGGTGTACCCTTTGTCTTCTCTGAGATTTAGAAATAAGCGGGCTTCACCACCACCTCCCAAAATACCATTGGCAATTAACAAGGGGAAATAATCTGCATCTTTTTTACGTAAGCTTACTGTATTTTGAACAGTCACCTCTGTCTGAACCGCATTTGGCATATTGACAAAGTCAATTTGTGTAGTGCTTACATTGGTTACATCTGGAATAGGATCAGTCGATAAGTTTTTCTTTTTCCATTTTCCAAAAAGTTTTTTCACTTGTTTTTTCAAATCTCCAGCATCAACATCCCCAACAATGACCAAGTACGCATTGTTTGGTAAAAAATAGCGCTTGTAAAACGCATCGACATCTGCCAATTTGACTCTCTCAACACTTTCTTTGGAAACATACTCGCCATAAGGATGATCTTTTCCGTAGGCAAGCAGGTTTTCGACACGTCGAGCAGCGGTTGTTACACTTTTTTCTCCTGATTTGATACCATCAAGAAGAATATCTTTTTCTTTGTCAAACTCTTCCTGTGTAAAGTTTGGATGAAGTGCAGCCTCAGCCATGAGCTCCAACACACGACCAAAGTATCGAGATAGTGAACTCGCACTAGCGCTTTGTGACCCAAAATTGATGGTTGCCCCCATAAAGTCAACTTCTTCGTTAAAGCTGTCCTTGTCGATTGTGGCCGACCCCTTTCCAAGAAGAGTAGCTGTCATAGCGGATACCCCAGCCAATTCACCCTCAGCGATTGGAGAATTATCCAATGACAAACTCACTGCGGCACGAGGTAGCTTGTTGTTTTCAACAATAAGAACCGTCAATCCATTATTTAATGTAAAGCGTTCAGGTTCTCCCAACTGTATAACTGGGGCAGGTCCAGGTTGTGGCTGCTGACTACGATCTATTTGTGCAAATACGGTAAACGTCAACAAGAATAAAAGGATAGAGAAGGTTTTTTTCATAATTCGTTTTCTTTGGTTTCAGGTAAATATTCGAGTACCAAACGCTGATTAGGATTTAGGTACTTGTTAGCAACATCTTTAATTTCTTCTCTTGTAATCGATCGATAGATATCAATTTCGGTATTGATTAAATTCGTGTCATCATAGAGCATATAATATCGAGCAAGGGAATTGGCAATCCCTTCAATGGAAGCATTGGAATTGACAAAGCCATTTTCAATTTTATTTTGCAATTTTTGATAGTCACGCTCCGATATCAATTGACCTTGAATTTTGACAATTTCTTCATCCATTTCGCTCACCAAGTCGTCAAGGGTGTTATCTCCTAGAGGCAACCCGAAAATGACGTACATACTGTAATCCTCTTGAGAAATATTGAATGCCCCTGTCTGTAAAGCCATTTTTTTCTCATCAACAAGTTTTTTGTACAATTTCGAACTAGGTCCATCGCTGAGATAAGTTGAAATCATGTCCAATACTCTGGAGTCTCTTTCCGAGAAACCAGGCGTACGGTATGCGTTGATTACAGCAGGAATTTGAATGTTTGAGTCATAAGCCGTAGCAGAAATGGTTTCCGTTATGGGTTCATCCTTCTCGTAATTACGTTCGATATCGGCACCTCTTGGAATATCGCCAAAATAATCCTGAACCATCTTTTTTGTAGATGTAATATCAATATCACCAGCCACTACTAAAACGGCATTGTTAGGTACATAAAACTTTTTATTAAAAGCCAAAAACTCATCAAGGGTTGCTGCATCAAGATGCTCCATTTCACCTATGGTCGTCCAACGGTAGGGATGTTTACGAAACAGATTTTTCTTTACGTTTTCAAGGAATTTTCCATATGGTTGGTTGTCTACTCGGAGTCGCTTTTCTTCTTTCACGACTTCGTTTTGGGTCTCGACTCCAATCTGATTTATGATCGGGTGGAGCATCCGTTCGGATTCCATCCAAAGGCCAAGCTCGAGGTTGTTTGAAGGGAAAACTTCGTAATAATATGTACGGTCATCCGTTGTATTCGCATTATTTGTTCCCCCATTTTCGGTAACAATGGAAAACCATTGTCCACGTTCAATATTTTCAGTGCCTTCGAAAAGTAGGTGTTCAAAAAAATGCGCAAAACCAGTTCGATCTGGTTGTTCGTCTTTCGCTCCCACGTGATACATGACAGAGGTTGTTACCACAGGGGCATTATTATCTTGGTGTAAAATGACGTGTAATCCATTGTCTAAATCGTATTCTTCAAAAGAAATCGATTGTGCAACACACAAAAACAATGGACAAAACAGCAATAAAATTATTTTTTTTGTCATTGGATATGAATGATTAATAGTTAATTTATAAATTTAATAAAAAGAGGGGTATATTACAATAAATATATTGCAGAGATAAAAATTGTGATATAAACAGACAAGATTGTATATTTGCAGCCGCTAAAAAGCAAAAAATAATAGAATGTATGCAATCGTAGATATAGCTGGGCAGCAATTTAAAGTTGCGAAAGACCAAAAAGTATACGTGCACCGTTTGGACGCCAAAACTGGCTCAAAAGTTTCTTTTGATCAGATTTTGTTGTTGGATGATGGTGGTAAGATTACTGTTGGCGCCCCTGCTATTGCCAATGCTTCCGTAGAAGCAAAAGTGGTCAAGCACCTGAAAGATGACAAGGTCATCGTATTCAAAAAAAAACGACGTAAGGGTTACCGTGTCAAGAATGGACATCGTCAGTCCCTTACCGAAATTGTAATCGAATCCATCGAGACTTCAGTAAAAAAGAAAGCAGCACCTACTGCCAAAGCTGAAAAAGAGGCCGTAAAGGCCAAGCCCGCTGCAAAAAAGGAAACTGCTAAAGCAGCGCCTAAGAAAGCAGTTGCAAAGCCAAGCACAGATTTGAGCAGCAAGACAGTTACTGAACTCAAAGCAATGGCCAAAGAAGCTAGCGTTTCTGGATATACGAGTTTGAAAAAAGCAGAATTAATTGCGGCGTTATCCGCTAAATAAAATATACCATGGCACACAAAAAAGGAGTAGGTAGCTCGAAAAACGGAAGAGAATCCGAATCGAAACGATTGGGCGTAAAAATTTTTGGTGGCCAGCCCGCCATCGCTGGTAACATCATTGTTCGTCAACGCGGCACACAGCATCACCCTGGTGAAAATGTATATCTTGGAAAAGACCACACCCTTCATGCACGAGTAGATGGTACAGTTGTTTTTACCAAAAAGAAAAACAATCGGTCGTATGTGTCGATTGAACCCAATGCGTAAATCATTGCGTTGATCAATTTCAAAACCCTTTGCATTCTCAAAGGGTTTTTGTTTGGAACTATTTCACAAAAAAACCGAGACAATTGCCTCGGTTTTGAATTTCTATATCTAGTCAACTGCCTAGTAGCGGTAGTATTCTGGCTTATATGGTCCCTGAACTTTCACGCCGATATAGCTGGCCTGATCTGAGTCGAGCTCTTCGAGCTCAACACCCAATTTGTCGAGGTGTAAACGCGCGACTTGCTCATCCAAATGCTTAGGCAGCATATAGACTTTGTTTTCGTAACGGTCACTGTGCTTCCACAACTCAATCTGTGCGAGAGTTTGGTTGGTAAAGGAATTACTCATGACAAAACTCGGGTGACCAGTCGCACAACCCAAGTTGACAAGACGACCTTCTGCGAGTACAATAATATCGTTTCCGTCAACATTGTATAAATCAACTTGCGGCTTGATTTCATCTTTGGTGTGACCATAATTTTCGTTCAACCACGCCATATCGATCTCATTGTCAAAATGTCCGATATTACAAACAATGGCTTTGTCTTTCATCGCGCGAAAGTGGCGTTCAGTCACAATATCTTTGTTGCCAGTGGCAGTAACAATGATATCGGCATTACCAATCACCGTTTCAAGCTTTTTTACTTCGTATCCGTCCATAGATGCCTGAAGCGCACAAATCGGATCGATTTCAGTTACCGTGACAATCGCACCAGCGCCCTGGAATGAAGCAACAGTTCCTTTTCCGACATCTCCATAACCAGCAACGACTACACGCTTTCCAGCAAGCATGATGTCAGTTGAGCGACGTACTGCATCAACGGCACTCTCTTTACAACCGTATTTGTTATCAAATTTTGACTTGGTAACTGAATCGTTTACGTTTATTGCTGGCAACGTGAGTGTTCCATTTTTCATGCGCTCATACAGACGATGAACACCAGTAGTTGTTTCTTCAGACAATCCCTTAATTTTTGATACAAGCTCAGGATACCTGTCCAGCACCATATTGGTCAAATCACCACCATCGTCGAGAATCATATTCAATGGTTTTTGATCCTCTCCAAAAAATAGGGTTTGCTCAATACACCAATCAAATTCTTTTTCGTTCATGCCTTTCCAAGCATAAACAGGGATGCCAGCAGCAGCAATGGCAGCAGCAGCATGGTCTTGTGTAGAAAAAATATTACATGAACTCCAAGTCACATCTGCACCCAATTCAACTAGGGTTTCGATAAGAACTGCGGTTTGAATGGTCATATGTAAACATCCAGCAATTCGAGCGCCAGCTAGGGGCTTTTCCTCTATGTATTGTTCACGAAGTGCCATTAACCCAGGCATCTCTGCTTCAGCAAGTTGAATTTCTTTGCGACCCCAGTCTGCCAAACTGATGTCTTTAACCTTAAAAGGGATTGTTTTTGTTGCCATAGTCGTATATTTGTTTTTCTACAATTTTTGCCAAAATTACAAATACCAATGCCCATATACAAACATCAGCAAGTGAATTCTATAGCAAAGCTATGGGTGTGGCATATTACTGAGGATGAGCAGGGTTTGACCAACAACCTATCCTTAACAACGCATTGTATTGACCGTCTCAAATCGATGTCTTCATGCACTCACCGGAAAGGGTTTTTGGCAGTGCGTTTATTACTTATCGCTGCTGGTCTTTCTCTGGATGAGCTTCGCTATACTTCAGAGGGAAAGCCGTACCTACTGCATGGCCCACACATATCGTTTAGTCATACCAATGATTTTGCAGCTTTAGCCATTGGCCAAGCCCCGATAGGAGTAGACGTAGAACGCCACCGAGCCAAGGTTGTGCGTGTCGCAAAAAAGTTTGTCAACCCTGCTGACGAAGCTCCTCAACAAACCATTGCTGAGCTAACCGACTTGTGGTGCGCAAAAGAGTCCATGTATAAAGCCATTTCAATTCCTGGTATTCGATTTAGTAAGGATATCTCTGTCAACCTGACAATCTCCAAAAAGGGTGTAGCAATCTACAAAGACGAAACCTATGATCTTTTCCGTTACGCATGGCAAGGCCATAGCTGTGCAGTAACCATAAAAAACCAACTATGAATATCTCAGTAGAGCTTACATTTACGCCATTACATGATCAGTACAAAGACCGGATCAAGAACTTTATTTTGGATTTACGCAGTGGTGGATTTACGATTTCAGAAACCCCGCTAGGTACCCAATTGTATGGCACTTATGATAAGTTGATGCCTTTTTTGATGAAAACCATCAAAACAGCGCTAAACGAAAAAGAAAAAGGAATCATGCACCTCAAAATTTATAATGCTGACCGTAGTAACTATGTCTCCGATTTTTGAATCTCTTTTTGCGCAATACGCCACCTACGAGCCTCTTGATGTCACCCTAGAGATTACGGGTGTTGTTTTTGGATTGCTAAGTGTCTGGCTTGCCAAAAAAAATCATATTGGAGTCTTTCCAACGGGGATGATTTCTACTTCAATTTATGTTTATCTCTTGCTTAAGTGGGCCTTAGTCGGAGATATGCTGATTAATGCATACTATTTTGGAATGTCAGTCTATGGTTGGGTGATTTGGACGCGCGTCAATGATCAGGAACAAGCGACGCCAATCTCGAGAATGAACCAACAAGAATGGCGATATCTTCTTCTGCTTTTTGTTGGGAGTTTGGGGTTTGTCTATGGCATTTATCAATGGTTTGGACTATGGAATTCATCTACGGCGGCGATTGATACGCTGACGACTGCAATCTTTTTTTCGGGGATGTGGTTGATGGCTCGACGCAAGTTAGAAAACTGGATTTTTTGGATTGTCGGCGATATCATTTCTGTACCTTTGTATCTGATTAAAGGCTTTAGTTTTACAAGCTTACAATACTTGATTTTCACTTTTATTGCCATCTATGGCTATCTCGAATGGAAAAAGATTTTGGACAAACATCCTGCAACTGTAAGAAAGTAGTTTTGTTCGGTCCAGAATCGACCGGAAAAACGACACTTGCAAAGAAGTTGGCTTCCTATTACAACTCAGATTGGGTGCCGGAGTATGCTCGTACATATCTCCAAAAAAAATGGGATCAGAAAAAAAAAATTTGTTCCAAAGAAGATTTGCCAATCATAGCAGCTGGGCAAATGGCTCTTGAAAATCAAAAAGCGAGCAACACCGATTCGATCTTGTTTTGTGATACCGATTTGCTTGTCACCAAAATTTATTCGGAGGTTTACTTTGAGGGCTATTGCGATCCCGATTTACATTATTTTGCAGTCAACAACCACTATGATCTCTATTTATTATTGGATATTGATATTCCATGGGTAGCGGATGACTTACGCGACAAACCTGAAGAAAGAGACCAAATGCTAGCGGAATTCAAAAAAGCCCTCCAATCACTCCATCGACCTTATGTGCTCATACAAGGCCATGGGCAAGATCGTTTTCAATCTGCTATTCACGCGATTCAATCCCAGTTTGCCCATGTTTGAATTTTCAGAAAACCAGATCAACCAACTCAAAGCGCGTGGGATTTCGATCTCTGATGCTAGGGCGATGATTACCAAAATCAATCAACAATCGACATACAGCCAGATCCATCGACCAGCAACCTTGGGAGATGGCATTGCTGAGCTTAGCGATAGCGATCTAAAACAACATGCAAAGTTTTATGAGGAGTCTGTCGATGACTACCGTGTGATTCGATTTATCCCAGCTTCAGGTATGGCTACGCGGATGTTTGATTTTTTGTTTCCACTTGTCGTGGAGGATCAGCAAGATTTTAAAGTTGCCCTACAAGCCCATCTAAACAATCCCAAGGTGAAACGTTTTATCGACGGCGTTCAGCATTTTCCGTTTTACGAAATGGTCAAAGAACAAATCGAAAACACTCATCCGATTGACGAAACAGATTTTTTACAAGCCTTTATCGTATATGTGGTAAAACATTACGCCAACAAGCCCAAAGCATTTGTACCCTTCCACAAATACAATAAAACCTTAAAAACCGCTATTGAAGAGCAGTTGATCTATTCGACTCAATTCTCACTTGCCAACGACCGTCTTGCTCACCACTTTACGGTCACACCGGGCTATGAAAACGATTTTGATCAACACATTCAAGATGCTCGCTTGCTACTTGAGGACTCTCATTCTTGCAGGGTCGATGTAGGTTATTCGGTGCAAGAGGTATCGACAGATTCCTTGGTCATGGATTCAGAAGGTCAATTGGTAACAGATGATGGTGGGCAATTGGTATTTCGTGCAGCAGGTCATGGGGCACTAATCCAAAACCTCAATCGTATTGAAGCGGATATTGTTTTTATCAATAATATTGACAATGTTGCGCCACAAGCTCAGCATCAAGAATCTGGGATGTATAAGCGTGCATTGGCGGGTTATCTGTTGGAGATTCAACAACAGATTTTCCGACTTCTTCGTACCATTGATGATGATGGGGTGTTGGACGAAGCTGTTCATTTTTTAGATCAACAGTTTCATTTTCATATTCACGGCGAGGATCAGGAATTGAGAAAACAGAGGGTTATCGCGCTACTCGACCGACCATTACGAGTTTGCGGAATGGTTCCCAATACTGGTGAAACTGGCGGAGGGCCGTTTTGGGTAGAAGATGAGATGGGTGTACATCTACAGATTGTTGAAAAAGCCCAAGTAGATCTAAGCAACCCTTCACAAGCTGCACATTTTTTTCAAGGGACACACTTTAACCCTGTCGAGTTAGTCTGTAGCTTGATCGACTATAAGGGAGAAAAGTATGATTTGAATAAATACGTTGACCCATCGACTTATTTTGTTGTCTCTAAAACCATGAATGGTAAGCCAATAAAAGCGATGGAGCACCCTGGGCTATGGAACGGGGCAATGGCCTTTTGGAATACCCTTTTTGTATCGATACCACCGACCATGTTTAATCCTGTTAAAGAGGTCAATGATTTGTTGCGCAAAACGCATCAGAATCAAAATTAATTCTGTTATCTTTGAGCCATCTCAAAGGGGTGCCCAATCGGGCTGAGATTACACCCATTGAACCTGGGCAGGTCATGCTGCCAAGGGATAATTTTTAAACCATCAGAATAATTCCCCCTTTTATTCGTATAAAATGATTACGAATGAAATATGCTTTATTGATTTTCTCATGCCTGACATGGGGATATGCACAACAAGTACAAGACACCATACAATCAACAATTGACTTAAAAGAAGTTACCATTTCTGCTTTACAGGCGACAAGTGAAACGCCAGTTGCCTACACCAATCTAACAAAAGAAGATTTGGGTCATCGCAATTTGGGAGTGGATATGCCGATTCTCCTTCAATTTCTCCCTAGTGTGGTTTCGACCAGTGATGCTGGGGCAGGGATTGGCTATACAGGAATTCGTGTGCGTGGGAGCGATGCCACTCGCATCAATGTCAACATCAACGGCATCCCATACAACGATGCCGAATCACAGGGTACATTCTGGGTAAATCTCCCTGATTTTGGCTCGTCTGTAGGAACTTTACAACTTCAACGTGGTGTGGGGACTTCGACCAATGGTGCAGGAGCTTTTGGGGCTAGTATCAACCTGTCAACCGATCGCATGTCAGATGCCGCTTATGTGGAGTTGAGCAACAGTTTTGGGAGTTTTACCACGCGGAAACATACGGTAATGTTTTCAACTGGACCGATCTCTGATCAATTTGAGCTCTCGGGCCGCCTATCCAAAATTGATTCTGATGGCTATATTGAGCGAGCGAGTTCCGACTTGAAGTCTTATTTCTTACAAGGGATATTTATAGACGAAAATACGCAAATTAAAGCATTGGCATTTGGTGGGTTTGAACGCACCTATCAGTCTTGGTTTGGAATTGATGAAACGACCCTGAAAACAAATCGAAGCTATAATCCAGCAGGTGAAAATTACGACAGTGACGGAAATGTTATCGGGTTTTATGAGGATCAAGTAGACAATTACAATCAAGATCATTATCATTTGCATTGGGAGCAAGGGATCAACGCCTATTGGTCCTTAGCCCTTGGTTTGAATTATACCTACGGAAGAGGATACTATCAAGAACTCAATGATATATGGTATGATCAAAATATTGGATTTTCAGGAAATACGTCAGCCAATTATTTGCAATTGCCTCAAACCGATGCAGTGGATACGGAAAACATCACCCAAAAATGGTTGGACAATGATTTTTATGTCGCCAATTTGATGGCAGCATTTGAAAAAGGTACTCAGAAACTCAATCTCGGATTCTCCTACAGCAATTACCTTGGAGATCATTTTGGTACGTTGATTTGGGCGCAAAACGCTGGCGGGGCACTGCCAAACCATCGGTTTTACGAAAACAAAGGAGAGAAAACAGACACCAATGTATTTGCTAAACTCACCCATGCAGTTGGTAGTCAATGGACGGTTTATACCGATATACAGTACCGTTGGATTGATTACAAAGCCAACGGCATGCAGGCAGGGCAAGTGCCGATTGATGTCAATCTAAATTATGGGTTTTTTAACCCCAAAGCTGGGGTTACCTTTAGTATGAATCCCAATCATCAACTTTATTTTTCTGTTGCACGAGCGCACAAAGAGCCCAATCGGACGGATTTTGAAAATGGAAATCCATTACCTGAAGAGTTAACCGATTTTGAATTGGGGTGGCGTCATCAAAAATCAAATCTGCAATTTATTGTCAATGCGTATTTTATGGATTACACCAATCAGCTTGTCCTGACAGGGGCGATCGATGAGGTGGGAGCACCTATACGAACCAATAGCGGAAGTAGTTATCGCCTGGGAGTGGAGTTGGAACTCAGCTGGATGATGACCGAACAGTGGCAATGGCAATCTAATCTATCATTGAGTGAAAACAAGAATCGAGATTTTTTCTTTAAACGTGATGGCGAGTTGCAAGCTCTTGGAGATACCAGCCTGTCCTTTTCGCCAGGTGTCATCGGCGGGAGTCAGTTGAGCTATAGCCCTACAAAAGACTTGACGGTAGGTCTATTCAGCAAATATGTTGGAGAGCAGTACTTAGGCAATATCGACTCTACTTTATCAAAGCTTGCGGCATACAGCACACAAGATATCAATATAGAGTATACGATTGCACCATCTTGGTGTGAGTCTTTACAGCTGCAGTTGTTGTTAAATAATGTATTGGATAAAGAATATACATCCAACGGTTATTTTTATACTTATGACGATGACTGGAGTAACCCAGGATCGATTACCACAATCGAGGGCGTTGGATATTATCCGCAAGCAGGATTTCATTTTCTAGCTGGGATGACAATACGCTTTTAGTTGTAGACAAGCACGAGATTCCCGGTACGACGAACGCCGTAGTTGACCAAACCATATTCGACGTCCTTGCTTAGTGGTTGTCCAGTGACTAAACTGTAAATGGAATCATCACAACTACATACGGCTTCAATGCCATTCACAATGGTTTTGGAGCAGTCACTAGGTCTTTGGTTGGGGCAGCTTGCTTCCCATGCCAGGATTTGGGAGCCATCCAGGTTGTACAGATGAACACCCTTAAACCCTAACTGGCTAAGGGTAAGCGTTCCGCCAGCAAAGCGAAGGTTATCGTATAGTGGTAAATCGAGATTGAGTTCAAATTCAAAGGAGGGTAAATTATTGAGGTAGGGATTTTGCTCTACGATATCACCCTGACAACCAAATATAACACAAACAATAACTGGGAATAACCGTTTCATTTTTCGTGACAAATTACGCTAAAAATTAGATTTTTGTATATTTGTTTTAAATCCCACGTGTTGGGATTTTTTCTTTCTAAAAATCAAAACTATGAGTGCGGTTTCTTATTATACGCCCGAAGGGCTTAAAAAACTTCGCGATGAACTCAACCATCTTAAGGATGTGGAGAGACCAAAGGCATCACAAGCTATTGCTGAAGCTCGTGATAAGGGTGACTTGAGCGAAAATGCTGAGTACGATGCAGCCAAAGAAGCACAAGGACTTTTGGAGCTAAAAATTTCAAAACTAGAGGCAACACTGGCAAGCGCCAGAGTAATTGATGAATCTCAACTCGACGATTCTAAAGTTCATGTTCTGTCGACGGTAAAAATCCGAAATGTGGCCAATAAAATGGAAATGACCTATACATTGGTTGCAGAGAGTGAAGCAGATCTCAAGTCAGGAAAAATATCAGTAAATTCTCCGATTGGCAAAGGCCTTTTGGGAACGAGTGTTGGCGATATTGCCGAAGTCAATGTGCCAAACGGGGTATTGAAGTTTGAAATTCTATCGATCAATCGCTAGATATGCCTTCAATTTTTACGCGAATCATCAATGGCGAAATCCCTTCTTATACAATCGCTGAAGATGCGTATAGTTATGCCTTTTTGGACATCAATCCCAATGCGATAGGTCATACGCTCTGCGTTCCTAAAAAAGAGGTTGACAAGCTGTTTGACCTCGATACAGAGGCCTACAGCCAACTTATGGAATTTGCGAAGCGAATCGCTGTTGCACTAGAGCAAGCCGTCCCATGTAAAAGAGTGGGAATGGCTATTGTTGGCTTGGAAGTGCCTCATGCTCACGTTCATCTGATTCCGATCAATGAAATGCATGAGATGAGTTTTCAAACCAAAATAAAAATGAAAGAAGATGAGATGATTTCTTTAGTGGAAAAAATCAAATCGAAATTATAGTCTATTTGTGTAAGACAATTTCAAAATGGGTCCCTTCATTTTTTGAGGTATAATGAATTTGAATACTACCTTGGTGATAATCCTCAATAATTCTTCGACATAGAGACAGTCCGAGTCCCCAACCTCTTTTTTTTGTGGTAAATCCTGGCTGGAAGATGCGCTTTACCAATCGCTTGGGAATCCCTTTTCCATTATCAATAACATTGATAAACACTTGATCCTTATCTTCTAAAATGGAAAGTTTAATTTTACCTTTACCAATCACCGCATCAATGGCATTGTTGAGTAGGTTTTCGATAACCCAACTATAGAGTTCTTTATTGATTTTCAAATGAATTTCATCACTGTTCGAATGAAATGTAAACGAAATCCCTTGACTTGCTTTAACGGCCAGATAGTCAAAGACATCACGGGATGCTTCGACTATGTCGGTATTCTTCATTACGGGAAGGGAACCGATTTTTGAAAATCGGTTTGTGATGGTTTCTAATCGATTGAGGTCATCTTCCATGGGCATTATGATGGTGTCTTCTACCCCTTTTGTTTTTAACATGGAAACCCATCCCATTAACGATGATATGGGTGTGCCAAGTTGATGGGCAGTCTCTTTAGCCATCCCCGTCCAAAGTTTGTTTTGAACGGCAATTTGGAAAGTTCGTAAATAAAAAAAGACAAGTGCGCCTATTGTAAGTAAGAGCAAAAACAATGCACCGGGATAAAGCTTTAGCTTTTCAAGCACAGATGATTGTCCATAATACATGCGTTGATTGACCGCATTTTCAAAGACAATTTCTATTGGATCGTTTTGTTTTATTAGATCTTTGAGTGTGTTTTTGAGCAGTAAAGAATCTTTGAGTAATGCGCGTTGCGGGTCGATATTATTAAAAGAAACGATGTTGTCATACTCATCAACAACAATCATTGGTATACTGTTTTCGCTTGTCAGGACTTCAAATATGAGTGGGTCAACATCATCGTTGAGGTCAATGTCTTTCACAAACTGTTTTTGAGCCAGTGCCCAAACTTCCATCCGATGACGTTCGTCGATTTCGGTTTGCTTGACAAGCTGAAAAAGATTCCAAAGGATAAAGACAACCATTGCAGTTAATACGACAAGGATTGNCATGCGACCNTTTNATTTCCANTCAAAAACAGATGTTTGCATTTGTCAACTAAGATAATTGATTTTAAANAATGTTTTCAAGTACAAAATATGTAGATTTGTNAGAGTTGAATCACATTTTATGGAAGTTTTAGGACGCATCAAACATATATACGAAACCAAAGAGTNNGGAAGCAATGGTTTCCGAAAACGCGAGCTTGTTGTCACCACAGAAGAACAGTACCCCCAACACATTTTGTTAGAGTTCGTACAAGACAAATGCGATTTACTCAATTCCTTCTCGGAGAANGACCGTGTTAAAATTGGGATTAATATTCGTGGTCGTGAATGGCAAAGTCCACAGGGTGAGACCAAATTTTTTAATTCCATTCAAGGATGGCGGATTGACTCTNTTGAGCAATCTGGCACGCCAGAGCCACCACCACCTCCGTTCGATCCTGCTGAAAATACCACCACCNAGGCACCAGACGACTTGCCTTTTTAGAAAGGTTCAAATATGTATCGCTTGACCGATGCTTTATTGTTTCCCTCACCCGAGCAGGCCTCTGCCGAGGGNATTGTTGCTGTGGGGGGAGATTTACAACCAGAGCGGGTAATGCTCGCCTACCGAAAAGGGATTTTTCCATGGTTNGAGTCAGACGATTTTCTACTTTGGTGGAGTCCAGANCCACGTATGGTATTATTNCCCGANCGGCTTAAANTTTCCAAAAGCATGCGAACCGTTTTACGNAAAAANCAGTTTGANGTNACNTTNAATAAGGCNTTTGATCANGTTGTAGAGGCCTGTGCCAAAGTCAAGCGGTTTGGTCAAAATGGCACATGGATTACCCCTGGACTTATGGAGGTGTATTCTACCTTACACACCCAAGGCCANGCNCACTCTGTGGAGGTCTGGGAAGAAGGGTCTCTTGTGGGGGGGCTATACGGAATTGACCTGGGCACGGTATTCTGTGGTGAGAGTATGTTTTCCAAATCNAGTAATGCCAGTAAGGTCGCCCTTATCTATCTGGTGAAAGAGCTGAAAAAAAACAAATATGAATTGATTGATTGTCAGGTGCCCACGCAACATCTCGCCAGTATGGGTGCAGAGCCAATTTCAAGAACCGAATTCTTGACCTTTTTGTCCTAGGCTTTTGACTTCATCATAACGAAAGCAGCCCACCAAATGGTCATTGACCATTCCAGTTGCTTGCAGATGTGCATAAACGATTGTGCTCCCAACAAATTTAAATCCATGATTTTTTAGTGATAAGCTGATACGATCTGAAAGTGCTGTTTTTGCTGGGACTTCANCCAAAGACCGATAAGAATTTTGAATAGGCTTATGGTCAACAAACGACCACATATANTGGGAAAAAGAACGATAAGATTCCTGGATCCTCAAAAAGGCCTGTGCATTGTTTATTGCAGCTTTTATTTTGAGACGATTGCGAACGATTCCAGAATCTCTGCANAATGCATCGATTTTGTTTGCTTTGTACCCAGCGATTTTATGCACGTCAAAGTTGTCAAAAGCGGTACGAAAATTTTCTCGTTTGCGAAGAATGGTCAACCAGCTCAATCCTGCTTGAAACGTTTCCAGAAGGAGTGTTTCAAAGANCTTAAGATCATCATAAATGGGCACTCCCCATTCAGTATCGTGGTAGTGTTGATAGTCAAGATGGGTTTCACACNACGGACATCGATTTTTGTTCATGACGNAGCTTTGAGATTTCTCTCAAAAGTATCAATTGAGATCGAATCAGCTAGATTATAGTTTCCGATTGCCGTACGGCACAAGCTTTTAAGATACCCGCCTACTCCAAGCGCTTCTCCTAAGTCGTTTGCAATCGATCGAATATAGGTGCCTTTACCACAACGGATACGAAACGTTATGTCTGGCAAGCTGATGTTGGTAATTTCAAACTCATGAANAATCACTTCTCGACCTTTAATGTTGACTTGCTCTCCAGCTCGCGCATGTTCGTATAGGCGNTTGCCTTTTTGTTTAATTGCAGAAAAAATAGGCGGTTNTTGTTGAATGTGACCCAGAAACAGTTTGGTGGCATTCTTCANTTCTTGCTCGCNAAGACTCGACGGGTCGGATTTACNAATAACCTCTGTTTCTAAATCATAAGATGGGGTTGTTGCACCAAGACAAATGGTACCTGTATAGGTTTTATCGTTTCCCNTAAGGTCTTGAATTTGTTTGGTTTTTTTTCCTGTACAGATCAGCAAAAGTCCAGTGGCTAGTGGATCTAAAGTCCCGGCATGTCCGACTTTGATTTTTTTAATATCATATTGTTTTCGAATGAGCCAATGAATTTTGTTGACAACCTGAAATGAAGTCCATTCCAAAGGTTTATTCACAAGAAGGATCTGTCCGTTTTGAAAATTATCTAGGGTATACATCACACAAGAGAGGTCACTAACGAAATNGTTCCAACNAGAGCACAGTAGTAAGCAAAATAGCGCAATTGGGATCGCTTTACCAATGCAATCATCCATCGACAAGCGAGATATCCACTGATAAAAGCAGCCATAAATCCTGCGAGAATGGGGCTTNGAGAGAGAACCTCCTGTTCAAGCCCGCCGTCAAGGATTTTTTTAGCCATACTGCCAAAAATGAGTGGCACTACCATTAAAAAGGAAAAGCGAGCTGCTCGATNTCTCGCTACACCTAANAGTAAACTGATGGCGATCGTGGCACCACTTCNAGAAACCCCTGGAAGAATGGCAAAAGCTTGAGCAATGCCGATCCACCAAGCGTTTGTCAGGGATACGTTTGCGCGATTTTCAGTGGGCTTATCGGCGATATAAAGTAGGCCTGCAGTAATCCATAGCATAAGTCCAACNAAAAGCGTATTGCCAAAAAATTGACTGCTTATGATGTCTTCAAAAAAGTATCCAATTAGTGCTGCAGGNATCATAGACAACACAATCCGAAGACTAAATTGCGCAGACTCATTGTTGGTAAATTGAAACAAACCACGTATAATTGACCAAACATCAGCACGAAATANAACTAGGGTAGCTAGGGCAGTTGCTCCGTGTACTACNATCGTGAAAAGCAGATTTCCATCTGTATTGTTTTGATTGCCAAATATGGCTTGTNCCAATTCCAAATGCCCACTCGATGAAACAGGCAAAAATTCGGTAATCCCTTGGATAACACCAAGGATTATCGCTTCGATTACGGACATGTTTATGGCTTTTTAGTTTTACNGAAAGAACGTAAAATGGCAGCAATTTCGATTCCAAATCCAATAAGAACTAGGGTAGGNGCAAGTCGAATTCGTCTNAAATTAAAAATGTCAGGGTTGAATACATTTGGGTCATCACTACCTCCTCCAACCATAAGCGTAAAACCCAAGGCGATAAACAGAAAGCCAACTAGCATAAGCATATAATTGGATNTTGAAAAAATAAATTCTTTTTTGTTTTTCATAACTAATACAAGGATTGGGTTTTCAAGTTTAAATATCGTTGTGTTGCCCATAGTGCACTGATTGAGCTGATAAGCATAGACAACAGAAATACCCCCAAAAAACTGACAACCAAAGTTTGGGGATTCATCAATAAATCTATGCCAGGAAGATAGTTCTGCGCATTGACGACCAGTGTCCAAACCGCAAGACAAGCGATCAATGCACTAATTATACCCAAAAACATATAGGTGCGNATAAAGGGTCCGCGAATAAAGCGTTTGCGAGCACCAACTAGCTGCATGGTTTTAATAATCATCCGCTTGGCATAAATGGACAAGCGAATGGAGTTGTGGATAAGAATAATGGATAAAACCAAAAAAAAGAGACAACTGCTCATGAGAAGAAGTCTGGCTCTTTCTATATTTTCATTTAGCAAATTCACCAAAGGACGATCAAACACTAACTCGCTGACAAAAGGTTTTTCAGCTAAAAAAGCACTGATGCTATCGACTCGATGCATGGTCACATAGTCCCCTCTAAGCCGTAGATCGATCGCATCTTTTAGGGGGTTGTAACCTAAAAAATCCATAAAATCTTCTCCAATATCTGCACTGTGTTCTTTTGCTGCTTGTTCCTTGGAAATATAAGTAACTGACTTTGTAAAGGGCGCAAGTTTAAGCATAGTTTCCAACTGATTCACTTCCACTTCTTTGGCGTTATCGTCGATAAAAACGGTAAGGACAACTTGTTCTTTTACATGTTGAGAGACCTGACGCGCATTGAGCACGATTAAGCTTAAAATCCCAACAACAAATAAAATCAAACTCACGCTAAAAACGATCCCAAAATAGGAGCGAACTACCCGTCTGCGTTGATAGTGGTGCGTTGGTTTTGACATAACGGGTTAAAAGTACAAAAACGAATGGATAGTCAGAACATGACTAGTGCATTTTCATACCATAAATTTGGTATTTTTGCATCACAATATTAGACAATGGCATATCCATTTCGATCGATTGAAAACAAGTGGCAATCATTTTGGGCAACCAACCATACTTTTTCTGCAGAATTTCCCTCCACGAAACCCAAGTATTACGTCTTGGATATGTTTCCATATCCTTCCGGGGCAGGACTTCATGTAGGCCACCCTTTGGGTTATATTGCTAGCGATGTTGTTGCTCGTTACAAAAGGCACAAAGGTTTTAATGTATTACACCCACAGGGTTACGATTCTTTTGGGTTACCAGCCGAACAGTATGCTATTCAAACTGGGCAACATCCTGCTAAAACGACTGAAACCAATATCAATCGCTATAGAGAGCAGCTCGATCGTATTGGATTTTCTTTTGACTGGAGCAGAGAATTTCGCACTTCTGAACCTTCTTATTACCGGTGGACACAATGGATCTTTATACAGCTTTTTAATACCTGGTATGACACCAAGGCAGACAAAGCAAAACCCATTGATGAGCTAATGAATCACCTGAGTCAGCATGGCTCCAAAAACCTTGACGCTGACTGTGATGAAAACACACCATCACTCACTGCTCATGAATGGAATACATTGTCTAAGGATAAACAACAAAACCATTTGTTGCATTACCGCATGACTTATTTGGCCGAGTCGGAAGTCAATTGGTGTCCCCAACTTGGGACTGTATTGGCCAATGACGAGGTTGTCAATGGGGTTTCTGAGCGAGGTGGATATGCAGTAGAACGAAAGAAAATGACACAATGGATGATGCGAATCTCATCCTATTCTGACCGCTTGCTCAAGGGTCTTGAAACCATAGATTGGCCAGACCCACTCAAGGAAATGCAACGCAACTGGATTGGACGTTCTGTGGGAGCAACCGTTCGTTTTCAAGTTTCTAACTACGATGCAGAAATAGAAGTCTTTACCACCCGCCCCGATACCTTATTTGGAGTTACCTTTATGACCTTAGCACCCGAACACGCATTGGTGGATCGGATCACCGCAGACGATCATCGCGATGCGGTAAATAACTATGTAGAGCAAAGTGCTAGCCGATCGGAGAGAGATCGGATGTCGGATGTAAAAAACATCACAGGTGTGTTTACAGGGGCATATGCGATTCATCCGTTGAGCGGAGACAAAGTTCCCATTTGGATTGGGGACTACGTACTTGCAGGCTATGGTACTGGCGCAGTGATGGCCGTGCCATGTGGAGATCAGCGCGATTTTGAATTCGCCAAGCACTTTGATATTCCAATCACCAATATTTTTGCCGATGTAGATATTTCTAATGCAGCTCATGTGGAAAAAGGGGAGACGCGTATTGCGAATTCCGATTTCCTAAACGGACTTACGGTTGCAGATGCTACGCAAACAGCGATCGCTTATCTTGAAAAAATCGGTTCAGGAAAGGCAAAAATTCAGTACCGTTTACGAAATGCGGTCTTTAGTCGTCAACGCTATTGGGGTGAGCCAATTCCTGTGTATTTCAAAAATGAAATTCCACATCTTATCCCAGAACACAGCTTACCGCTCAGGTTGCCACAGGTTGAAAAATATCTACCTACCGAAACAGGGGATCCACCTTTAGGGAATGCAACAGAATGGGCTTGGCACGAAGCTGATGAAAAAGTGGTCTCTATTGATTTGATTGATAACATAGAGGTTTTTCCTTTGGAACTCAACACCATGCCGGGTTGGGCAGGGAGTTCGTGGTATTTTAACCGTTATATGGACCCCAAGAATCAAAATGAATTTGTGGAAAAAGACAAACTCGATTATTGGGGTATGGTTGACCTATATATTGGGGGGAGCGAACATGCAACAGGACATTTATTATACTCTCGCTTTTGGCAAAAAGTCCTTTATGATCTGGGATATGTTCCAGTAGATGAATATGCCCTAAAGCTCGTCAATCAAGGAATGATTTTGGGTGAAAGTGCTTTTATCTATCGCAAAACAGGTACACAAACCTATTTATCCGCAGGATTGATTCAGGGTCAAGCTGTAGAGCCCATTCATGTGGATGTGAACTATGTAGATGCCAATAATGTGGTATCTCATGACAGGCTACACCAATGGCGATCCGAGTTTGCATATGCAACATTTGAGTTGGAAGATGGACAACTCATTGCCAAGCGAGAAATTGAAAAAATGTCTAAGTCTAAATACAATGTTGTCAACCCTGATGATATTTGTGATCAGTATGGCGCGGACACACTTCGAATGTATGAACTCTTTTTGGGCCCAATCGAACAGGCAAAGCCATGGAACACTGCTGGTATATCTGGAGTGTATGGATTTCTGAATAAGTTTTGGAGACTATTTCACGAAAACGAGCAGTTTTCAGTTTCAGACGAACCGCCATCTTCGGGAATGCTAAAATCATTACACACTACTATTGAAAAAGTCACACATGACATTGACCAATTTTCGCTTAATACCGCGGTGAGTGCCTTTATGATTTGTGTAAATGAGCTCACCGCTGCCAAGTGTAATCATCGAGATATTCTGGAAACTTTAACGATCTTATTAGCACCCTTTGCACCGCATATTTGTGAAGAATTATGGGAAAAATTAGGGAACACACCATCGATTTCAAACGAACCATATCCCATTGCCAATTCCATACATCTCAAAGAGACGCAAATCACTTACCCAATTAGCTTTAACGGTAAAATGCGCTTTACGCTCGACCTTGATGCGGAGGCAACCAAAGAGGAGATCGAAAAAGCAGCACTAACCGATGAGCGTACTACGCAATATCTCGACGGAAAGACGATTCGAAAAGTGATTGTTGTTCCCCAAAAAATCGTGAATATCGTTTGTGGATGATCGACCAAAATGAAATCATCGGACTCATTGCAGCTGTTTGCACCACCTTTGCTTTTATCCCTCAGGTCATGAAGGTTTGGAAAACCAAACAAACCAAAAATTTGTCATTACGTATGTATTCTATCATGTTTATCGGCATAATCCTATGGTTAGTTTACGGAATTCGAATCGATAGCTTGTCAATTATAATGGCCAATGTAGTAACTGCAACCTTGGTTGGTACGATTATGGTATATATCATCAAAGGAAAACAATAAAATCGGGTTTCGGCGGAACAAAATGACGTCTTGACAGTCAAGTTTTACTTGGCAACATTTTTGTAGTATATTCACAAAAATATGTTATGGGCTATTATTATGGTATTGGTGGAGAATTTTATCTTATCGCCATTGTTTTTGCCGTGATCAGTATGATCGTGAGTCAACGACTTAAATCTAAATTTAAAACGTATTCAAAAATTCAATTGCGCAATGGTCTTTCGGGAGCTGAGATAGCTGAAAAAATGCTTGCCGACCATGGCATCCGAGATGTCAAAGTTGTTTCCGTAAAAGGCATGCTCACCGATCACTACAATCCAATGAAAAAAACGGTCAACCTGAGCGAGAGCGTGTATAGCGAGTGCAACACTGCTGCTGCTGCTGTTGCTGCGCATGAATGTGGTCATGCAGTACAACACGCCCAAGGATATGAATGGCTTAAAATGCGTTCTGTATTGGTGCCAATGGTCAGTGTCGCATCAAATCTGTCGATGTGGGTCATCATTGCTGGTCTGGGCTTGTTTGGCGGAACCCAAAGTTACACGATCGCGAGTATCGGCGTAGCCATGTTTGGCCTGGGAACACTATTTAGCTTTATTACCCTTCCTGTTGAATACGATGCAAGTAACCGAGCGTTGGCTTGGTTGAGACGTAAAAACATGGTTGGCCAACAAGAGTTTGTAGCAGCCAAAGATGCTCTTAAATGGGCCGCTCGAACTTATGTTGTGGCTGCCATTGGCTCATTGGCAACGCTTATCTTTTTGGCCTTGCGCGTCAACCAAAGACGCTGATCAAAATTTGATTTGACGTTCAATCTGATGCTTAAGGCAGATATAAGTTTCTGTCCGTGATATCCCTGGGATTTTTTGAATCTTATCGCTTAGCAGCGCTGACAAATGATTGTTGTCTTTACAGGTGAGTTTAATTAACAAACTCCAGCCCCCTGTGGTATAATAACAGGATGTAACCTCGGGAATTTTGTTTAGCATCGCCACTGCTTCGCTATTATGAGACGCCTTATCCAGATAAATCCCAATAAATGCATGAGTGGTGTAGCCAAGTTTTTCCTCATTGATCTTGACATAACTACCCGAAATGACTCCAGCTTCTTCCAATTTGCGAACGCGCTGATGGATTGAGGCACCCGAAGCACCCATATTACGCGCAATTTCTAGAATAGGTATGCGCGCGTTTGTCGTGAGATAACTTAAAATTTCTTTGTCTATCCCGTCGAGGATAAAGTCTTGATTGATGATTTTCATTCGCAGAATATAAAGGGTTCAGAATAAATGATTTTGTAATTTCCATCTTCAGAGCCTATAAACTTACTCAAAAAAGAGATTGTTGACACTAATTATTTACAAAATATAGGGATTTAATAAAAATCTTATTTTTTTATTATTAAATGATTACCCAAGAATATCCAAGACCTTTTTTGTCGCTCCTAGATTTGCACGAATAAAATGCAGATTGATCACTCCTGTTTCTTTTCTGTGATTGCCATCATGGATAAAAGACAGGAGTTTCTTTTTTGCCTCCCGAGCATTGGAAATGGAGATTACACCACCTGCTTTTACAAGACTCACCGCTTCTGGAAATGAGGTATAGTTTTTTCCAATCACAATGGGAATCCCTGCAGCGGCTGGTTCAAGAATGTTGTGAAGCCCTCTCGTTCCCATTCCGCCGCCTACGTAAGCGATTTGTGCATACTGATAGCAAGAGGAAAGTAAGCCAATCGTATCGAGCACAAGCACAGGGGCTTTGGATAAAAGATTTATTTCACACTTTGTATACCGCTGACTTTCTGGCGGAAGCCTATTCATGAGCAATCTGATGCGTTGGTCATTAATTTCATGAGGAGCAATTAGCCAGCACCAGTCTTTAGGTGTTTGTGCAATGATGTCTTTCAGTACAGCAATATCTTGTGGCCAAGTACTGCCTGCGACGACACATTTACGTTCACCAATAAATGATTTTATAAACGGCAAGTCTTGTTTTTGTTGTTGCACTCGATCAAAGCGGGTGTCACCTGAAACAGACACTTTTGTTATGCCAATCTCATTGAGCAATTCTTTGGATGACTGGTTTTGAACAAAAATGTGAGAAAAGCTTTTGAGGAGCTTGTAAAACCGCCCACCCCAAGGCTTAAAAAATATCTGATGAGGCCAGAAGATCCCAGCGATGAGAAAGGTTGGAATCTTTTGACTGTAGAGTTCCAACAACAGATTAGGCCAAAACTCGTATTTAATTATAAAGACTTTAGTTGGCTTTACACATTGAACAAACCGATGAACATCAGATGGATAATCCCACGGCAGAAATGTAGTCAGATTGGCAATTTGTTGCGCTTTATTGGCATGGTAGCCTGAGGGTGAAAAAAATGTAATCAAATAAAAGCTTTCGGGCTCTCTAGCTTTAAGGGCATGTAGTATGGGAAGTCCTTGCTCGTACTCCCCAAGTGATGCACAGTGTATCCAGATCACTTCCTTGTCGTTGGGAATATTTTTAAGATCATCCCAGATTCGCTTTCTACCTTCAACAAATTGCTTTGTTTTGCCTGAAATGGGGGCGATAAACAGTATGCATCGAATCAATCGAACTGCAATGGAGTACAAGATTTGCATGCCTAAAGATAAGGCTTTCCTTAGAGGGGATTGTTTTTGTAGATTTGCACCAACAAAAAAGCTGCTATGCGAAAAATACAGATGGTCGATTTACAGTCGCAGTACACTTTTATTCGCTCACAAGTAGAAGCAGGAATGAATGAAGTGCTATCAACTGCACAGTTTATCAATGGCCCAGCAGTAAAGTCATTTCAGTCCAATTTGGAGTCCTACCTCGGGGTAAAGCATGTCATCCCATGTGCCAACGGAACTGATGCTTTACAAGTTGCCATGATGGGTCTGGGATTAGAGCCAGGTGATGAGGTGATTACGGCAGACTTCACTTTTGCAGCCACTGTTGAGGTGATTGCTTTACTCGGACTAACGCCAGTCTTGGTTGACGTTGACCCCAACTCTTTTAATATTGACCCAAACGCTATCGTTCGAGCAATTACGCCCAAAACAAAAGCGATCGTTCCCGTTCATCTGTTTGGTCAAGTTGCGGATATGGATGCCATCATGGCAATTGCCGAAAAACACAATCTTTATGTAATTGAAGACAATGCCCAAGGCATCGGCGCAACCCATACCGGCTCGAATGGAAATACAACCAAAACTGGTGGAATTGGTCATGTGGGCTCAACTTCTTTTTTCCCCTCCAAAAACTTAGGTTGCTATGGAGATGGTGGTGCGATTTTCACCAATGATGATGATCTTGCTCATACCTTAAGAGGAATTGTAAACCACGGGATGTATGAACGCTATCACCACGATGTTGTTGGTGTCAACTCTCGTTTGGATAGTTTACAAGCTGTGGTGCTTAATGAAAAGCTCAAGCTCCTCGACTATTACAACGAACGCAGAAAGTGGGCAGCGATACGATATTCCCACCTGCTTTCTGGCCACGACAATATCATTACCCCCAAAGTGATTGGTAATTGTGATTCGCACGTTTTTCATCAATATACCCTACGATTGATTGACTCTGATCGTGATGGACTCGTTCAGCATCTGCAGAACCAAGGTATTCCATGCGGGGTGTATTATCCGATTCCGCTGCATGCCCAAAAGGCCTATCAAAGTGGCAAATACGATCAAGAAAATTTTGCAGTCACCAACCAACTCGTCAAAGAAGTCATTTCCCTTCCGATGCACTCTGAATTGGATGAAGAGCAAATCGAAACGGTTTGTCAGGCAGTCCTCGACTTTTTGGGATAAAAGGGTTTAGGTCAAGCATTAGGATTTGCTGTGTATAAGGTCATTGTGTCCTCGGTGTTTTGTATTTTGCAATATGAAAACAACGATTGCGAAAAGACGGTCAATATTTCCTATTCAATTTTCAGACAAAGAGGTATCAGACTCACAACTAAACGAGCTGTTTGAGGCAGCCAACTGGGCGCCTAGCCATCGGCGGACTGAACCTTGGCGGTTTAAGGTATTTCGAGGGGAAAAGAAAACGGACTTGGGAAGGTTTTTGGTCGATGCTTACACCAAGACTGCGTCGAAATTTTCCAAACGGAAAAGCCAAGCCATTGCACAGAAAATAGACCTGTCAGCTGCTGTTGTTTTGATTTGTATGAAACGAGACGAAAAAGAAAGTGTGCCCGAATGGGAGGAAATTGCAGCTACGGCTATGGCTGTGCAAAACCTATGGCTAACGGCAACAGAAATGGGTCTCGGAGGGTATTGGAGTACGCCAGCACATATTAATCAAATCCATGATTTTATCCCGATGGAAGAAGGAGAGGCCTGCTTAGGGCTGTTTTATTTGGGCGCATTCGAAGGGTCAATGCCTACTAGAGAGCCCAGTGATTGGCGCGAAAAGGTGCAATGGTATGATTAACCCATCTATTTAGCCAAGGGCAGCTTGAACATGTACTTCGTTATCAATCTTACGAACAAGACCTTGAAGAACCTTTCCAGGGCCACACTCGACAAATTGCGTAGCTCCATCTTTTCTCATCGCTGTAATGCTTTGCGTCCATCGGACTGGACCGGTGAGCTGAGCGATCAGATTGTCTTTGATGTTGTCAATGTCTTGAGTAGCTTGTGCTGTTACGTTTTGATAGATCGGGCAACTGGGCTTTATAAATGAAGTTTGACGGATTGCATCTGCCAACTGCTCTCGTGCGGGTTCCATAAGTGGAGAGTGAAAAGCACCTCCAACTGGTAGGAGTAATGCGCGTTTGGCTCCTTTTTCTTTGAGCTGCTCACAAGCCGCTTCTACAGCGGGCACTTCTCCAGAAATCACCAATTGTCCCGGGCAATTGTAGTTGGCCGCTACAACAATACCATCGGCATTTACACAAACTTCTTCTACAACCTCATCAGCAAGTGCGAGAACGGCAGCCATAGTTCCTTGACTTTGATTGCAAGCATCTTGCATGGCCTGAGCGCGCTGGGCAACAAGTCGTAAGCCATCGTCAAAAGATAAAGCACCAGTGGCAGTCAGTGCAGAGAATTCACCAAGAGAATGACCAGCAACCATTTGTGGAGAAAAGTCATTCCCCAATACTGTACGAATCGCCATGGAGTGAACAAAAATTGCAGGTTGAGTTACACGAGTTTGACGGAGGTCATCCGCGCTACCAGCAAACATGATGTCAGTAAGTGAAAACCCCAAAATTTCATTGGCTTGCGCAAACAAATTGGCAGCTTCTGGATGTTGGTCTGCAAGGTCTTTACCCATTCCTTGAAACTGGGATCCTTGACCAGGAAATACAAATGCATCCATATTATATTTTTTGATATCGTAAAAACGTAAATGCGTGTGCGTGTTTTTCGTCTGCGGGGTGTTCTTCTCGCCATACTTCCTTCCAATGATGGGGGTTGATTTCGGGAAAAAAAGTATCTGCATCAAAGTCAGCATGCACCCGAGTGAGCTCGATTTCATCAGCAATGCTCATAGACTGATCGTAAATTTCACCGCCTCCAATGATAAAAGGTCTAGGGTCGTCTTTAGCAATGGTAAGTGCTTCGGACAAAGAGGAACATACCGTTATGTTTTCTGCTTGATAATCGGATTGCCTTGTAATAATAATATTGGTTCGGTTTGGCAACGCCCTAGGCATAGACTCAAAAGTCTTTCTTCCCATGATAACTGCATGGCCATTGGTCAATGTTTTAAAATGTTGTAGATCTTTCGATAGATGCCAGATGAGTTTGTTGTCTTTACCAAGCGCATGGTTTGTTGCTGTAGCTGCAATGATCGTAATTCGTTGTTTGGGTTTTTCATTTCTTTCTTTATGCCATTGGGCATCGGCTTGAAGACTTGCCTCCTTATCAAGCTTGCGTTTGATTTTCTCGATACGCGCCTCTTGCAAGCCGACTAGGGTTTTGATTTGCTCTTTTTCCCATGCAGGATTCATAAATCGTCTGGTGACATAGACCTGAAAAACATGTAAAAGCAAAAAAACGGTCCAAAGCAATGCTGCGGTCAATACCCACGGGAAACCGAATGGCTGAATCTGGGCACCATAGCCGAGCCCGATATTGAGAATGACCATTACGAGTGTAATAAATAAAAAAGCGACAAAGTGGAAGTACAATCGCTTTTTCTGACGAATACGAGCACATGCATAATCGAACAGATCAATTTGGCGATCATCTATGGTGGTCTTGTTTTTTCGTCGAAAAATCATACAGTTGTTTCAAGTGCAAACATAGGGCTTTACAACCTAAAATTAAACAGCTACAGCCCCTTTGATATGTGGATGCGGGTCATAGTTTTCGATGGTAAAATCAGAAAACTCAAATGCAAAAAGATCTGTTTTATTTGGATTGATTTTAAGCGTGGGAAGTGTCTTTGGATCCCGACTGAGCTGCAAATCAATTTGTTCCATGTGATTGGTGTATATGTGGGCATCCCCAAAAGTGTGAATGAAGTCCCCCGGTTGATACCCACATGCCTGTGCCACCATATGGGTAAACAGTGCGTAAGAGGCAATATTGAAGGGGACTCCTAAAAAAATATCGGCACTCCGCTGGTAGAGCTGACAAGAAAGCTTGCCATCTGCAACATAAAATTGGAAAAATGCATGGCATGGTGGTAAAGCAGCTTTTCCGTTGGCTACATTTTCCGAAAAGGGTTTGGAAGGTTCAGGCATCACACTGGGATTCCATGCTGATACGAGCATTCTTCGACTATCTGGGTTGTGTTTAAGGGTTTTGACAATGTCTTTAATTTGGTCGATATTTTCACTGTTCCAATTGCGCCATTGGTGTCCATATACAGGACCCAAATCTCCATTTTCGTCAGCCCATTCGTTCCAGATTCGAACGCCATTTTCTTTGAGATAACCAATATTGGTATCGCCTTTTAGAAACCAAAGAAGTTCATATATGATAGACTTGAGATGAAGTTTTTTTGTGGTGACCAAAGGAAAGCCCTTGCTAAGGTCAAAACGCATTTGATAGCCAAAAACGCTTTTAGTTCCAGTTCCTGTCCGGTCTGACTTTTCCACTCCATAATCTAGGACATGGCGAACCAAATCAAGGTATTGTTTCATCCCAAAAGTTTTTATAAAAATAGTGTGCTTTGGCTACAGATTCTCAACTGCAATTTACTTTTTTTCACAGGGTTATCCACTATCTTATCCAATAATGGCGCCTGCAATTACTGCAGAGATCAATGATGCAAGTGTTCCTCCAATCAGAGCCCGAATACCAAATTGCGAAAGCACCTTGCGCTGACCAGGAGCGAGCGAGCCAATGCCGCCGATTTGAATTCCTATAGAAGCAAAGTTGGCAAATCCACAGAGCATATAGGTAGCCATGATAATCGATTTTTGATATTGCAGATGAATGATATTGGCTGTGTCTTTGAGTTCGGCAAGTTGGATATACCCAACAAATTCGCTTGCGGCAAGCTTAATACCCAGCAGCTGCCCCATCGGCATAATATCAGGTGTCGGAACCCCCATAATCCACATCAGAGGAGCAAAAATGAGCCCTAGTATGGCTTCCAATGAAAAGCCGTTATAGATTGTGTTAGTAGCAAACCATTCATTGAGAGTCGTCCAGTCACCAACCCATTCCAAAATACCGTTACACATTGCAATCAATGCCACAAATACGAGAAGCATGCCGCCAATTGTGGTGGCAAGCTTGATCCCCTCAACAGTACCGTTGGAAATGGCATCTAGGGCGTTGGACCCAATATTATCAATTGAAACGCTGACTTCGTTGTTTATCAATTCGGTTTGTGGATATAGGATTTTAGCAATCACGATTGCACCCGGTGCAGCCATGACTGAAGCAGCCAATAGGTGCTTGGCAAACTCTAAGCGCATCTGGGGATCATCTCCTCCCAAAAAGCCAATATATGCTGCAAGGACACCCCCAGCTACAGTTGCCATTCCACCAATCATAACCAGTAGGATTTCAGACTTATTCATCCGCTCCAAATAGGCTTTGATCATAAGTGGCGCTTCGGTTTGACCGAGAAAGATATTCCCAATGACAGATAAACTTTCAGCCCCAGAAATTTTGAGGATTTTTGTCAGGACAAGTGCCAGAAATTTAACGACAACTTGAATCACACCCAAATAAAACAGCAGTGAGGTTAATGAAGCAAAAAAGACAATGGTCGGCAAAATTTGAAAAACAAAAATAAAGCCGTAAGAATCAGCATTCATCAGGTCTCCAAAAAGAAAAACACTTCCAGCATTGGTAAAATCGAGTATGCTCACAAAAAGTTTACCCAAGGCCTCAAAAACCCCTTGAATCCATCCGACACGCAAGATACCTATGGCGAGTATTATTTGAATAAACAAACCTATTCCAATGGTTTTCCAAGCGATATTTTTGCGGTTTGCACTACAGGCAAATGCGATTGCCAATAAAACAAAAAGACCCAAGAGTCCACGTAAAATACTATGCAGCCCCAATCCAGCGTTGGGAATGACTTCTGTTTGAATGCTTGCTAAAATCAAAGGGTGGTTTTATAAGTCAGATTCTCGTTTGGCGATTTCATCACGTAGTTTAACTGCGAGCTCATATTCTTCTTTTTTAAGAGCTTTTTGAATACGTGCTTGCAGTTCATCTACGCTTAAGTGATGAAGATCACCCGTGTCTTTTGTTTCATTTACAGTTTGCTTGTCCAAGCTTTTATCATCAATGACCACAGCAGCTTTCTCAAGAACATTTTCGTGCGCAAATATAGGCGCATGAAACCGTAAAGCTAAAGAGATTGCATCAGAAGTACGAGAATCAATGATTTCTTCAATCTGATCACGCTCACAGATCAAGCTAGAATAAAATACGCCATCAACAAGTTTTTGTATAATAACCCGTTTAATGTGAATCTCAAAACGGGTCGAAAAATTGCGAAACAAATCATGTGTAAATGGGCGTTGAAGTTGGATGTCATCGTCCAGTGCAACAGCAATTGATTGGGCCTCAAATTCACCAATAATGACTGGGAGTTTACGCTTACCATCCACTTCATCAAGAATGAGCGCGTAAGCACCACTTTGATTTTGGCTATTGGATATACGATTGACTTGAAGTTTGACTAAACTCATTATAACTTGATTGACAATTATAACGAATTTATGGAAAAAAGGCGATTAAACCTCGTCTAGCTTCTTGCTTTTAACTTTTCTGTTAATTTTGGTAGAACTTCAAACGCATCTCCTACGATTCCGTAATCTGCTGCCTTAAAGAAAGGGGCTTCTGGGTCAGTGTTGATCACTACTTTTACTTTAGATGCGTTTACTCCAGCTATGTGCTGGATTGCACCCGAAATGCCAACAGCGATATAAAGGTTTGTTGCAACTGGTTTTCCAGTCTGCCCAACGTGCTCACTATGTGGTCGCCAGCCCATATCCGAAACGGGTTTTGAGCAAGCAGTTGCAGCACCTAGCACATCGGCAAGATCTTCTATCAGACCCCAGTTTTCAGGTCCTTTTAGGCCGCGCCCTCCAGAAACAACAACATCGGCATCAGCTATGGTTGCCTTCCCTTGGATTTGTTCTACACTGGATTGGGTACATTTAATCGCTACTTGTGTGTCTTGCTGTTCTACGGTAGTTGATGAGCTTTGTGTGGTTTCCTCCAAAACATTATTAGCTAGACCTATGATATGAATCTTGCCAGTCAGCGTAGTGTTGGCAAATGCTTTGTTGCTAAACACCGAATGCTTCACCGTTAGGGGTTCGCTAGTGCTCGGCAATTCTACAACATTGGTAACATAGCCCGCTTGAAGTTTGCCAGCGAGAATGCCACCCATATACTTTGCATCCGCACTGCTGCTAATCACGATAATTTTAGATTGTTCTGATTTGGCAATATCGACTAAGGCAGACGCGTAGGTGTTGGCCTCAAAATAGCCGACTTTCGCTTTGAGGTTGATCAATTTTGATGCACCATATTGGGCAAGTTGATCCGTTTCTTCACAATTTATAGTAACAATAGTGAGTGACGTGTTTTGTTGTTGGGCAAGAGCAAATCCATATGAGCAAAGTTCGTATGACCCTTTTTTAAGTTTCCCTTGTTGGGATTCGGCAAATAGAAGAATAGACATGAATTATAATACTTTAGCTTCGTTTTGTAAAAGGTCTATGAGTTGATCGATATTATCAGCAGGAACCAGTTTAACTGCAGCTTTCGGAGCTGGCTTTTCAAAACTGCTTATTGCTGTTTTAGGGGATGATTCTTTAGCAGGTACAACCTCAAAGGGCTTTTGTCTTGCTTGCATAATTCCTCTCATGTTTGGAATGCGTAGATCGGTTTCTTCAACAAGTCCTTTTTGACTTCCAATTATTAATGGTAGGTCAGCGCTTAGGACTTCCATTCCTCCATCCATTTCGCGAGTGCATGAGGCAGATGAGCCATCGATCTCCAATTTGACACAATTGTTGACAAAAGCCAAATCACAATTGGCTGCAATCATTCCTGGGACCATAGAGCCATTGTAGTCGATAGATTCTCGCCCCGCAATAATCAAATTGTAGGGGTTGGATTGAATAAAGTCCGAAATTTGGTCTGCCACAACAAATGCATCTGTTGCAGGGGTATCAATACGTATGGCTTTGTCGGCACCAATGGCAAGTGCTTTTCTCAAAGTCGGGTCTGCACTTGCCTCACCAACATGTAAAACATCTACAGTTGCACCTATTTTTTCTTTCAACCAAATGGCGCGAGTCAAACCAAACTCATCATTTGGATTAATGACAAATTGAACCCCTTGTTCGTCGAAGAACTTGTCGTTGTCTTTAAAATTAATTTTTGAAGTTGTATCGGGCACACAACTGAGGCAAACTAATATTTTCATGATTTACAGATATAAAACAAAGATAAAAAAATAATTGAAATTATTATGCACGCATAATAATTTATTGAAGTCAAAATAAGTTGGTTCATTCTTGTAAATATTGCTATTTTTGCGCAGTCAAAAAAAAGCATGAGGACAATCCAATTCAGAGAAGCAATATGCGAAGCGATGTCGGAAGAAATGCGTCGTGATGAAAGCATATTTCTGATGGGTGAGGAGGTAGCTGAATATAACGGCGCCTATAAAGCTTCCAAGGGCATGTTAGATGAGTTTGGGGAAAAGCGTGTGATTGATACACCAATCTCCGAACTTGGTTTCGCAGGAATTGGAGTTGGATCTACTATGACGGGAAATCGTCCGATTATTGAATTTATGACATTCAATTTTGCTTTAGTAGGGATTGATCAAATAATCAATAACGCAGCAAAAATTCGTCAAATGTCAGGTGGTCAGTTTCCCTGTCCCATTGTATTCCGTGGGCCAACGGCCTCTGCGGGACAGCTTGCAGCGACTCACTCCCAGGCCTTTGAAAGTTGGTATGCCAACTGCCCAGGTCTTAAAGTTATAGTACCGTCAAATCCCTACGATGCCAAGGGCTTGCTCAAGTCTGCCATACGCGACGACGATCCTGTGATTTTTATGGAATCGGAGCAAATGTATGGGGATAAGGGTGAAGTTCCCGATGGAGAATATGTACTCCCTATTGGTGTTGCCGATATCACACGTACAGGAATAGACGTTACGCTCGTTTCTTTTGGCAAAATTTTTAAAGAAGCTACTGCTGCAGCAGAAATGCTTGAAAAAGAAAACATTTCCGTCGAGTTAATTGACTTGCGTACAATCCGCCCACTCGACATCAATACCATCCTCGAATCAGTTAAGAAAACGAATCGATTGGTAATCCTAGAGGAGTCTTGGCCCTTTGGTAATATCTCTACTGAAATCACTTATCAAGTTCAAAGTCAAATCTTTGATTATCTCGATGCGCCAATAATTAAAATTAATACAGCAGACACACCTGCGCCGTACTCTCCCGTTCTATTAACTGAATGGCTACCCAACCGGGACGATGTGGTTCGTGCAGTAAAAAAGGTGATGCTTTAATTCAATTCCAACTGAAAACCAATATGGAAAATTTTATTCAATACACCCCTGTTCTATTAGCAATTGTAGGACTCTTAGTCATGTACATCCAATCTGTTTGGGTACGAAAACAACCAGCAGGTACAGATAAGATGCAGTCTATTTCAAAAAGTATTAAAGAAGGTGCACTTGCATTTTTAAACGCAGAATATCGTTTATTATTGATTTTTGTGATTGTTGCTTCAGTGGCCCTTTATGGTATATCGATCATGGTCGAAACGACAAGCTGGTTGATTGTACCAGCATTTGTTGTTGGAGCAATATTTTCAGCTTTGGCTGGAAATATTGGGATGCGGATTGCAACAGAGGCCAATGCACGTACTGCTGAAGCTGCAAAAACCAGCTTACCAAAAGCACTGAAAGTATCATTTGGTGGAGGTACGGTTATGGGTCTGGGTGTAGCTGGTTTAGCCGTTTTTGGGCTTGCACTTTGGTTTTTGTTTCTAGTCGGACAGTTTATCGATGGGTCAGACTTTTATACCAATATGACTATTGTATTAGAGTCTTTGGCAGGATTTTCACTAGGTGCAGAGTCAATCGCACTATTTGCACGTGTGGGTGGTGGAATTTACACCAAAGCAGCAGATGTAGGGGCTGACCTCGTTGGAAAAGTAGAGGCAGGCATTCCTGAAGACGATCCTCGTAACCCTGCGACTATTGCCGACAATGTTGGGGATAATGTCGGAGATGTAGCCGGTATGGGTGCAGATTTGTTTGGAAGTTACGTAGCAACTGTACTTGCATCTATGGTATTGGGGAATTATATTATTAAGGACATGTCTGAAGCAGGGCAGACCCTTGATACTTTCCAAGGAATGGGTCCGATTCTTCTTCCACTTGTATTAGCAGGAGTTGGGATTATTGCATCAATTGCAGGTACATTGTTTATTCGAATCAAAGACAACTCAGCCAAAGAAGCTGAAGTACAGCGCGCGTTGAATACAGGGAATATTTTTTCAATATTAATTACGCTAATCGCCTCTTGGTTTTTGATCGATTACCTCTTACCTGAAACCATAAGTGGTATGAAGTTTTTTGGCGAAGCATCTCGTGACGTGGCAGCGACAAATGTATTTTATGCGACAATCGTTGGATTGGGAGTGGGTTATTTAATTTCTCTTTTTACAGAATACTACACCGCTATTGGTAAAAAGCCGGTCTTAAGTATCGTACAAAACTCATCAACTGGTGCAGCCACCAACATTATTGCAGGTCTTTCTGTCGGAATGATCTCAACGGCATCTTCTGTTCTTCTCTTTGCAGTTGCCATTTGGGGATCATACGCTCTTGCCGGTTTCTATGGAGTAGCAATAGCTGCTTCTGCTATGATGGCTACAACAGCTATGCAGTTGGCAATTGACGCTTTTGGCCCGATTGCAGACAATGCAGGCGGTGTTGCTGAAATGAGCGAATTGCCAAGTGAGGTTCGGGAGCGTACCGACATCCTTGATTCTGTTGGAAATACAACTGCCGCGATTGGAAAAGGATTTGCGATTGCCTCCGCCGCACTAACCGCATTAGCTTTGTTTGCCGCTTACGTAACGTTTACAGGAATCGATGGTATCAATATCTTTAAGGCAGATGTATTAGCGGCCTTATTCATTGGGGGAATGATCCCAGTTGTTTTCTCTGCCCTTGCAATGCAATCGGTCGGAAAAGCTGCAATGGAAATGGTACAGGAAGTTCGTCGCCAGTTTAAAGAAATCCCTGGGATTTTGGAAGGAAAAGGCACTCCTGACTATGCCAAATGTGTTGAGATATCAACCAAAGCCGCGCTTAAAGAAATGTTACTTCCTGGCTTAATCACAATTGCAACGCCAGTCATTATCGGTTTGTTGATGGGGCCTGAGGCTCTGGGGAGTTATATGGCTGGTGTAGCTGTATCAGGTGTATTGTGGGCGATTTTCCAAAACAATGCTGGTGGTGCATGGGACAATGCCAAAAAATCATTTGAAGCAGGTGTAGAAATCAATGGTAAAGTAGAGAAAAAAGGTTCCGACGCTCACAAAGCTGCCGTAACAGGTGATACGGTTGGAGATCCATTTAAAGATACATCAGGACCGTCGATGAACATCTTGATCAAACTGACTTGCTTGGTTGGCTTAGTCATTGCGCCCATTCTTGGAGATGGTCATGGCGCAAAAGCACATCATGTTGATGAACAACAAAAAGAAATTCGTGTGGAAGTCACCAACTCAACAGAGGGCGAAACCATAGCTACGATTACCACAGTTACAACCAAAAATGGAGAGACTTCTGAAACCATTCAAGAGATTGTTGGGAGTCAAGAAATGATCGACTCTACATTGAATGAAATCAAAGCCCTAAAGAAGGAATAAGCAAAAAAGTATTCTATTGGTTTACATTAACAAATGGACGTCTAGTTGGCGTCCATTTTCATTTCCCCGAGTTTGTTATCAATAACCTCAACTACTTTTTGTAAGTCTTCAGGGTTATCTACAAAATTGAGATCGTCAACCTCTAAAATGATGAGATTCTTTTTATCATAGTCATGAATCCATGCTTCATAGCGCTCGTTCAATCGACTAAGGTATTCGATGCTAATGGAATTCTCATAAACACGCCCGCGTTTGTGAATTTGATTGACAAGGTTTGGAATTGAACTGCGAAGGTATATGAGCAAATCAGGTCCTTTTACCAAAGACTCCATCAACTTGAATAAAGAACTGTAATTTTCAAAATCGCGATGAGTCATCAGTCCCATAGCATGAAGATTGGGCGCAAAGATATGAGCGTCTTCGTAAATTGTACGATCTTGAATCACCGTGCTTTCACTTTTATGAATTTCTAGAATTTGACGAAAACGACTGTTTAGAAAGTAAACTTGGAGGTTAAAAGACCAGCGTTCCATTTCTGCATAAAAATCGTCGAGATAGGGGTTTTGGACAACGTCCTCAAATTGTGGTTCCCACCGATAATGTTTTGCCAATAGTTCTGTCAATGTTGTTTTTCCTGCTCCAATATTTCCTGCAATCGCAATATGCATACCATCTATTTTAAGTCGCATAAAAATATAAAATAAACTCAAATCAAGATTCGAATTTTCTGACAGTTTTTATCCATCTGATTGAATTGTTGATAATCGATATTCGGTGTGTTGAATACAGCTTGATCTTTAATTTTTTATTTTTGAATAAAATCTTTAAACCATGAAAAATTTAATTTTCTCCATCCTCACTCTTTCATTGAGTGTGACAAGTGTTAATGCCCAATTGTTTGATGGCATTGAAAACATATTATTAACCTCAACTGAAGATGCCCGTATTCTGGCTGAGGGCTACACTGATCCAATTGGTAAAACCTTAACGTATGCCTTAAATTCTGGTTGGGCAACGAGTGCGAAAACACATAAAAAACTGGGCTTTGGTTTGACCATTGGCGGTGCTGCCCCTTTTGTGCCAGATGTAGATCAAGTATTTACGCCAACTGGACTTACCTCCTTAAGCGTACCCTCTGGATCATTGTCAACTGTGTTTGGTGAGGGGGGAGATCAGGAGCTAAACTTTTCATTTAGTGAAAGTGTTCTCGGAAATGAAATTGAATATGAAGGCAAGCTTTCTTTTCCTGGGGGTTTAAAAGATGAACTGCCTTTAGGAACGGTTCCTGCTCCGATTGTTCAAGCAAGTGTTGGTGTGGTTTTTGATACCGATTTGTTGGTTCGCTTTATTCCCACGATGGAAATGCAAGGCAGTACCTTTAGTTTGACGGGCTTTGGTTTAAAGCACAATATCATGCAGTACTTTGGCCCTTTGGAAAAACTCCCTCTGAATGTGTCTGTACTGGCTGCGATATCCAAGGCTAGCTTTGAGTATGATTTATCAGACTCTACTTTTGGCGGAAATAGTACCAACAGGAAAATGACATTTGAAGCGGATACATTTACCATTCAAGCACTCGCTTCTATAGACTTACCTATCATTAGTGCGTTTGCGGGATTGGGCTATAACGCTGGAGACTCTCAATTTAATGTGAGTGGAGATTATAGTATTGATTATGGAATTACGGGGATTGGCCCCAGAATCCTTAAAGACCCAATAAGTATCGCTTCTGATGCTTCAGGTGTAATGGGGATTGTTGGGGCTCGACTCAACTTGTTGTTTCTAAAGATTTTTGCTAACTATACAATTCAAGAGTACAACACATTGACAGCGGGAATTTCTTTTAATTTTCGCTAATTGAAAAAAATGTTTTGGAATTTATAATTGCGTTGTATATTTGCCGCGCATAAGAGGAAGGATTTGACTGATTGCAACCTCTCAAAAAAAGTGCTAAAACAGCTTTACTTTTTAGAGATTTATCGTATTTCTTCTTCGCTAAAAAGTAAATATAATGTCATATTTTTTTACATCCGAGTCTGTAAGTGAGGGTCATCCTGACAAAGTTGCTGATCAAATCAGCGATGCCCTACTTGACCATTTCATTGCCTTTGATCCACAGAGTAAAGTCGCATGTGAAACACTCGTTACTACAGGACAGGTTATTCTTTCAGGGGAGGTAAAAAGTAAAACCTATTTAGATGTCCAACAGATTGCAAGGCAAACCATTAATGATATTGGTTATACCGATGATGCCTACCAATTTTCTGGAAATTCGTGTGGGGTGATTTCTTTGATTCACGAACAATCATCAGATATAAATCAGGGTGTTGAGCGTGAGAAAAAAGAGGAGCAGGGTGCCGGAGACCAAGGAATCATGTTTGGTTATGCGAGCAATGAAACTGAGACCTACATGCCTCTAGCGCTTGCTGTTTCTCACAAAATATTAGCGGTTTTGGCCGACTTTCGCCGTTCAAAATCGGACATCGCCTATTTGCGTCCTGATGCCAAGTCCCAAGTCACAGTCGAGTACAGCGAAGATCACAAGCCCATACGTATCGAAACGGTGGTTGTATCTACACAGCATGACGATTTCGATACTGACGAAAACATGGCTGCCCAAATTCGTCAAGACATTATTAAAAAGGTTATGCCGGAGGTCATTGCCTCATTTTCGCCAGAGATACAGTCCTTGTTTTCCAATGAAGTGATATATCACATTAATCCAACCGGAAAATTTGTTATTGGAGGACCTCATGGGGATACTGGACTCACAGGAAGAAAAATCATCGTCGATACCTATGGTGGCAAGGGAGCACATGGCGGAGGTGCCTTTAGTGGTAAAGACCCGAGTAAAGTTGACAGAAGTGCAGCTTATGCGGCTCGGCATATTGCTAAAAATGCAGTAGCTGCAGGAATCGCCGACGAAATCCTTGTCCAATTGAGTTATGCAATTGGTATCGCTGTGCCCACCTCGATTTTTGTGGATACCTACCAAACATCACATGTTGACTTATCCGACAGCGAAATTGCAAAAAAATTAGAAACGCTTTTTGATTTGACGCCTTATGGTATCGAACAACGCCTCAAATTACGAACCCCGATTTATGCAGAGACAGCGGCTTATGGGCACATGGGTCGCACACCAAAAACAGTCAAAAAAGTTTTTGAGTCTCCATACAATGGAAAAATCGTTCACGAAGTCGAGCTCTTCACCTGGGAAAAACTCGATGCCGTTTCTTTATTACAATCATCATTCACTATCAAATAATTTAATATCATGAGTACACAACAACTCTCAACAAACGCATTGCATCAAGGCCATGATGTAGCTGCAACACAAGGAACAAGATCAGTTCCTATTTTTCAATCCACAGCTTACGTATTTAAAGATAGCGATCACGCTGCTAAGCTGTTTTCTTTGGCCGAGCCAGGATATATCTATACCCGTTTGAACAACCCTACGGTTGATGTATTGGAGCAACGAATTGCTGCTCTTGAGGGTGGACTTGCTGCAGTTGCTACCGCATCGGGAACATCTGCATTGAGTACAGCTATTTTGGTTTTGCTTAAAGCGGGAGATCACATCGTTGCATCGAACAGTTTATATGGCGGATCTTATAATATGTTAAAAGTATTGTTACCACGATTGGGTATCACAACAACTTTTGTAGACCCAGACGATCCGAAGAATTTTACAGATGCTGTACAAGAAAACACACGTCTCTTCTTTGCGGAATCCCTTGGAAACCCAAAACTAGACGTTCTTGATCTCAAGGGAATTTCCAGAGAAGCCAAAGCAGCAAAAGTACCTTTTATGGTTGATAGCACACTCGCTACTCCTGCTTTGCAAAATCCTATTGCATATGGAGTGAATATCGTGATTCACTCCCTCACAAAATATGCCAATGGAAATGGCTCTACGATGGGTGGTGTCATTGTTGACGCTGGTAATTTTGATTGGTCAAGCGGGAAGTTTCCAGAGTTCACCACCCCATCCGACGGCTACCATGGGTTGGTACTTCATGATGTATTAGGCCCAGCCGCTTATATTGCTAAGGTTCGAATTGAAGGTCTTAGAGATTTGGGAGCAGCGATTAGCCCATTCAATGCGTTTCAAATTATTCAAGGACTTGAAACCTTGGAAATCCGCATGAAAAAGCACAGTGAAAATGCACTGGCATTGGCAGAATGGCTTGAAGCACATGAGGATGTTGCATGGGTTAATTATCCAGGACTCAAATCAAGTAAATACAATGAATTGGCTAAAAAATATCTTCCCGAAGGACAAAGTGGACTTCTTGCTTTTGGACTTAAAGGGGGGTTTGATGCAGGAAAGACCGTAGCTGATGAAACCAAATTGTTTGCACTCGTTGCCAATTTTGGAGACTCAAAATCCTTGGTGATTCATCCAGCGAGCACAACACATCAACAATTGACACCTGAAGAGCAAGCATCAACAGGTGTTACACCTGACTTGATTCGTCTTTCAGTCGGGCTAGAAAATGTTGAAGACCTCAAGGCAGACCTCCAACAAGCATTTGACAAGGTTTAAAGTGCCTCAACTCGCCTACATCACTTTTGATCAATACACGACTCTGACGGGAGAGCGAATGGACTTGAAATTATCCTACAAGTCATTTGGTCTCCCATTGGGGAGTGCCCCTGTTGTGTTGGTCAATCATTCGCTTACGGGAAATGCTGATGTGACTGGTGAAAATGGCTGGTGGTCCGAACTCATTGGCGATGGCAAAGTTATCGATACCCAGCAACACACCATTATAGCCTTCAATTTTCCTGGAAACGGAGTGGATAACGATGTCATTGAGCATTATGATCAACTCGTACTTCGTGATGTAGCCAATCTTTTCAAAGAAGCTCTTGACCACTTGGGTGTAGACAGACTTTACGCTGCAATTGGCGGTTCAATTGGCGGTGCCCTGATTTGGGAAATGGGAGCTAGCTTTCCAGACCTCATCGAAAACTTAATCCCTATCGCTTGCGACTGGAAAACCTCCGATTGGGTCTTGGCAAATACGCTGTTGCAAGATCGGATATTGCACAATTCAAAAAATCCGCTGTATGATGCACGTATCCATGCAATGATGTGCTATCGCACACCCGAATCTTTTAAAACAAGGTTTGGAAGATCAAAACACGAAGAAAAAGGGATATTTAACATCGACAGCTGGTTGCTTTACCATGGCGAAAAGCTCGACAATCGATTTCTCCTACAAGCATATAAGTTGATGAATCACTTGCTGCGAACGATTGACATCACAGAAGGAAGGGGGTCATTTGAAGAGGTTGCTTCACAAATCAAAGGGTCGGTTCATTTGATTTCCATTGATACGGACTTGTTTTTTACCGATGCCGAGAATCGCGAAACCTACAAGAAATTGATGGAGAAAAAAGCAAATCTTCATTACCATACCATATCTTCTGTTCATGGGCATGATGCCTTTTTGATCGAATATGACCAACTCAATCGTATGTTGTCACCTTTGTTTACGAACATACACACCCAATCATGAAAGTAGAACTCAAACATCAAAACGGATTTCATTCGGTAATATCAAATGACCGTGGTCATCGCATTTCAATTGACACAACGTCTAGCGAGGATCCACAAGGGCCAAGTCCCATGGAGCTCTTGCTCATGGGCGTTGCTGGCTGTAGCAGTATCGATATTGTATCTATTTTAAACAAACAAAAAATCAAACCTGACAGTCTTCATATCCAGGTCGAGGGAGATCGGATTAAAGGACAAGTACCTTCTTTATTTACGGATATACACGCTAAAGTGATTGCCACAGGAGATGTGCCTGCGGATCGTTTGTATCGCGCAGCCCAATTGTCATTTGAGAAGTATTGCTCAGTTTCAAAAACATTAGAGCATACTGCCACTATCACGTTTTCTGTAACCGTAAATAACACCCCATATGAACAAGAAAAGTAAAGAACTGATTGACTTTAAGGCACCGTTTCTGCACTACTATTCGAAGGGAGAAAACCGATAATATCCACGCCATTGCCAATGAAGTTTTTTAATTGAAATCAAGGATGCCAAAGATTTGATTTGAGCTATTCAAGGACGGTTTGTAAGACTTCGTAATAGCGTTCGGCGATAAATTTTGCTCCTTCTTCGCTATAATGAATATCATCGGAAAGGTAGCGATCTTGAAATCCATCATACATATTCACGGGGATTACTTGAGAGTCATCGTTGGATTGTTCCTGTGCAATCGTTTCTACATCCAAAACAGCTTGATCAAAAATAGCAGTTAACTCTGGAGTCATAAAGCTTGTTTTACCGGGGGCAAGCTGTTCAATAAGGATCACGATTTCAGGATTGCGATCTTGGAAGAGATCAATAATATCATTTATATTTTCGACGATGTTTTTGTAAAGAAGGCCATCCAAAATATCATTTCCACCAGGTGAACTAAACAAAACAATATCAGGCGTACCAGCTTCGTTTAAAGCCAATTCTAAATTATCGTGAATCTGCCCAGACGTCCATCCGCCATGCCCTTGGTGATCAGGATCAAAAGCGAGGCCCTCATAATTGGGATAAGAGCCCGTTTCGGTTTCTGTTCCGATATAGTCAAATTCCCAGCCCCCGTCAATTAGGTCTTTCCACAGTTCGTATCGATAACTTTCGAACCATGGCGAAAACCCTTGCACTCGAGAAGCACCAAGCGGCATGATTTTGTTTGGAATATCGATTGTGTTTTCTTCTTCGGAAGCGTTTTTTTGCCTCAGTTGACCAGATTGGCAGCCAAGCAATAGGCATGTGCAAAACATAACAAGCAACAAGTGTGATAAATCAGGGTGTTCTATACAACTGGGCATTATGAAAATGGATATAAGGTTGTAATAAACCTACAAAAAAATCATATAAACATTTGTTTTTTCGAGAGATGCACTTACATTTGCATTCGTTATGAATAATACGTTTTACTATTACAACGCTTTTTATACTTCTCAAACGGAGCAGGGCGATTTGTAGTACAACACAACCAAACAAATACAAGAGAGTCCTGACAACAACATCAGGACTTTTTTTTTGATATGAAGAGAACAGTTGCAATTCAAGGAATCAAAGGGTCGTTTCACGATGAGGTGGCACAGCAATATTTTGGAAATCAGGTAGAGATATTGCCGTGTGACTCTTTTGACCAATTGGTACAGTCGGTTGTAGATGGTAAATGTCACCAAGCAGTCATGGCCATAGAAAACTCGATTGCTGGCTCGATTTTACCCAATTACGCATTGCTTGATCAGTATGATTTATCCATTGTTGGTGAGCACTTCCTGAGCATTACTCACAATTTGATGGCCATGTCAGGGCAAAGCATTTTAGATATTCAAGAAGTCCACTCGCATCCAATGGCGCTGCTGCAGTGTAAACAATTTTTTCAAGCGCACCCACATATCAAGCTTGTAGAAAGTTCAGATACAGCAGCTGTTGCCAAAGAAATCAGCGACAACAAACAAATAGCAAAAGGGGCTATTGCCAGTCAGCTTGCAGCAGACTTATATGGTCTTCAGGTGATGAAGGAGTCGATTCAAACGATTAAAAATAACGTCACCCGTTTTGTGATTATTCAAAAATCAGTAGACCAAACGATTACAGACATTTCAAAAGCAGCATGGAAATTTGCCTTGGATCACAAGCGTGGAAGCTTGGCGACAGCCCTTAATGTGATGAGTGATTGTAAATTGAATCTTACGAAAATTCAATCCTTACCGGTGATTGAAACACCAGGAAAGTATGCCTTTTTTGTCGATGTTACATTTGATGACCCTACCGACTATCTAAAAGCCAAATCCCTATTGGAAATTATGGCAACATCATTCAAAATTCTAGGTGAATACCAATCTAAAACGCAATGACAGCAACAAGGTTAACTCATGTTCAGGAGTACTATTTCTCCAAAAAGTTACGCGAGGTGCGTACTATGATTTCGTCGGGTCAGCCCGTGATTAACATGGGTATAGGGAGCCCAGACCTACGACCTCCCCAAGAGGTAATCGATGCCCTTCAAAACAGTTTGTCGCATCCGACTGCACATAAATATCAAAGCTATCAAGGCATCCCTGCCTTGCGTGAGGCCATCGCAGCCTTTTATAAAAAACAGTATGGTGTAACCCTAAATCCAGAAAACGAAATCCTACCCTTGTTGGGATCCAAAGAAGGGATCATGCATATTTCGATGGCCTTCCTCAATCCAGGCGATCAAGTCTTGGTACCCAATCCAGGCTACCCAACTTATACTTCTGTCACGCGATTGGTAGAAGCCGAAGCTGTATTTTACAATCTCGAGGAAGATCACTATTGGCAACCAAACCTTGAAGAGCTTAAGAGCATCGACTGTACAAAGGTTCGTTTGATGTGGATTAATAGTCCACACATGCCAACTGGAACAACAATTGACCCCCAAAATTTGACTGAGCTCATCGAATGGGCTAAAGAAAATGATATTTTATTGGTCAATGACAACCCCTATAGTTTTGTACTCACAGATCAACCAAAGAGCATTTTCCAAAACATCGATGATAAATCCCAAGTCATGGAGTTGAATTCACTGAGTAAGACGTTCAATATGGCTGGTTGGCGAATGGGAATGCTGAGCGGATCCAAGGAGAACATCAATCATGTTCTTAAGGTTAAAAGCAATATGGATTCGGGAATGTTTTATGGAATCCAACAAGGTGCAATTGCTGCCTTGCAGCAACCACAGTCTTGGTTTGACCACATAAACGCCATATACAGTGAGCGAAGAAAACAGGTTTGGAAACTGGCAGAAGCCATGGGTTGCTCGTTTGATAAGAACAATAGCGGAATGTTTGTGTGGGCAAAGCTCCCTGAAGGGCACAATGACAGCGAAAGTTTTATAGATCAACTCCTTCATGATAAACATATTTTTTTGGCACCAGGCACCATTTTTGGAAGCGCGGGTCAAGGCTACATTCGCTTTTCGCTATGTGTTGACAAGAGTCAGATTGTAGAAGCTTTAAATCGGTTAAATAAATGAAAGTAGGTTTGATTGGCGTTGGTTTGATGAATGGGTCTTTGGCATTGGATCTAAAAAGTGCGCACCCCAGTGTGTTGATATATGGGGTTAGTCGGACGGAAACCACGTTGTCAAATGCAATGGAATTGGGCTTAATCGATCATCGCGCCACGATTGATGAGTTGAAAGATATGGACTTGGTTTCTGTTGCCATTCCAGTTGAGGCCACAGCATTTCTTTTACCAAAGATTCTTGATGCAGTAGGTCCAAACACCTTGGTTATCGACATGGGATCGACCAAAACGGCGATCTGTGAGTCGGTCGCTCAACATCCTAAACGCGAACAATTTTTGGCATGTCACCCAATCGCTGGAACGGAGTTCTCAGGTCCCCAAGCTGCCATTCGCAACTTGTACAAAGACAAAGTGAATATGCTTTGTGAAACACATAAAACAAGACCTGAATTATTGGAGCGTGCACGCTCTATTTTTACCAATTTGGGAATGCAGCTTCGTGAGATAGAACCGATTGCGCATGATCGGCATATTGCTTATGTATCGCATCTATCGCACATCACCTCATTTATGCTTGGGAAAACTGTCATGGAAAAAGAGGAAGATGAGCAAAACATATTCGACATGGCGGGAAGTGGATTCTCATCAACTGTTCGTTTAGCAAAAAGCTCCCCAGAAATGTGGATGCCAATCTTTAAGCAAAACAAGCACAATGTCATCGAGACACTTGACGAATACATTTCCAATATGGAATACTTTAAATCCCTTTTGGCAAATGATGATTACACCACGTTAGTGGAAGAAATGAAGAAAATTAATACAATCACACATATTTTAAAACCTGAAACAAAAACAAATGGAAAATAATAAAGCAATGGGTGAATGGCTACACGCCTTTAACCTTCCTCATCCCCTGGTGATTGCCGGACCTTGTAGTGCAGAGACCGAGGAACAAGTAATGGACATCGCACATCAACTCAAGGATACGGATGCCACGATTTATAGAGCAGGGATTTGGAAGCCAAGAACACGACCTGGAAACTTTGAAGGAGTTGGAGCCATCGGATTGAAGTGGTTGCAGCGTGTCAAAGAAGAAACGGGAATGATGACTGCCACGGAAGTAGCCAATAAAGATCATGTAAAACTTGCTCTTGAAGCAGATATTGATGTGCTTTGGATTGGCGCTCGATCAACGGTAAGCCCGTTTATTGTACAGGAAATTGCTGATGCGCTTCAAGGCACAGATAAAATCGTACTTGTAAAAAACCCAGTAAACCCTGATTTGGCACTTTGGCTTGGAGGGATCGAGCGTTTATATACGGCTGACATCAAAAATTTGGGTGTGATTCACCGTGGATTTTCGAGCTATGCAAAAACCAAATATCGCAATAACCCAGAATGGCAATTGGCGATAGAATTGCAAAATCGATTCCCTGACTTGCCATTGATTTGTGACCCATCTCATATTTGTGGGCGTCGTGATATTCTACAAGATGTCTCACAAACAGCACTAGATTTGAACTTTGATGGTTTGATGATTGAAACCCATCGCGATCCAGACAATGCATGGAGTGATGCTGCACAGCAAATCACCCCTGACACACTCGTTCAAATGATGGAAGATCTTCGCATTCGAAAAACAACAGCCGACGCGGAAAGCTATGTGAGTAAACTCGACAATCTTCGTGCACAAATTGATGTGATTGACCACAGTTTACTTGAAACGCTAGGAAAGCGGATGAATATCTCTGTTGAGATCGGGGCTTTGAAGAAAGAGCACAATGTAGCTGTTCTACAGTCCAAGCGCTGGAATGAGATTTTAGGAAAAATGATTCTCGAAGGTGAGGGGCATAAATTAAGTGAAGAGTTTGTGTTGCGGATGTTTAAGGCAATTCATCAAGAATCGATCAATCATCAAAACCAAGTAATTAATACTTAAGATTGAAAAGTCTTACCTTGTAAGCTGTGGAAGGAACGGTTTATAAATCGACAGGTAGTTGGTATACTGTAAAGACAGATGCAGGTATGCTTGTTTCGTGTCGGATAAAAGGTAAATTTCGAAATGATGAGATCTCGAGTACAAACCCCGTGGCGGTAGGAGATCGAGTGACCATCTCATTGACAGAAGACTGTGGAGAAGGAGTGATTGATGATATCCATGATCGAAAAAACTATATCGTTCGTAAATCGGTAAACCTTTCCAAGCAAATCCATATCCTTGCAGCGAACATTGATATTGCATTTTTGTTGGTCACACTGAACAATCCTGTGACTTATCCTGCCTTTATCGATCGGTTTTTGGCAACAGCCAAAGCCTTTGGAATTGAGGTTGTTTTATTATTCAACAAGGAAGACACATATAGCATTCAAGAAATGGATGAGCTCCGTCAACTCAAGGCAGTTTATCAAGCCATTGGCTATGATTGTGTAGAGATTTCAGCTTTAAAGGGAACCAATATCGATGAGGTAAAATCTCTTATGACATCTAAAATCTGTATGCTTTCTGGGCATAGTGGCGTTGGAAAATCAACTCTAGTGAACACTTTAGCCCCTATGCTAAACATCAAAACCAAAGCCATTTCGGATCAGCATCAGCAAGGTCAGCACACGACCACCCACGCTGAATTGCACGAATTGGATTTTGGGGCCAAGATCATTGATACGCCTGGGATTCGTGGGTTTGGAATGATTGCATTTTCCCCACAAGAGTTGGGAGACTATTTTATCGAATTTTTTGAGCGAAAAAGTCAGTGTAAATTCAATGATTGTTTGCATATAGATGAGCCAAAATGTGCCGTAAAATTGGCAGTTGAGTCGGGCGATATTGCAAGTTCGCGGTACAAAAGCTACACCCAAATTCTTGATGGGGATGATCAACACTTTCGAACCGATTTTTGGGAATCATGAGGGTGGTTATTCAACGTGTTGGCAAAGCAAGTGTTCGAGTCGATGGTGAGATAGTGGCCTCGATTTCCAAGGGACTTTTGGTTTTTTTGGGAATCACACACGATGACCAAATCGAGGACGTTTCATGGTTGGCAAAAAAAACACTCGGACTGCGTATTTTTAGCGATACTAATGACGTGATGAATTTATCATTACTCGATGTTGATGGAGATATGTTAGTTGTGAGTCAGTTTACCCTTCACGCACTGACCAAAAAAGGAAATCGACCGTCTTACATAGAAGCGGCTAAGCCTGAAACTGCCTTACCTTTGTATCGAAGCTTTGTGGAACAGTGCGAAGAGGCATTAGGAAGACCAGTGGCTACTGGTGTTTTTGGCGCAATGATGGATGTAGAGCTTCACAATGATGGCCCGGTCACAATTTTGATAGACTCAAAAAATAAAGCATAATGAATATAGACAATGCACAACAAGCGGTTGATCAATGGATCAAAAACCACGGAGTTCGCTATTTTGACGAGCTGACTAATATGGCGCAATTGACTGAGGAGGTTGGAGAAGTTGCGCGGATCATTGCACGACGTTACGGAGAGCAATCCGAAAAAGAAAGTGACAAAGAAAAAGACTTGGGCGAGGAACTCGCCGATGTTCTTTTTGTTGTACTCTGTTTGGCCAATCAGACTGGAGTAGACTTATCAAATGCATTTGCAAAAAAACTCGACCTTAAAACCAAACGTGATCACGATCGCCATCATAACAACCCTAAAATCAATCAATGAAAGATTTGACACTTCGTCATCAATCGGGGAATTTACACGGAAGAATTCAGATTACCGGATCAAAAAGTGAGTCCAACCGGATGTTGCTCTTACAAGCACTTTATCCTCAGATTACGCTTGACAACCTATCAAATTCCGATGATACCGTTGCGATGAAGTCTGGATTGGAAAGTGATAAAAATATGGTGGATATTGGACATGCAGGTACCAGCATGCGGTTTTTATCAGCTTACTATTCTACTTTAGAAAATCAAGAAAAAATCTTGACGGGTTCATCGCGCATGCAAGAGCGTCCGATAGGCATATTGGTCGATGCGCTTCGTCAGCTTGGAGCAGACATTAGCTATCTCAAAAATGAAGGCTACCCTCCCTTGTTGATCAAAGGAAAACGGCTTACTGCTAGTGAGGTCCGCCTTTCAGCGAACATCAGTAGCCAATATATCACAGCATTGATGCTGATTGCGCCTAGCTTGCCTGATGGATTGCGTATTTACCTTGAGGGAAAGATAACCTCAATCCCATATATCGAAATGACGCTATCTTTATTGCATAAAATCGGCGTTGACGCTATTTTTTCTGGACAGCACATTCAAGTTTTTCCAAAAAAGGACATTACCCAAATAACCCATGCTGTAGAGTCGGATTGGAGCTCGGCCTCATATTATTTTAGTATGGTTGCTCTTGCCAATGAAGCAGACGTATCTCTGTCGACGTATAAAAAAGACAGCTTACAAGGAGATAGGGTTTTAATGGATGTATATCAGCAGTTCGGAGTCAAGTCTTCAATCGAAAACAACACCCTTGCTTTGAAGAAGCAAACAATTGGTTCCACACACGTACAATTAGACCTTTCTGACGCACCAGATATTGCTCAAACCATAGCAGTTACTTGTTACGGATTAGGTTTATCCTGTAGTTTGACGGGCTTACACACACTGAAAATCAAAGAAACGGATCGATTGGTTGCCTTGCAAAACGAATTGTCAAAGTTAGGGGCAACAATCGAAATCACAGATAAGAGCTTGCATTTGCATAAACGTACAAATCCAATTCGTCCTAACGTTTTGATCGAAACCTATCATGACCATCGTATGGCGATGGCATTTGCTCCTTTGGGTTTGTTGGTTCCGATTCGAATACAAGATGCGGATGTTGTCACAAAATCCTACCCTGGATTTTGGAAAGATTTAGATCAGAATGGGTTTTTATCGGGGTCATAGTGTAAAAACATGCCCAATAACTTGACAACCCCCCTGTCAAGAATGTATATTTGCCGCCTCAATGTACAGAATGAAACTTTCGCACTTTAATTTTGATCTTCCAGACAGCCTATTAGCTGAATACCCTACCGATCACCGAGACGAGTCAAAACTTATGGTTTTACACAGAGAATCCGAAACTATCGAGCATAAATACTTTAAAGACATTGTTGATTATTTTGATGAAGGGGACATCATGGTTCGAAACAATACCAAAGTATTTCCAGCTCGTTTGATTGGAAATAAGGAAAAGACAGGAGCCAAAATAGAAGTTTTTTTACTTCGCGAACTGAACCAGTCACAACGACTTTGGGATGTTCTTGTAGATCCTGCAAGAAAAATAAGAATTGGAAATAAGCTTTATTTTGGAGGGGGTGAAGATCTCGTTGCTGAAGTTATTGATAATACAACTTCCCGTGGTCGTACGCTTCGATTTTTATACGATGGTCCTTATGAGGCCTTCCGTGAAAAGCTATATGAGATGGGTCAAACCCCACTTCCCAAATACATCAAACGCGATGAAGAGGAGTTTGATCGTGAGCGCTACCAGACAATCTATGCCAAACACGAAGGTGCCGTTGCAGCACCAACTGCTGGACTTCATTTTTCAAAGCACGTGTTGAAAAGACTCGAAATTAAAGGGATTGATATGGCTGATATCACTCTTCATGTTGGACTTGGGACCTTCAATCCAGTAGAAGTGGAGGACTTGTCCAAACATAAAATGGATTCAGAAGAACTTCATATCGATCAGATTGCTGCCGATATGGTAAACAATGCGAAGAGTAATAAAAAGCGGGTATGCTCCATTGGGACAACATCGATGCGTGCACTTGAAAGTGCGGTATCTTCAAGCAAAACACTCAACACCTATCGGGGTTGGACGCATAAGTTTATTTTTCCACCTCACGAGTTTAGCATTGCTGATAGCATGGTTACCAATTTTCATTTGCCTAAATCAACCTTACTGATGATGGTTTCTGCTTTTGCTGGGCACGATTTTGTAAAAAAAGCTTATGAAGAAGCCGTCAAGAAAAAATACCGTTTCTACTCCTATGGTGATGCGATGCTAATTCTCTAATCATGGAGAAAGCACGTCGTGATATTCGTGCCTTATCCTTGGACGAGTTACGTCATTTTTTTACCTCTCATTCAGCTCCTGCTTTTAAAGGAGATCAGGTTTACGAGTGGCTCTGGAGAAAGGGAGCTCACAATTTTTTGGGAATGACCAATTTGTCAAAGTCGCATCGCTCTCTTTTAGAAGAATATTTTGTGATTCATCATATTGCGGTTGACCAACTACAGAGAAGCGATGACGGGACGATCAAAAATGCCATTCGCCTTCATGACGGGTATCTTGTAGAATCTGTTTTGATTCCTACTGACACACGTTCTACGGCTTGTGTGTCGAGTCAGGTTGGATGTAGCTTGGACTGTCATTTTTGTGCGACTGCCAAACTCAAACGAATGCGGAATCTCAACCCAGATGAGATTTATGATCAGGTTGTGGAAATCGACAAACAAAGTCAATTGTATTACAATCGTCCACTGACCAATATTGTTTTTATGGGAATGGGCGAACCTTTGATGAATTACAAAAACACTTTGGCTGCTATTGATAAAATCACTTCACCTGATGGGTTAGGAATGTCACCCAAACGAATCACAGTATCAACTTCTGGAATCACAAAGATTATTCGAGAAATTTCAGAACAGAATCCAAAGTTTAAATTGGCAGTTTCTTTGCATTCTGCAATCGAAGAAACAAGAAATCGACTGATGCCATTTACTAAATCTTTTCCACTCGATCAGTTATTGGAAGCACTTAAGTATTGGTATGATAAAACAAAAAGCAAAATCACTTTTGAAGTGGTAGTGTGGAAAGGGATTAATGATAAACAAGCAGATATTGATGCACTGGTTTTCTATTGTAAGCAAGTACCTTCTAAGGTAAACTTAATTGAATACAATGCAATCGGAGATGACCAGTTTGTACAAGCAACACCAATGGCGATATCGGCATATACGACTGCATTGAAAGACAATCGAATTTCGGTTACCGTACGACGGTCAAGGGGAAAGGATATCGATGCAGCCTGTGGTCAGCTGGCAAATAAGAATCATTAATTCGCACATTATCAATATGTTTGACAGTACCGAGTGAAATTGTATATTTAAAACGAATGAAAATCACTGAGCAACTCAAGCGCCCCATACGCGAGGAAATGGAACTCTTTGAAGGAAGGTTTTCCAATGCGATGTCCTCCAAAGTTGCTTTATTGAATCGAATTACGCATTATATTGTCAATCGTAAAGGAAAACAGATGCGTCCAATGTTTGTTTTTCTAACAGCTAAGCTACTTGGCAAAACTAATGAACGGACCTATCGAGCGGCATCCGTCATCGAGCTTATCCACACAGCGACATTGGTTCACGATGATGTGGTCGATGACAGTAATAAGCGACGAGGTTTTTTTTCAATAAATGCCCTTTGGAAAAATAAAATTGCTGTTTTAGTCGGAGACTATTTGCTGTCCAAAGGCCTCTTGCTTTGTATCGACAATAAGGACTTCGATTTGCTTGAGATTATTTCAACTGCAGTGCGCGAAATGAGTGAGGGGGAGTTGTTGCAAATCGAAAAAGCTAGAAGTCTTGATATTACAGAGGAGGTCTATTATGAAGTCATTCGAAAAAAAACCGCTACGCTTATTGCGTCCTGTTGCGCTTTGGGTGCATGTTCCGTTGCGAGCTCTGAAGCGGAGGTGGAAAAAATGCGAATCTTCGGTGAAAAAATTGGAATGGCATTCCAGATTAAAGATGACTTGTTTGACTATGGCAAACAGCGAATTGGAAAGCCAACAGGAATTGATATCCGTGAACGTAAAATGACTTTGCCTTTGATTTATGCCATGGGACAGGCAAGTCTTTCTGAGCGGAGGTGGCTAAAGCGAAATATAAAAAAACACAATACTAACAAAAAGAAAGTGAAAGAGGTAATCACTTTTGTGAAGTCTAAAGGCGGTTTGGATTATGCAATTCGAAAAATGCATGAATTCCAACATGAGGCAAATCTGATTTTGGATTCATTTCCACCTTCCGATGCCAAGGACAGTTTACAAAAACTAGTCTCTTATGTAATTGATCGGGAGTTTTAATTCCTTTTTTTGCTATTTTTAATCTTTACAATTATCCAATTTTGATCAGTAAGTCTACCGTAGATCTCGTTTTTGAAACCGCACGTCTGGAAGAAGTTATCGGAGACTTTGTTCAGCTCAAAAAGTCGGGTTCTAATTTCAAAGGGTTAAGTCCATTTTCCAATGAAAAAACACCGAGTTTTATGGTTTCTCCTGCCAAACAAATTTGGAAAGATTTTAGTAGTGGAAAAGGGGGTAACGTTGTCTCCTTTTTGATGGAGCACGAACACTTTACGTTTCCAGAAGCCATTAAATTCCTCGCAAAGAAATACAATATCGAAGTTGAGGAAACCCAACAAACCAATGAGCAAAAAGAAGCAGCATCTCTTCGCGAAAGCATGTATGCCGTTACAGATTATGCTCAATCTTTCTTTTCAAAAATGCTCAATGAAAGTCAAGAGGGTAAAAATATCGGGTTGGCTTATTTTCAGGAAAGAGGATTCACTGCAGAATCGATTGATAAATTCCATTTGGGTTATTCGCTTGACCAATGGGATGCGCTTACCAAAGCAGCATTGAACGCTGGATTTCAAGAAGAATTTTTGATCTCGAGTGGCTTGACGATCCAAAAAGGGGAAAAACTGTTTGATCGTTTTAAAGGCCGAGTCATGTTTCCCATCCACAGTATGTCCGGCCGTGTTATGGGATTTGGAGGACGAATCTTAAAACAAGACAAACAGTCGGCAAAATATGTCAATTCTCCCGAAAGTGAAGTCTATCAAAAAAGTAAAGTACTTTATGGGCTTTATCAGGCAAAACAGCATATCGCTAAGGAAAGTAACTGTTATCTTGTAGAAGGATATACAGATGTGATTCAGATGCATCAGGCAGGAATTCAAAATGTAGTCTCATCTTCAGGAACTGCTTTGACTTCAGATCAAGTTCGTTTGGTTCGACGATTGACCAACACCATAACCTTATTGTTTGATGGAGATGCAGCAGGGCTACGCGCAGCCATGCGTGGGGTCGATATCATCTTGGAGGCAGGAATGCAAGTCTCCATTTGTACATTCCCCGAAGGCGAAGATCCAGATAGTTTTGCCAGAAATCATCAACTCACCGAAGTCAAACAATTTTTGGAAAACAATACAGTCGATTTCATTCAATTCAAAGCAAAATTACTTGCTGAGGAGGGCAAAAATGAGCCGATTCGAAAAGCCGAAACCATACGTGAAATTGTACAAAGCATCTCCATAATTCCAGATGCCATTCGCCGAGAAGTCTACATACAGAGTTGTGCTTCTTTGATGAATATCAGTGAAGATGTATTGTTTTCAACCCTCTCTCAGTTGCTTCAAAAAAAGGATCAGCAAGCTCCAAAAGCTCGAAAATTTAACGAGATGCAGGTGGTTAACGTTGCGAAACAGAAAGTTGATCCGCGCTTTGAGCTCGAACGAAATATCATCTCTCTACTTTTACTCTACGGAGAGGAAGAAGTTTCGTTTGAAGATGTCGTGATGCAGTCCGACCAAGAAGGTAAAATTGTACTTACGCCAACCGAAATTAGCGCCAAGGTGTACGAAAAAATTTATCTTGATCTTCAACAGGACGAAGTCGAATTATCAACCCAAAGTTTTCGGGAACTATACCATTCTTTACTGTCGATTTACAACGCCCAAAAACCACTTGTGATGGAGACTTTTCTACAAGAGATCAGTCCAGAGCAGTCCCAAATGGTGAGTAGTATTATCATGAATGATGAAAACAATGTTCTGCACGATTGGGAGAGAAAAAACATCGTAATCAAGGACAAAAAAACTGAAATTGGAAGGTGGTTACAACAAACCATTCTAAATCTCAGATGCTTGCTGATTCAAGAAAAAATTGGAGAATTACAAAGTAAAACAGCGGAGAGTCATGTCGAAACACATCGTGAAATTTTGGAGGAAGTTAACGATTATGTGGGGCTCAAAAAGAACTTGAGTAATCGCTTGGACCGTGTGATCTTTTAAAAGGACTCTATCTGAATTGATTGAGCTTTTCGGACGAGCTCGACAAGATTTCGAACACGTAATTTTTTCATAATACGACTGCGATATGTACTGACGGTTTTTTCGTTTAGTTTTAATTCCAAAGCGATCTCTTTGTTTCTCTTTCCGTCACAAAGCATTTTCAGGACTTCGACCTCACGCATAGAAAGTTTTTTGAACATTCTTCTCGGTCTTCCTGTCGATTCGTCAAATGCAATCGTTTGAGCAAGTTCATTGGTGATGAATACACCCCCTGAAGCAATTTTCAAAATGGCATGTCGAATTGCGGTAGGGTTTGCTTTTTTGTTTAAATAGCCAGAAGCACCTGCTTTTAGTGAAGAAATTGCATAAACTTCCTCGGGCTGATTTGAAAATATCAAAACACGAACTCCTGGGTACTCATTTTTGATGCGTCGCAGGACTGCTAATCCATCTGATTTTTGCAAATCGAGTTCCAGTATGATAATATCAACCATCTTCCGGTCAAGAATATCAAAAAGATCATCATGAACTAGGGCTTTTCCAGTGATTGAAATCTCTGTGGAATTTTTAAAACAAGCCTTAATCCCTTTATGGATAATCGGATGAGAATCAGCAACTACAACTTTTATCACAGGTCTAAAATAAGATCGTTATTTGCGTTTATTGCTTAAAGAAACAATAAATGAAACAAACTACAAAGAATGTAAGTAAATTCTTAAAAAATTTAACAAAAAAATTACTTTAGCTGCTGTGGTATCACACAAATGGGGATGGGAACCATTTTGTGTTTATTCATTTTGTGGTGATTTTCGTAGGTTGAAAAAATAGCCTTTTCACGACCTGTAAAATCAGCTGTTGTTTTTCCATTTTTTTGTTGTTCCATTGCCCATTCAAGCTCATCATAGGTTGCGCCGAGCTGGTCTTCATCGGTTCGATTATCATCCCACAAGCCGTCAGTTGGAGCAGCATGAACAATTGAATCATGTACGCCCAAGTGTGCAGCGAGTTCTCTGACTTCGCTTTTCATCAAATCCGCTATTGGACTGACGTCCACCCCACCATCTCCGTATTTGGTATAAAACCCTACTCCAAAATCTTCAACTTTGTTGCCCGTGCCAGCCACGAGAAACCGTTCTTTTGAAGCAAAATAATACAGAGTTGTCATTCGTAAACGAGAACGCGTATTTGCCAAAGAAAGAGGGGTGTTTGTGTTCTTATTTCCTGCGGCATCCAACTGAAAAAAGCTATCATACAGCGCATTTAAAGACAAAACTTTAACACGAACATTGCTAAAGTTTTCTGTAAGCCAGCTTGTGTGTCTATTTGCCCGATTTACTTGATTGCTCTCTTGGTGTATTGGCATTTCTAGGCAAAGTGTTGGTTTTCCCGTATTGGCACACAGTGTAGAAGTGAGAGCCGAATCTACTCCACCAGACACACCAATTACAAAACCGTCAAGATTTGACTTTTCTACATAAGTGTTTAACCAATTTATAATATGATCTGCAACATGTTTAGTTTTCATAACACAACTGAATTATCAACCAAAAAAATAGTAGTTTCGTAAATTCTAATTTTACTTTCAAAGGTACTATTTATGGACGTATTCAAAAACAGCTTATGGTCTATTTTAATTTTATTGACTTTGCCTGTATTTTTTTGGAGTTGCTCGAACCGAAAAGCATCCGAGGGTGCCACACCGTCCTATGAACTCATTCGATTTGAAAGTATTTTTTTTAGTGCTCATCCAGACTCTCTAGGCGAAGTGGAGCAAGAGTTTCCTTATTTTTTTCCTAAAAGCTATCCCTTTTCAGTATGGGTTAATCGTCGTACAGACAGTTTGCAGCTGGCCCTGTATGAACAAACCAAATTGATTTCGAATTCAGAAATCCACAATCAATTGTCTCCTTTTATGCAAGGTCTTCAGCGAGTCTTTAAAAATGCTCGAGTACCCAAAAAAGTAATTACAATCACTTCTGACGTTGATTACAACAATAAAGTCATTCTCAACGACAGTATGGTATTGATCGCCATTGACAACTTCTTAGGTGTAGACCATCATATGTATGAGGGAATTTCCTTGTATTTACGCCAGGAAATGGAATTGAAACAGCTGTCGAAAGAGCTGGCAGAATCTTTTGCAAAAAATCATATTGCTTTGCCCGAAGATCGTACTTTTTTAGCGCAAATGATTTATTCTGGTAAAATCCAATTCTTGAAGCAATCGATCTTATCCGATTATTCAGAGGATAAAATAATGGGATATACGCCTGATCAGCTAGATTGGGTAATGACTAATGAAAAAGAAATTTGGAACTTTTTTGTTTCCAAGGAATTGCTTTATAGTACAGACACAGAGTTGATAAAACGCTTTATCTCGCCAGCTCCTTTTTCAAAATTTTATTTGAATATCGACGTTGACTCTCCAGGTCAAATAGGTCAATGGCTAGGTCTCCAAATTGTTAAGGCCTATCAAAAGAAAGAACGAAAATCCATTGTGGAGCTTCTCAATACTCCTTACAGAGAGTTATTTGAAAAATCAAAATATAAACCTCGGAGATGATGAAAAAGACGAGAATCACTATAGATGTTACCCTTGATAAAAACCATGTGCCAGATCAGTTGAGTTGGTCTGCTCCAGATGGTGGAATTGATAAGCAAGAAACTCATGCCATGTTCTTAAGTACCTGGGACAAACAAGCTCAAGAAAGTGCTCGTATTGACCTGTGGACTAAGGAGATGCCTGTTGACCAAATGCGTGTGTTTGTTCATCAAACGCTTGTTGGGATTCGCAACTCGTATATGAAAGCCACACAAGATGTTGAAATGGGCGAGGCTTTTCAGCAGTTCTGCGACTATTTTTCAAGCGAACACAAATTAGGCAAGGCACAAAAAACTAAAGATTCGAATTGATTGATTCGATATAGCTGAGAATCTCTTTTTTTCCTTCTCCAGTTTTAGCGGAAGATTCAAATAATGGGGGAATACATTCCCAGCCTCGCTCCAAAAGCTGAGATTTATAGACAGATATATTGTTTTGACGTTGCCCATGGGAGAGTTTATCAATCTTGGTAAAAACGATAGAGAACGGATGCTTTTGGGCCCCCATAGTATTTATAAAATCAATATCGATGTCTTGTGGTTTGTGCCGACTGTCAATCAGAATAAAAGTATTAACCAATTGTTTTCGTTTGGCAAAGTAACCATTGATTAGTTTTTTGAGTTCGTTTCTTTCTTTCTTAGATATTTTGGCATAGCCGTAACCAGGCAAATCAACCATACACCAAGCATCATTGATTAAAAAGTGATTGATCAGCTTTGTTTTTCCAGGTGTCCCTGAGGTCTTAGCAAGTTTTTTGTTGTTGGCCATGGCATTGATTAGTGATGACTTTCCAACATTAGAACGACCGATAAAAGCGTATTCAGGGAAGGAGGACTTTGGACAATGATCAACAGCAGAGTTGCTTACCAAAAAACGGGCAGAATGAATCATGGCAACTCAATTTGAATAAGAGTTTAGCCAAGTTTCCATATGCATATTGAAAAGATCCGGATGTTCCATCATAGGGGCATGTCCACATTTTTCAATCCAAAATAAAGAAGAATTTGGCAGTAAACGATTGAAGTCATGTCCAACTTCAGGTGGCGTTACAATGTCGTTTTCTCCCCATATTATAGCGGTTGGAATTTGAATTTTAGGCAAGTCTTTAGCCATATTGTGTCGAATTGCACTTTTGGCAATAGCGAGAATCTTAACCAATTTTTTCCGATCATTCACGGTTTCAAATACCTCATCTATAATCTCATTTGTGGCGACTTCAGGATTATAAAAAACCTCTTGACATTTCCGTGTCATATAGTCTTTATCTTCTCTTTTAGGATAGCTTTCACCCATAGAGTTTTCATATAGCCCAGAACTACCAGTAATGATAAGTCCTTTGATGTTCTTGGGATACAATAGAGAAACTAGCAGACCGATATGGCCCCCAAGTGAGTTTCCAAGCAAAGTAACTTCTGATAAGTTCAGATGGGAAATAAATTGGTTGACATAATTGGCAAATTCCTTGACATTTGTTTTGAGCAAGGGGAGGTCGTAAATGGGTAACATGGGAATTATAACCCGATACCCTTTGTTAGGAAAATATTCAGTAACCCCTTGAAAGTTACTCAAACCCCCCATAAGACCATGAAGAATTACGATTGGCTTTCCAGTGCCTACCTCAAGGAATTTAAATTTCCCTGATGTTATAATTGTTTGTTTCATTTATCGAAGCCAAATAGTGCGCAAATATAACTAATTCAAGTCAGTTGCCTTATTCATTTGACATAAAGTGATAGCAAATGCTTTAGAATTCACAATATCAAACAAGTTTGTTTCATGAAATGACAACATACTCATAGTAAATGATTTAAGTCACTTTTAAATCCTAAGTGGTTGAATTTATCAACAAAGTGGTAAAAAGTGGTAAAAAGTGGTATTTTATTGATATATTTGACTCAATTCAATCTGTATAATGCACGTAGTTGGTACGTATGAATGCAAATTAGACCCCAAGGGCAGGGTAAAACTACCTGTGTCTTTGGTCAAGCAACTCAAGGGTGTGGAAACCTTTGTGCTCAAGCGTTCGGTGTTTCAAAAGTGCTTGGAGCTTTACACCTTGGAAGAGTGGTCAGCTATGATGGAAAAGGTGAATAAGCTCAATCGATTTAGAAAGAAGAATAACGATTTTATTCGCCGGTTTACTGCTGGGGTGAAAATGATCGATCTAGATGCTGCAACACGGATATTGATCCCTAAGGACTTGCTTGGAATTGCCTCTTTAGACAGGTCACTTGTGCTCTCATCGGCAATCAACATGATTGAAATATGGGATAAGGAATTGTATGAACAAGCCATTGACGATGCTGCTCTTGACTTTGCGGAATTGGCAGAAGAGGTGATGGGAAATCATGACGAAGATGTATCATAATCCTGTTTTATTGGAAGCTTGCCTTGAGGGGTTAGCTCTCAAGGAATCAGGCACTTATGTCGACGTTACTTTCGGTGGAGGTGGACACACCAAAGCCATTTTAGATGCGCTGGGAAGTCAAGGTAGGGTGATTGCTTTTGATCAGGACGAAGATGCGATAGAAAATACATGGGAGGATGAGCGCTTGATTTTCATCCATCAAAATTTCACCTATTTACAACGCTTTTTACGATTTCATAAGATTGCTAAAGTCGATGGGATTCTTGCAGATTTGGGTGTTTCCTCCCACCAAATTGACACACCAACTCGTGGGTTTTCTACACGATTCGACGGTCCACTTGACATGCGAATGAGTTTGTTGGAGGGTACATCGGCAAAAGAGGTGATAAACACCTTTACAAAAGAGCAGCTGAGAGATATTTTTTATCAATATGGAGAATTGAAGAATGCACGCAAAATCGCGTCTGTTATCGTTGAGAAAAGGTCTAAAAAGCCCATCGACACAACTTTGGAATTAGCTGACTTGCTTCGTCCTCTTATTCCTGTAAAGATCCAACATAAAGTATTGGCTCAAATTTTTCAGGCTCTTCGTATTGAGGTCAATCAAGAGTTGAAAGCTTTAAAATCGCTTCTCGAGCAAAGCGCAGAAATCCTCAACCGCAATGGTAGACTTTGCGTGATCAGTTATCACTCTTTAGAAGATCGTCTTGTTAAGCGATTTATTCAGTATGGCTGCTTTGAAAACGAGCCGGAGAAAGATGAGTTTGGACGCTCATACAAGCCATTTAAAAAGGTGGGCGAGATGACACTGCCCTCTAGTAAAGAAATTCAAAACAACAAACGTGCACGCAGTGCCAAACTGCGAATAGCTGAGAAAATATGAGACAAAGTATGTTAGAAATTCTTCGAGGTTCTTTCTTGGTGCAGCAAGGTGCCTTGCGGAACTGGCGACTCATATTATTTTTCTTTTTTCTGGCAGGTGTTATGATTTCATCCTCCCACAATATCGACCAAAAGGTAATGCAGATTTCATCCTTAAACGCCGAAATCCAAGCGTTAAAAAGTCAGTTTGCAGAAACGAGAACCCAAGCGATGTACATGCGCCTGGAAACAGAAGTAAAAAGCAAATTGTCCAATCGTGGATTTGTATCCTCTGTCACTCCACCAACAAAAATTATCATTGAATAAGGCAAATGGAAAAGCAAAAAAGACTGATTTCAAGATTTTCATTTGTGGTGATTGGGCTTTTTCTGCTGGGCATTGGGATTGGATATAAAATCATTCACATCCAGCTTGTTGAAGGAGAATCTTACAAACTTCTGGCTGAAAAAACAACGGTACAAAATTTTGAAATTCAACCGATTCGCGGAAATATATATGCGCATGACGGCAGTCTTCTAGCCACTTCAGTGCCCAGATACACCATTCATTTTGATGCTGCGACAGTGAATGCTAGTCGTTTTGAGAGTCATGTGGATGCGCTTGCAGATTCACTTGCTTCTCTATTGGGAAATACACCCAATTATTATCATAATCTACTCCTTGATGCACATAAAAAACAGCATCGTTATAAACGTATTGCAAAGGATCTGAGTTATGGGCAAATGACTCGTTTGCGAACTTTTCCATTGTTTCGATTCGGGGGCGTTCGAGGAGGCTTGGTTGTGGAGCGAAAGACCGTACGTGAAAGACCGTTAGGTAAAATCGCTGAACGAACTATTGGCTATGAAAAAAAGCAGCCAAATGGGAGCTACCTGCGCGTTGGCCTTGAAGGTGCTTTTGGAGATGAATTACGCGGGGTTCCAGGCTTACAGCTACGTCAAAAAATCGCAAATGGAGAGTGGAAACCCTTAAGCGATTCATATCTACAAGAACCACAAGATGGGTATGATTTACAAACAACACTTGATGTAAACACCCAAGATATCACTCACCATGCCTTGCTTGAAGCTCTTGAAAATTTCGAAGCCGATCACGGAACAGCTATCGTGATGGAAACCGAAACAGGAGCGATTCGTGCTGTGGCAAATTTGGGTCGTACTAAAGAGGGCAAGTATTACGAAAAACTCAACTACGCAATTGGGGAGTCCCACGAACCTGGATCGACCTTTAAGCTTATGGCACTCGTAGCTGCTCTTGAAGATCAAGTTGTTGATACGACGACAGTTTTTGATACGCAAAATGGAGAGCTGACTTTTTATGGCAAATACAAAGTACGTGATTCTCGCAAAGGAGGCTATGGCAAAATTCCAATTACTGAAATTTTTGAGCGTTCCTCAAATACAGGAATGGTACAGGCAATATATAATGAATACAACAAAAAACCAGAGCAATTTGTAAATCGTCTGATGAATATGGGGCTCAGCGAACCCCTGGGATTGCCAATAGTAGGGGAGGCAAAACCAGTCATACCACATCCAGATAAAAAAGGGTGGAGTGGGATATCTCTCCCATGGATGGCTTATGGATATGGAGTGCTAATGACACCCATGCAGACGCTCACTTTTTATAACGCCATTGCTAATGACGGCGTCATGGTGAGGCCTAGATTTATTGAAGGTACTCAAAACACGAGGAGCCAAATCAAAAAACAGTCTGAAGTCGAAATCATCAACCCGTCCATTTGTTCCAAGGAGACGATTGGCAAAGTCAAAAGTATGTTGAAAGGAGTTGTGGATAAACCTTGGGGTACGGCACATAATATTTACGACCCAAATTTTGCGATCTCCGGAAAAACAGGAACCTGTCAGCTAGACTACAATACAGAGGAGGTACAATACGTGGCGAGCTTTGTAGGATATTTTCCTTCAGACCAACCCAAATATTCATGCATAGTCGTTATTCACCGCCCTGATAAAGAAAAAGGTTATTTCGGAAACCAAGTTGCTGCTCCAGTTTTCCAAACAATTGCGCACAAGCTATACAGCTCAATTCCAAGAGAAACCAAACTCAGCCGAGATCGCTATTTGGAAATCACGGGTAATAAGAACGAGACCAACCAAAGCGTCGTCAAAGTCGATGTCAAACTCACTAAAACACAAAAGAAGTCCTGATGCAACTCAAAGAATTACTTTTTGGCGTATCCATAGAGTCTGTTTTTGGGACTACATCTGTTTTGATTGACCACGTGACGGCAGACTCTCGTCAGGTAGATCCCAATGCATTGTTTGTCGCCATTCGTGGTGAGTTTCACGACGGGCACAGCCACATTGGCGATGCTGTAAAGAGGGGAGCTGTCGCAATCCTTTGCGAAGAGTTACCCAAAAACCAAGTTGAAGGAATTACCTATGTGCAAACCTTACAATCCCGAAGTGCCTATGCTGTGGTCGCTTCTAATTTTCACAATCGACCTTCTGCCAATCTCAGTCTTATTGGTGTGACAGGAACCAACGGTAAAACATCGACTGTTCAATTGTTGTTTGAAGTATTCCAGCACTTAGGGTTTTCAGTTGGGAAGTTATCCACCATTGCCAACACCATTAACGAGCATCACTACCCAGCAACACACACAACACCCGACCCAATGGATATTAATTCCTTTTTGGCAAAAATGGTCGAAGCGGGTGTGTCGCACTGCTTTATGGAAGTTTCTTCCCATGGGATCGACCAGCACCGTATAGATGGGCTTCATTTTACAGGTGGGATCTTCACCAACCTTACGCATGATCACCTCGATTACCACAAGACTTTTGAAAGTTACAGAGATACTAAAAAGAAGTTTTTTGACAAACTGCCAGCCACTGCTTTTTCATTGAGCAATCATGACGATAAGAATGGCGAGTATATGTTGCAAAACTGTGCTGCAAAGAAGCATTCTTATGCGTTAAAGAACACAGCTGAATTTAAAGCAAAAATTATTGAACATGACTTTTCGGGAATGCAACTTCGGATAGACGGCAAAGAAACATGGGTGGCATTGGTCGGAGACTTCAATGCTTCGAATTTGTTGGCGGTGTATGCATGCACGAAGTTACTGGGAGAAAACGCAGACAAGAGCCTAAGTGCTTTGAGTGCGGTAGAGCCCGTATCAGGACGGTTTAATGTTGTCAGTGGAGGGCATCCAGTACGAGCAATTGTTGACTATGCGCATACCCCAGACGCATTAAACCACGTATTGGAGACGATCAACAAAATCAGGACTGGAAATGAGATGCTGATTACTGTCTTTGGTTGTGGTGGAGATCGGGATATGGCAAAGCGTCCACTCATGGGGCGGATAGCTTCAACATTAAGCGACAAGGTGATTATTACTTCTGACAACCCGCGTAATGAAGACCCTGAAAAAATTATTGAGCAGATCGAATCGGGAGTACCGGCAGAACATTTTAATAAATACATCAGTATCTCAAACCGATTACAAGCGATAAAAACGGCTTGTCAGCTTGCCCACAATGGAGATATCATATTGGTGGCAGGCAAAGGTCATGAAACCTATCAAGACATCAAAGGGGAGCGTTTGGAGTTTGACGACGCTAAGGAGTTAAAACAATATTTACAAAATAAGAACTAATGTTATACTATCTGTTTGAATATTTAGAACAAGAATTCCAGCTTCCTGGAGCTAGTTTATTTCAGTTCATCAGTTTTCGAGCTTCCATAGCAATCATTTTTTCGCTACTTGTTTCTTTGATTTTTGGGAAACAAATTATACGGCTCCTCCACCGTAATCAAATGGGAGAGAGTATCCGTGATCTGGGCTTAGAAGGTCAAAAAGAAAAAGCTGGTACGCCGACTATGGGAGGTCTAATAATCATTCTGGCTACCCTAGTGCCCGTATTGTTGTTTGCCAAACTCGATAACATCTATATCCTTCTTCTGATTATCACAACGATTTGGATGGGAAGCATCGGATTTATTGATGATTATATCAAGATTAAGCGAAAAAATAAAGAAGGTCTTAAAGGAAGGTTTAAAATCATTGGCCAAGTTGGTTTGGGTCTTATTGTCGGGATTACGCTTTATTTCCATCCCGATGTGACCATAAGAGAAAATGCTACGCTAGGACAAGAGATTGTTTTCAATGAAAAGTCGACAAAAACCACAATTCCATTACTGAAGAATAATGAATTTGATTATGCAGAGGTGATTACTTGGATTGATGAATCTTGGTCTGTATATGCTTGGTTGGTTTTTATTCCGTTTGTGATTTTTATTGTGACAGCGGTTTCAAATGGGGCAAACCTAACCGATGGTATAGATGGACTGGCCGCAGGAACAGCAACACTAATCGTGCTGGTTTTGGGGGTCTTTGCTTGGGTTTCGGGCAACATTATTTTCTCAGATTACCTCAACGTCATGTACATCCCTGATGTGAGTGAACTCGTGATTTTTATCGCTGCATTTGCAGGAGGCCTGGTCGGATTTTTATGGTACAACACCTATCCAGCGCAGGTATTTATGGGTGATACAGGAAGCTTAACTATCGGAGGGATAATTGCTGTTCTCGCTCTTTCGGTTCGAAAAGAATTACTCATTCCTGTTCTGTGTGGGGTCTTTTTTATTGAAAGCTTGTCAGTCATCCTTCAAGTAGGGTATTTCAAGTACACCAAAAAGAAAACAGGCGTTGGAAAACGAATTTTCTTGATGGCACCTGTTCATCATCACTTCCAAAAGCAAGGATATCATGAGAGTAAAATCGTCACTCGATTTTGGATTATCACTATCGCTCTTGCAATCATTTCACTTGTAACCCTAAAGATCAGATAAGTAATGGCAAAGAATATGATTGTATTGGGTGGAGGGGAAAGTGGAGTTGGCGCTGCACTTCTTGGTCAGCATCTTGGCTATCATGTCTTTTTGAGCGATAAAGGGGCAATAGGTGAGTCCTACCAAAAAGAATTGGATGATCATCATATTGAATGGGAGCAAGGGAAACACTCTTCCGAACGGATTATTAATGCCGATTTGGTTGTAAAAAGCCCAGGGATTCCCCCAAATGTGTCAATCATCGAAAAAATTAGGTCTGCTAAGACTCTATTGCTTTCAGAAATTGAATTTGCTTCACTTCACACAGATGCGGAGTTGATCGGAATTACAGGGACAAATGGAAAAACGACTACAGCAATGCTTACGCACCACTTGCTAGCATCGGCAGGAAAGTCTGTCGCGCTTGCTGGGAATATTGGATCAAGCTTTGCCAAAGCAGTAAAGACAAGTTCGCCCGATTACTGGGTACTTGAACTCAGTAGTTTTCAATTGGAGGACATCGATTCCTTCCACCCGCGATATGCTGTGATGACCAATCTCACCCCCGACCATTTAGATCGCTATGACAACAGCTTTGAGCGATATGTTGACGCCAAGTTTTGCATGCTAAAAAACCAAACGAATAAAGACTATTTCATCTATGATGATACAGATGATGAAATCAAGCTGGCAATCGAAAAACACAAACCCAAATCGCAATGCATACCCTATACAGATAAAACAATAAAACACGAACGATTTAATACAACCGATATGATCCAAATTGACAACCCCTCGCTGGAGGGAATTCACAATGCCAAAAATGCAATGGCAGCAGCTACCATTGCCCAATTGGTCAACATTCGCAAACAAACCATACGGGAGAGTTTGAGAACCTTTCAAGGGGCTCCACACCGATTGGAGAAGGTGCTCCGTATTCTAAAAGTAGATTATATAAATGACTCCAAAGCAACAAATGTCAATGCAACATACTACGCACTCAACAGTATGACACGCCCAACAATTTGGATTGTAGGCGGAGTTGACAAAGGGAACGACTACGCTAAACTCATGCCATTGGTTCGTAAAAATGTAAAAGCCATTATTTGCCTTGGGCTTGACAATGAAAAAATCATCGATTGTTTTTCCCCAGTTGTAGACCTTCTGGTGGAGGCAGGGTCCATGTCTGAAGCTGTACAGGCATCCTATGACTTGGCAAAGCAAGGAGATGCCGTATTGCTGTCACCAGCCTGTGCAAGTTTTGATCTTTTTGAAAGTTATGAAGATCGGGGAGATCAATTTAAACAACTCGTTCGTCAACTGTAATTTATGCGTTTTATCACAAAACATATCCACGGAGATCGCGCCATATGGGCTATTGTAGCCCTGTTGTCTGTGTTTTCGTTTTTACCCGTTTATAGCGCAAGTTCTAACTTGGTATATGTTTTAGGAATCGGCTCTGTGACTGGCCATTTGATTAAGCATGTTGTAATTGTTTTGATTGGAATCAGCATTATGTATGCGACGCACCGTATTCCATTCAAATACTTTAGCGGTTTGTCTGTCATTGCACTACCTATTGTTTGGGTACTGTTGGTTTACACGGCCCTGCAAGGAAATATGATAGATGGAGCAAATGCAAGTCGTTGGATCAAAATTCCGATCATTGGCTTGTCTTTTCAAACATCAACATTAGCTTCGGTTGTGCTGATGGTGTATGTGGCTCGTTACCTCTCAATCAATAAAGATAAAGACATTCATTTTTTACGGAGTTTGCTCGTTCTATGGCTACCTGTCTTGTTAGTGATTGCGACCATCTTACCCGCAAACCTGTCAACGGCAGCTTTATTGATTGCTTTGGTGTTTGTATTGGCATTTATTGGGGGCTATCCTAAAAAATATCTGATATTGATGTTGGGTACTGCTGGGGTCTTTCTGACATTATTTATTATGACAGCAAAAGCATATCCAGATGCTTTTCCCAACCGCGTCGATACATGGATGAGTCGAATTGAAAGTTTTACGGGAGATGGAGATGCAAATACCAACTATCAAGTTAAACGTGCAAAAACAGCAATTGCTACTGGTGGTTTCCTTGGAAAAGGAGCTGGTAAAAGTGTGATGAAAAACTTATTACCCCAAAGCACATCTGATTTTATTTATGCTATTATCACTGAGGAGTATGGTATGGCTGGCGGTTTGAGTTTATTGTTTTTATATCTGCTGCTTCTGTTCCGTATTTTCATGAGTGTATATAAAACAGAACACTTTTTTGGTCAACTTCTGATCGTAGGAGTTGGACTTCCAATCATCTTGCAGTCTTTGGTGAATATGGGTGTTGCTGTTTCGATATTTCCCGTAACGGGGCAACCTTTACCATTGATTAGCAGTGGCGGAACTTCCATATGGATGACATTTCTGGCACTCGGTATTGTGCAGAGTGTGACTGCAGGCCGCATGGCAGGAAACGACGAAAAAAACCCTTTAGCAATTTTGAGTGAAGCAGTTTAAAACCATATTGTCTGGCGGGGGAACAGGGGGGCATATCTTCCCTGCACTAGCGATTGCAAATGCGATTAAAAGCGACAATGGCTCTGCTGAGATTTTATTTGTTGGTGCAAGTCGACGTATGGAAATGAAACGTGTTCCCAAAGCTGGTTTTCAAATCAAAGGGCTTTGGATATCAGGGATTCAGCGTAAGCTTTCAGTTCAAAACCTATTGTTTCCTTTCAAGTTAATCGTGAGTTTATGGCGTTCCTACTTTATTTTAAAGCGATTTCAGCCAAAGGTTGTTATTGGCACTGGAGGCTTTGCAAGCGGCCCATTGTTATATATGGCGACCCGAATGAAAATCCCATCACTCATTCAAGAGCAAAATGCTTTACCTGGGATAACCAATCGACTTCTTGGCAAATATGTGCAACGAATCTGTATCGCTCATGCGGAAGCAGAAAGATTTTTTCCAAAGCATAAAACAGAACTTACAGGAAACCCTTTGCGATCCGAGTTGATTGATATGAACATCAGCCCTGCAGAAGCAAAAAAGAAAATGGGCTTATCACAAACGAAAACAACTCTTCTTGTTGTTGGTGGAAGTCTCGGCGCAAAACAAATAAATCAGTTGATGGCCAATCATCATGGTAGACTTTCTGAAATGGGAGTTCAAATTGTGTGGCAATGCGGTTCTCTATATGAAAAAGAATTTGTTCCACTTCAAACATCATACGTTCACATCACACCATTTATTGATGATATGGCAATGGCTTATGCGGCGGCGGATGTGATTATTTCCCGAGCTGGGGCGCTTGCCGTTTCGGAGCTTTGTCAGGTCGGCAAAGCGGTTTTATTTATCCCATCACCCAATGTGGCAGAAAACCATCAATATAAAAATGCACTTGCTATAGCAAAAAAGGATGCAGCATTCGTTATCGAAGAAAATGAACTGGATCAAAAATTCCAAACCCAAATAGATGTTCTTCTCTCCGACAAAAAGAAGAGAGAAACTCTGGGGAGAAACATTAAAAACTTGGCAAAACCTGATGCCACTCAATCGATTGTCAAACAAATCAAATCCCTAGTCAATGATTAAGCAACAGCTGTATTTCTTGGGAATTGGTGGAATCGGAATGTCTGCCTTGGCACAGTATTTTATTCAGCAAGGGCATGATGTATATGGGTATGACAGAATCGAAACAGAGATTACCGACAAGCTTATTCAAATCGGTGTAAAAGTACATACAGATGAGCGTGTTGATCGAATCCCATCAGTGTGTAAGAACAAAGCCAACACCACTGTTGTATTCACCCCTGCAATCCCACAAGACTTTCCACAACTCAAGTTTTTCAAAGCAAATGAATTTGATGTTTTTAAGCGTTCCCAAGTTCTTGGCGAATTGAGCAAAGACCTATACTGTTTGGCTGTAGGAGGAACTCATGGCAAAACCACAACATCATCAATTCTAGCACATCTACTACGAGAAAGTGGAAAAAAGATTACGGCTTTTTTGGGTGGAATTTCATCTAATTTTGGTTCTAATTTTATCAGTGAAGGCAACGAATATATGGTAGTAGAGGCTGATGAATTTGATCGTTCCTTCTTAACGCTTCATCCTGATCTTCTTTGTATCACATCAATGGATGCAGACCATTTGGACATTTACCAGAATGCGGAGAATCTCGAAGATAGTTTTCAATCCTTTGCCGCTTTGGTTTCAAATCCAAATCACCGCTTAGTTCGAGAAGGGCTTGATGTTTCAGGGGTTACATTTGGCACGAGCAAACACGCTGAGGTTCGGGTCGATCGTGTCAGAATCGAAAATGGTCATTACGTTTTTGATTTTCACAGTAAAGATCAAATCTTAAAAAATCTTCAGCTTCGTCTTCCTGGGAAGCATAATTTGATGAATGCCACAGTAGCCATCGTGATGGCTTTGTCTGTCGGTTGTGATCCGCAGTCAATTTCGACGGCCTTGCAGCATTTTCGAGGAGTTGACCGCCGATTCAGTATTCGAATAGAGGAACCCTCGGTAGTAATCGACGACTATGCTCATCATCCAACGGAAATCAATACAATGGCAGATGCAGTCAAACAGTTTTACCCCTCTGCCAAACGAATCGCAGTGTTTCAACCTCACTTGTTTAGCAGGACGAGGGATTTTTGCAAGGAATTTGCGGAGAGTTTGTCCCAATTCGACCATACCATATTGCTCGATATCTATCCAGCACGTGAGCTACCGATACCAGGAGTTAGCAGTCAATCTATTCTTAAAATGATGAATGGGTCGGTTGAAATTGTTTCCAAAAGCCAATTACCAGAAAAGGTAGCTGATGCTGGTGCAGATGTTGTTGTTGTTATGGGCGCAGGTGATATTGCAGATGAGGTTCAACCAATTGTAGAACATCTAAAACGGACGTCTTATGTGGGTTAGAGTGATTTCATTTTCTTTTTGGATTTTGCTCTCAATCGGTATGATTGTGCTGTCTTTACATCGAAATTCTGCAAGATCGGTCCAAGGATTTCATGTACACATTGATGAACATTACCCGCAAATGATTTCAAAAGATTCCGTTGATAATATGTTGAAACTTGTTTTCAAAGATTCGACGAGTAAACAAAAATCTGAAATACATTTAAAGCGTCTTGAGTTGCAACTCGCTCAAAACGATTTAATCAAAAAAACAGAAGCATTTTTAACGTTGGATAATGTTCTTCACATAAAAGTCCTACCGAGGATTCCAGTGGCCCGTGTAAAAGGTAAATCAGAATTTTATCTTGATGCCGAGGGTAGGCCGATTCCGCTTTCCCCCAACCATGAGGCTGATGTTCCAACGATTGTTAACGATCCCGATGTCGATCGATTCGAGGCACTATCTGCCCTTTCCATTGCGATTGCACAAGACCGTTTTTTGGCATCGCATATTGGAGACATCCGAGATCATGGAGACGAGGTGTCTATGTATGTGATTGATCAGAAATACCAGATCAAGATTAAGTCGGTTGATGATATTCAAACAAAATTTAAAAAATACAAAGCTTTTTATGCTGTAGCTACGGATCAAGGTTTGATAGGGGACTACAGGGAAGTCACGTTACATTATAGCAACCAAATCATTTGTAAAAGAAATACGTTATGAAGCTAGAAAACAAAGGGGTAGGACTCGATATTGGAACCACTAAAATTGTGGCCATGCTTGGGCGTAAAAACGAGTATGGAAAACTCAAAATCATTGGAGCTGGAAAATCCGAAAGTTTAGGCGTTCACAGAGGGGTCGTTAATAATATCACCCAAACGATTCAATCCATTCAATCTGCCGTACAAGAAGCAGAAGCGGCTTCTGGTGAGACTATCCGTGAGGTGGTTGTCGGGATTGCTGGCCAGCACATTCGCAGTCTTCAACACAGTGATTATATCACAAGGCCAAATCCAGAGGAGGTCATTCAAGAATCGGATGTGGAAGAGTTGATTAATCAAGTTTATAAACTTGTGATGCTTCCAGGGGAAGAGATTATCCATGTCCTTCCGCAAGAGTTCAAAGTCGATGGACAGTCAGAAATCAAAGAGCCTATCGGGATGTATGGGGCACGTCTGGAAGCCAACTTTCATGTCGTTGTTGGTCAAATGTCATCGATTCGCAATATTGCACGATGCGTAAAATCAGCTGGCTTGGAGTTTGGTGGGATTACATTGGAGCCTTTGGCATCATCCTCTGCGGTATTGAGCAAAGAAGAGAAAGAAGCTGGCGTAGCCCTTATCGATATTGGGGGCGGCACAACAGATCTTGCCATTTTTAAGGATGGGATAATTCGTCACACCTCGGTTATTCCCTTTGGCGGAAATATCATAACTGAAGACATCAAAGAGGGCTGTTCGATTATTGAAAAGCAGGCAGAACTACTCAAAACAAAATTCGGGTCTGCATGGCCAGGGGAGAATAAAGATAATGAAATTGTTTCCATTCCAGGGTTACGCGGTCGAGACCCGAAAGAAATTACACTAAAAAACCTTTCAAAAATTATTCATGCGCGTGTGACCGAAATCATTGAAAGCGTTTATGTCGAAATCAAAAACTACGGACACGAGGAACAAAAGAAAAAGTTGATTGCAGGAATCGTTTTAACAGGTGGGGGGAGTCAACTGAAACACCTCAAACAACTTGTTGAATATATAACGGGCATGGATACTCGAATTGGTTTTCCAAATGAACATTTGGCAGGAGATGAACATGCAGAGTCAACTGCAAGCCCGATGTTTTCAACCGCTGTTGGTTTGGTTATGAAAGCGGTCGAACAAATGAGCGCATATGAAGAGTTAACGGAAGAGGAGCATGAAGCAGAAGATCTGTCCACGAATGAATCTGCAGATCAACAAGAAGTAAAAAAGCGGAGATCCATTTTTGATCGCTTTACAGAGGGAATACGAGAATTTTTAGATAACGCAGAATAAATAAGCACCTATGGAATTAGATTATCAGAAAATAGATTTTGATTTACCGAAAAACCAAAGCAATGTCATAAAAGTCATTGGCGTAGGCGGCGGTGGTAGTAATGCGGTAAACTACATGTACCACCTGGGAATCAAGGGGGTTGATTTTGTGGCTTGCAATACCGATGCGCAAGCTTTACAAAACAGTCCGTTGCCCAATAAGATTCAGCTTGGGGTATCGCTTACTGAAGGGCTTGGAGCAGGTGCGAATCCTGAAATTGGAGAGCGTTCTGCGATTGAAAGTGTAGATGAGTTATCCAGAATGCTTGCTACCAACACCAAGATGATTTTTATTACTGCTGGAATGGGTGGAGGAACTGGTACGGGTGCTGCGCCAGTAATCGCCAAGATGGCACGCGATATGGGAATTCTTACAGTTGGAATCGTCACGATGCCTTTCCATTTTGAAGGAAAGACGCGCAACGATCAAGCGGAAGTGGGCTTGGCTAAACTCAGAAAATTTGTCGATTCAATTATTGTGATTAATAATAACAAACTTCGAGAAGTGTATGGTGACCTTGGATTCAAACAAGGGTTTGCAAAAGCTGATGAGGTGCTGGCAAATGCGTCCCGAGGAATTGCCGAGGTGATTACGCATCACTATACTCAAAACATAGACCTTCGTGATGCCAAAACAGTATTGGCTGATAGCGGTACAGCAATTATGGGATCGGCGACTTCGTCTGGTTCAAACCGTGGGGAGGAAGCAGTTGCGAAAGCACTTGACTCACCACTGCTGAATGATAATAAAATCATCGGAGCTAAAAATGTCTTATTACTTCTAGTTTCTGGTGGGGATGAGGTGACCATAGATGAAATTGGTATTATTAACGAACATATCCAACGCGAGGCAGGTCATGGTGCGAATATCATAATGGGAATCGGCGAAGACCCATCCTTGGGTGAGGATATTGCAGTAACGGTTATTGCAACTGGATTCGATATCGAACAGCAAGAAGAGATTGTTCATGCTGACCCTAAAAAAATCATTCACACTCTAAATGATGAACAAACAGTCGTACACACCCTTGAGAGCGATGGGACAGAGGCAGATTTATTTTCGGGATTATCTCCAAAAGCTGAGGACAAGCAGCAAGCGGAAGAACTTATAGAAACAACAGATGTGATTCGATCTATTGAGTGTTTTCATGAAGAGATTTCCGAACCAACTCACGAGCCACTTCCAGATGGCGAAGAGTTTATTATCCATGAATTGCCAAGTAAAGTCAATGAGATTGATGTTGTTGATCATCAGGAAATTGTGGTTGAGAAAAAACCATTTGATAGTCCGATAGAAGAGACCAAACAAATGGAGGAGCCCCTAGAAAATGAGGTTCCAGTTCTTTTTCATTTGGAAGAGCAACCACAAGCACAATCACCTCAAGAAAGTAAACCGATCTCTGCATCCGTAGAAGTGCAGGAAGAAATAGAAACACCAGCGGTAAAAAAGTATAACCTAGAGGATTTTTTAGAGCCAGTTGCCGATCAGAAGGGGATTCAAAAGACGGCTGAGTCAACTGAAAAAGTAGAAGTAAAAACTGAGACTTTTCCTGAAAAGGAAGAATTAACTCCGCTGAACAGCACGATTACCCAAGGACTGGCACAGCGTGCAGAAGAAAGGCGAAAGAAACTCAAGACATTCAATCATAAATTTATGACAAATCGAATCGATGAGCTCGAAAAAGAACCAGCTTATAAAAGGGCTCAAGTTGATATGAATGCAGAGCAAGATCTATCTCGACTTTCTGTTGATACAGATTCCAATGATGAGATGCGAATACGGACAAACAACTCTTTTTTACACGATAACGTAGATTAAATATGAACTTTCAAGACCAATTAAATTCTAAACTCAAATCGGCCATGCGTGAAAAAAATAAGGTTGCTTTAGAGTCATTACGTGCGATCAAATCAGCCATATTATTGTTACAAACACAGTCAGGTGCAAAAGAAACTCCTGATGACAATGAAATCACAAAGCTATTGCAAAAACTCGTGAAGCAACGCAAGGAAAGTGCCTTGATTTATAGGGAGCAGGGCCGAGTAGATTTAGCAGAGCCTGAGGAAGCGCAAATTTCGATTATCAGCCAGTTTTTACCTGAGCAACTTTCTCCGGAGGAAGTTGAGAAGGTTATTGACGAGGTCATCCAGTCGGTAGGTGCCACAACTATGAAAGACATGGGTAAGGTCATGGGTATGGCAAATAAAAAAATGGCAGGAAAGGCGGATGGTAAAATAATCGCTGAGATTGTAAAAAAACGCTTGAGTTAACTTTGTTTATATTCTGACTAAAGTTAGTACATTCGCAGATTCAAAGGCCCAGTAGTTCAACTGGATAGAATATCAGATTTCGGCTCTGAGGGTTAGGGGTTCGAATCCTCTCTGGGTCACTTTAAAGCTTTAAAAAAAACCCTTATTTACTAGGGTTTTTTGGTGGTTTGTTTTACGAAAGTACTTTCAAAGATTTTATCTGCATTTGCAGTTTCAAATCCATCTCTTCTGTGCTCTGCCATGATTTGATCTTGATTAAGATTTTGAAATTCAGGCAATATTTTACGTTCAGCAAATTCAACATAACTCCCAGCAATTTCTTTTGTTTTATGATCCGAAAAGTCAGCCTTGATCATTTCGGCAACAGAACTACTTTGTAGCAAAAGTCCATCTTTACTGGTTTTGATTATTCCTCCAGAATCATTTAGTTTAATTCCAAGGTCAATCAAAAATTCATTGAATTTTTCGAGTCTATCAAATCCCTCCGGCAATTCATGAACACTAATGGTGTAGTGGTTCAAATAATAACGATTGTAGATAACCCAAGCTGCATATTCACTTTCATTCAACAGCGTATCAAAATCTTTTAAAGTCGGAAGTTCCCAAAGGGGCTTCTCAAAAAATTCAATTACCTCCGAGGCGTTGTTTAAGTCTATGTTATCTACGGGATCCTTAATAATTGAATGGGTGTATTTCCAAATTATTTGTTGAGCAGTTTCACTCAATTCGTTTACTCGAAGTTCACTTATGAAAATCCGAGGTAAATTGGGTTTAGGGGGAGCATACCAATAGGCATTTAATTTTTTTGTCTCAAAAGAATAAAATTCTTTTTTTTGATAACCGTGTTTTAAAAATATTTTTTCGAAAGACTTGATTCCTAGATTTGGAACTCCAAGCGTCCT
>PBNJ01000006.1 GCA_002723075.1 Flavobacteriaceae bacterium | reverse complement strand
TTTAATTTATAAATTTGAATCATTATGAAACCATTTCTTATTTTTTCCTTTGTTTTTTTTTCCTTGTTTTCTTTTGCACAGGATAAGCCCTCAAAGAGCGAAAAGGCTAGTTTTGAAGTTCTCGGAAATTGTGGGATGTGTAAAGATCGAATTGAGAAAGCTGCATTCTCTGTAAAAGGAGTCAAATATGCTTCTTGGGATATTCCCTCAGGTCAACTTCGTTTAGTTTACAACGGTTTAAAAACCAACCTTCATGTGATTGAAATGCAGATTGCTGGCTCTGGACATGATACCGAAAATCTTGAGACAACAGTAGAGACATATAATCAACTTCCTGCTTGTTGTCAATATGTTAGAAAAGGGGAGGAGCCAAAGCCAGGACAAATGACAAAGCACTAGCTCTAGCTATTGCTATTCCACACAATATATTTCTCCCTCAGAGAAATTCGAAAAAATCTCATTACTAACTTCGATATCCGCGACAAGCTCTCCGTTAAAATCACCTTGGCTAGTGCCTCCGCCATCATCGAATCGTATAACCAATATATTTGTATTCCCTTCAACTACTTTATCAATAATTTCACCACAATTGTCTTTTTTGCAAGCGAAAAAAAATATGATTAAAAAACTGAGAAATAACTTTTTCATTGATAGTAATTTTATTCAAAAAGATTGATTGTTAGTGACAATTGAGAAAGAACATCATTCCTTTTGTTTAAAAGATAAGGCATTGAGTTGTAACGATTTTGTGCGAAAATTGACAAGGAAAACTTGTCTTGTTCAAAATTAATTTTTGGTTCAAAAAACAAGCGGATGTCAGAAGTATCTTTTGTGTTGATTTGAAAGTAGGTTACACAGTTGAAAAACAACTTTTCAAAAATCTTGACACGAACAAAACCATTAATGTTAAAACGAAGTTTGTTGGTTTGGAGTTTAGGGTATTCTTCGTCTTCATAGAATAGGCCTGCTGCAAGATCAAAATACTGACTTTGATTAGCATATAGGGAATGGCGATACCCACCCCCAAGAAGATAGCGATGATTCATTTGCAGCACACGGATATTTTGCGATTGCACGAAGCCATAAATTGAATTTTTTGCGTTGACATAGTGATTGAGTCTAAGCTGACCACTCCAGTCGTTGGCTACAATTTCACCTTCATCATCCTCATAGTCATGTCCGATAATCAAACGCCACAATTGATTACCCTTCTTTACTCCAACAAGAATTTGGTTAAAGGTGGCAAAGGTGTTTTCATTTCCAGATTCCCAGTCGACGGAGAGGTTGAGTTGGGCCGTGAGCTTATCCGCAGAATGATTTAGTAACGACTCCGAATTCAGGATTGTTTGCGAATATCCCAAGCAAGAAATAAGTATTGCGATATACAGGTGGAAACGCATTATTTTTTTCAAAAATAAGTCTTTCTTGCTGATGTAGAGGCGAAATTCATAGTAGAATCATATCTTTATAGAAAAAATTATTGAAATGAAATATATTTTACTAATAATCGCGCCTTTCCTTTGCTTTTCTCAGACGGTATGGGATGGTGATAATGTAACCTTTTCAAAGTCAGATGGTGCTGATTTTAATCAAGCAGCAAACCAAGATCGAATAACAGATTATGTATGGTTGACTCGAGGGAGTGGAGGAGGCTTGTTCAATATTAAAAATGAGTCGTCTTATAGTGGAGGCGTAAGTCCATCTCAAACCCTATGGGCGATCGGAGAAACTTCTGACAACGATCTTGTATTTGAAAATTTTAGAGATTTTTATGCACTGGGTGGGAATAGACCGCCAACAAATACTCAAATCGTTTTAAAACTTACACAAGGGACTATGCAGGAATCAGATGATATTCATATTGATTTGACATTTACCTCATGGACTGGTGGTGGGGGTGGTCAAAATGGCGGTGGTGGTGGATTTAGTTACACTCGCTCAACTGACCCTAGTTTGGATGTAAAGATTAATAATACTATTGATTTTTTTGTATATCCTAATCCAACTCAAGGATTTGTTCACGTAAACAAAGAGATTATTTCACAAATATGTGTTTATGATATTAAGGGACAACAGATAATGAATTCGAATGCTTCTAGTGTCGATTTAAGTGCTTTCAAAAATGGAATCTACATTCTTAAGCTTTATCGAAGCGACACTAAAAATTGGGTAACAAGACAAATTATTAAAAATCATAAAATTTGATATTAATTTGTAATATTAAGTCTAATTAGAACAAACAAAAATGAAAATAAAATTAACAATATTTATTATTGCACTCTCATTTCATGTAAGTGCACAGCAGTGGATTTCTGATTCGAAATGTAATTCAGATTCCGCTAAAATTATCAATGAGGCAATTTCCCACATTGCCAATATCGAGCAACTAATAGCGGTTGGGATGGCTAAAGCAGTTTTGATGTCAGACAATAATTGCGAGTGTGCTAAGTTAGTTTTAGCTGCTGCTGCATCTGGTAATCAAAACTTTGGCTCTAGAAAATCTAAACTATCTGAAATAAACACAAAAAAATTAAGTGCTGAGGAAAAGGCATGGTATGATCTATTAGTTGCAACAACAACTGAAGAAGATGATTGGAGTGAAACCTATAGTAAAGCTATCGAAGAATTTCCTAACAGTCCCCTAATTAATTGGTTTAGTACCAGTAGGGAGGACTGGAATACATATACAAACTTCGCGGAAAAGTTTCCTGCTAATGCAGCAGCAGCGTATAATATGCTAGCTTATGCACATGCTTACGGTGAAATAGGGGATGGCCCAGATTATGATGCAGCATTTGCTTCGTTAGATCAATTAGAAAAATTACATACTGGACCAAATTCTTATGACTCAAGAGCCGAGATTGCAGCTATGAAAGGTGATTACGAAACAGCTTTGAGCAATCAGCTCAAGGCATTCGATTATGCAACCTCATCCTCTCCATATCAATACAACCTTCCTGTTTATTGGAGAAAAGTGAACGAATCTGACGTAAGTAATGGTCTAATTGAAGCTCAAAAAAATATGCAAAATGCTATTCTTAAAGGTAGTATTGAGGATGTTACTAAATATATCTCTGACGATTTCGCCTTGGTGACTGGTGATTCCAATTTGGGGGATTTTTATAACTTCTCAATTGATAACATTGCTCAAGACCAAGACTATACTTGGAATTCATTTGATTTACGAGATTTTAAAACTCATTTTTCCCCTGATATGAGGACAGCTATTTTGACTTTTTATGCATCCGGTTCTTATACATTTACTGATTCAAGTGAAGAAGTTGCTTATAGTACTCGTGCATCTTCTGTTTGGATAGCAACTGACCAAGGATGGAAGTGTGCACATGCAAATTGGGCTCCCTACAAAAATGGAACTGGAATTCCTAATTAATGCATGTTTGAATCTTTACAAAAAGCCAGGTTTCACCTGGCTTTTTTTTATTTGATAGTCTACTTCCCGATACAAAAATTAGCAAAGATGTTTCCAAGCAATTCATCAGATGAAATTGAGCCCGTGAGCATTCCCAAATGATGTAAGGCCGTTCGTAAATCCACCGCCAATAAATCACCCGTTAAGCCATTTGCTAATCCTTCTCGGACAGCGAGAATTGCCGTAAGTGTTTGCTGAAGTTCGTTGTGGTGACGACTGCTACTCACAATCGTATCGTAATTGGTGTGCATGACAAGCTGGATAAGGTGCTTACAGAGTTTGTCCAGCCCCAGGCCAGTCTCTGTGGAAATCAATAGCGAATCCAAATTTTCTAGTTTTTGGGTTTGGTTGTGTAGTTTGTCTATATCGTACAGATCAGATTTATTAATCAACACCAATGGGTTTTGATGTTGTAGTGCCTTGACCTCAGTATTGACTTCTGGAATGGTCATTGAAGAAGGATCAACCACATAGAGAAGGATTTCGGCATCCGAAATTTTTGTTCTCGCTTTTTCTACGCCGATGGCTTCGATTGTGTCTTCGGTTTCTCGAAGACCTGCTGTGTCGATAAATCGAAATTGTATCCCATCAAGTGTAACGGTGTCTTCAATACTGTCACGAGTTGTCCCTGCAATTTCAGAAACAATGGCTTTTTCATCTTTGGCGAGGGCATTGAGCAGAGAAGACTTTCCCGCATTTGGCTTTCCCGCTATGGCAACCGGAACTCCTTGTTTCATGGCGTTGCCCAAGTTGAAGGAGTCAATGAGTGACTTGATGGTGTCTTGGGCTTGGTGCAAAAGTTTGTCAAGCGCATCACGATCTGCAAAGTCCACATCTTCTTCGCTAAAATCGAGCTCTAATTCAACAAGAGATGCAAAATTGACAAGTTGTTCTCTCAATTGTTCCAACTGGTTGGAGATCCCTCCACGCAGTTGTTGGATGGCAACGCGATGTGCCGCCTCTCCTTCACTAGCAATAAGGTCTGCAACAGCTTCTGCCTGTGTCAAATCCATTTTACCATTGATAAAAGCCCGTAGCGTAAATTCACCGGGTTCTGCCAGTTGGGCACCTTGGTCAACTAGTAGCTGAATGATTTGTTGTTGAATGTAGGTTGACCCGTGACAAGAAAACTCTACAACATCTTCACCTGTATAGGAGTTGGGTCCTTTAAACAAACTGACGAGTACCTCGTCAAGAGTTTGATTCCCTTGAACGATATGCCCGAGATGAATGGTATGTGATTTTTGCTTGGAAAGGATTTTATCATGCACAGAAAGAAACACCCTGTCCGCAATCGGAATTGCTTTGGTTCCAGAGAGTCGAACGACCGCTATCGCACCCGTTCCTGGAGCAGTAGCAATGGCTGCAATCGTTGTTGTCTCACTTTGCATTTGGCAAAAGTAAAAAACAAAAACTAGCTGATGGCTTTTTTATAGGTTCGTCTACGCTTGTGGAGTTCATGCTTGTAATTTTTCCACATCAGTTGTATCGCACTGTTTTCTTCAAGTTCAGGATTTGTTTCCACATCGGTAATGCCTTGGTCGTTAAACATCTTTTGGATGGCATCAAACAAAATGGCGGTTACGCCTTTGTTTTGATAAGCAGGGTCAATTCCGATCAAATAGAATGAGGCTCTGTCGTTTTTTTTAAGTGCACGCAAAATATGAAGGAATCCAAAAGGGTAAAGTGAGCCATTTGCTTTTTTGAGAGCTTTTGAAAATGATGGCATTGTAATCGCAAAAGCAATGAGTTTGCCCGATTGATCCGTTACGCACTTGATAAATCTCGGATGGATGTATGAAAAGTATTTTTTCTTGTAATGCGCAACCTGATAGGGCTGAATCGGTACAAAAGACTGTAGTTTGTCATAGGTCTTATTCAGCAAGTCAAACATCTTATCAACATATGGAGTTAGCTCTTTACGTGACGAGAATTCCAAGGAATTGAGCTGATAACGTTTTGCAATGAGATCTGCGTATTTTTTCACTTTTTCAGGCGCATCTTCGGCTTTGAAAATTTTGATTTTAAACTCCACCCACTCGGCCTGTTTCACCAAGCCTAGCATTTCGAGATGTTGCTTTTGATAGGGATAATGATACCAAGTAATCATGGTGTTTAGATACTCGTATCCTTGTACCAATAGTCCTGCTTTATCCATATTAGAAAAACCCATGGGACCTTCTATATAGGTCAAGCGGTTTTGCTTTCCCCAATCAGTTACGGCATCGAGAAGTAAGCGACTAACTTCGATGTCATCAATCGTGTCGTACCAACCGAAACGAACTTTGGTTTTTCCTTGTTCTTTGACTTCAATCCAGTTGATCATAGCTGCCATACGACCGACAACTTGCTTACCTTTTTTTACTAAAAACAACTTTGCTTCAGCATTTTCAAAAACAGGGTTTGAAGTTGGATTGAAAATGGCTTTTTCTTCTTTGGTAATAGGTGGGACCCATTGAGGGCAATTTTTATATAATGTAAATGGAAAAGAAAAAAACGCATGATAATCTCTTTTTGAATTGACTTTGTAAAGGGCATAATCACTCATCGTTTTATTTTTTTTGCTGCCTTTTTTTGTTTGCGTTCAGCCTTGCGTTTTTCACGATCACGGTCTTTAAACTCTTTTATTTTTTCAGCATTTATCTTTCGATCATAACGATTCTTTTTTCGTTGTCTTCTGAGTTGCTTGATTTCATACGGAATACCACTATCATTATAGCGATCTATTCGATAAGAAACCCCAATTCCTGCCGAAAACATCGCGGGTGTGTCTTTTAAGGTTTGACTCAAAAACGTATCGACTTGGATGTTTTCATTGATCAGATATACCGCTCCTACTGTTAGAGAGATGTCTGAAGAAAGTTGACTTTTCGCACTCACTTGCTCCACAAAGCTCATCAGTCTTTTTTTAATAGGAATCATCAGGCTGCTCGACATGTAATTTTGCTCGTATGCACTCCCCAGATATCTTCTACCCCAATTGGTGACAAGTACAAAATTATTTAAAAAATGATTTTGCGTAATCAGCATCAGCTCACCAGAGATTTCGTTTTGTTTTAGTTCGGGTGTTTTCAGATTAAAAATGGGAGAGAACGGCTCCCCGTACGGGTAAATGTTTCCAAAGCTCAATTCAGATCCAAAATAAACGGATAATGCTGGAAGTAAATCAATGAATCGTATCCCTTTGTTGGCTTTATAGCTTTTGGTGTTGACTTTATACCAATCTGTGTTTCGAAAGGGATCAAATAGCAAGAATTTAAATCCAACAGTATTCCGTTTGGTACCTTTTCGGTTGTATCTTAATGGCCCTGAAACATTGTTGAACGTCAATTGGTCACTGTGATAGTCAACTCGATAAATCAATTCTAGATTTTGTAATATCAAGCCCGTACGTAGGTCAAGTGTGAAACCTGCACCTTTACTTTTTGCTTGGGCAAGGGAAAGAAATTTATCTTGCCGATAAGATGTACCAAATTCGAGCTGGTATACTCCTGGACCTACTGAATAAGCACCCTGAGTCAGCCCTGGGCGGTTACTGTTGATGATGGAAGTGTACTGACCACTCGCGATTGTCCATATCAAAACAAAGAAAAGCTGAAAAGTGGCGTTTAGTCGGTTCATTCATTCAAATATAAAGAAATGCTTTAGCACAAGTACCGCTTAGAATTGTATTTTTGGTTATTCAAGTTCTTAATGAATGATCAAAAATAGCATCCCACACATTTTTTCAGTTGTGCTTTTCGCCATGCTCTCTATGGTATATTTCTATCCATTGCTCAGCGGTAAAGTCATAGTGCAATCAGATATTCAACAATTCCAAGGCATGCAACGTCAGGTGGTTGAGCATCGTGCAGACTACGATGAAGAACCCTATTGGGCAGACAATGCCTTTGGCGGGATGCCGACCTATCAAATTACGTCCACATACCCCAGTGATTTTATAGGAAAAGTCGACAAACTTATTCGTTTTTTACCTCGTCCAGCGGATTACCTCTTTGTGTATCTCTTGAGTTTTTATCTATTGATGCTCTTTTTCACACCCAAAGTGCAAATTGCGATTACTGGAGCGATTGCGTTTGGCTTTTCTACATATCTTCTCATTATCTTAGGTGTTGGACATAATACCAAAGCCCTTGCGATCGGATATATGCCGTTGGTCGTTTTAGGTGTGATTCAGTTGTTTTCCGAAAAGCGAAATCTCGGCTTTGGTCTTCTCACTCTTTCGATGGCGTTGCAGCTTCATGCCAACCATTATCAGATGACCTACTATGCGCTGATTCTCGTGGGTTTGATCAGCCTTGGATTTACAGTCGATCTGGTTAGGAATAAACAATACAAAACTTTAGCCAAATCCTTGCTCACCATGGTTGTTGCCATGTTGCTCGCACTCAGTTTTAACGCCACTCAATTGCTTGCTACGAGTGAATATGCAAAGGAAAGCACAAGAGGAAATTCACCCTTAAAAGAAAATGTTTCAGGGGAGCCAGTAACTTCAAACGACGGTTTGACCTATGACTATATCACTGAATACAGCTATGGCATTGTTGAATCCTTCAACTTGATTATTCCTCGTTTGACAGGAGGTGGGAGTGGAGATCGACCTGACTCTTCTGGCAAACTTGCTCAATTTTTACAAACTATTGATAACGAAACGGCTCAGTACGTATTTTCTTATGCGCGTACATATTGGGGTGATCAACCTATCGTTGAAGCACCCGCATACATTGGGATAACGGTTTTCTTTATTGCTATGATAGGGTTTTTTCTTATGCACAAGCGTTGGCGTTTGATTCTCCTATCTTCCATTCTTATTTCCTTATTCATCTCGTGGGGAAAACACCTTCCGCAATTCACTCAATTTTTGATCGATTATATACCCTTTTACAACAAGTTTAGAGCCGTGAGCTCTGCACAGGTGATTCTGGAACTATGCTTTCCTATTGCTGCAGCTATGGGTTTGATGGGTTTGATGGATTCCTCTAACAAGTTTCGTAAACAGGCCATAAACCGAAGTGTATTGATTGTGTTGGGTGTTTTAGGCTTGGTGTGGATCGCGGCGATGACTGTGTTTGATTACCAATCTTCTTTTGAACCGTTTGCTGCTTACCCAGAAATTTTAAACCCATTGATGGAAGATCGAAAAGCGATGCTTTTAAATGACTTAATGCGATCGCTTGGCTTTATTCTTGTTTTGTTTGTCCTGTGTCGTTTTGCTTTGATCGAAAAGCGAAAAGGTTATGTGATTCCAGTTGTGGCCTTATTGATTCTTATTGACTTATGGTCGTTCAGTCGCAACTATGTCAACAGTGAGGATTTTGCAAACAAGTCAGTCATGCAACGACCTTTTAAAGCGACAGCTGCAGACCTAGCGATTTTAAAAGATAGCACGCGATATCGTGTGTTTGAACCACGTTTGGGAATGGCACATGCCAGAACCGCTTATTTTCACAATACAATCGGGGGTTATCACGGAGCCAAACCACATCGAATGCAGTCATTATACGATTATCATCTCAGCGAGACCATTACGCCTAATGTGGTCAACATGTTAAATATCAAATACACCCTACAAACTTCTGAAGGTGGCAGTTTATCTGCTGGGCTTAATCCGAATGCTTACGGGAACGTTTGGCTTGTAGAAGAGGTCATTAGTTGCCGTTCTGCTGATGATGAAATCCGACGTTTGGCAACGGAAAACCTTGCGAAAACGGCACTTACGACCGAGTCAATACCGCAGCGTGAATTTGTTTTGGACAGTTTATCTTCGATTTCTTTGGTTGCCCACAAAGCAAATGAGTTGCGTTATAAAACCGCTGTTTCATCAACAGCTTTTGCGGTCTTTTCGGAGATGCACTATCCACATGGATGGCAGGCTTATATCGGTGGGGTTGAAGTGCCTCATTTTCGTGTGAATTATGCACTTCGTGGTTTGATTATTCCCACTGGTCAGCATGATGTTGTTTTTCGTTTTGAGCCCGATGTGATTGAGCAAGGTACTCGGATTCAGTTGGCTGGTTATGGTATTTTTGTTTTGTTGATTCTCCTATCTTTTGTTCCATTGGAATTGAAGCGATCAAAACCATAGCGCTTTGGGGAGGTCTGAAAACAAACATATGATTCTCGTAAGTTACTACTGGCCGCCAGCAGGAGGGTCGGGAGTTCAGCGTTGGTGGTACTTTGCCAATCAACTGGCAAAACGAGGCTGGAAGATCGATGTAATTACCGTTCAAGACCCCGTAGGATCTCCTAGTGACGACTCTCTTCAAGTTCAGACACATTCCAACATCCACGTTCTTCCGCTTTCGATTTGGGAACCTGGAAAGCGCTTCTATCACGCTGATAAGCCCAAGGCAAAAGGGGGGTTGGCTTATCATGTTATACGATGGGTTCGAGCAAATTTCTTTTTTCCTGATGCCCGCCAGTTTTTTATTAAACCAGCAATTCGCTTGATCAAAAAACGATTGAAAGAACAACCCGCCGATTGGTTGATCACTACTGGTCCTCCTCACAGTATGCATGTGCTTGGCTATGCTTTACGAAAAACCAATAATATTAAATGGCTAGCTGATTTCCGAGACCCCTGGTCAAAATTTTTTGTCAATTATGAATTGCCGATGATGTCCTTTGTTCGAAATCGTCATAAGCGAATGGAAAAAAAAGTAGTTTATGCTGCCGATTGTGTTATAACCACTTCTCCAAGCTTAACAGCAATTTACAAACAATACAACCCGTCAGTGGTGACCATTTTGAATGGCTATGAAAAGCTTTTGGATGGTGAGCTCGCTCAGAAATTCACTATGACCTATGCGGGAGCTTTAAAGTCCAATCAGCATTTGAAGGTCGTGTTTTCTGTATTAAAAACCCTTTCAGATCGTGATCAGCTTTTCGCAAAACAACTTCGCTTCCGTTTGTATGGTGCATCTGACTTTATAAATCCTCCTTCACAGCTAAAAGATCAGTTTGTTGCATACGGCTATCGAACAAAACAAGAAATTGATTTCGTTCTGCCGCAGTCTCATATTTTATTGTTATTGGGCAATGACCACCCAGACAGTCAATTGGTGATTCATGGAAAGCTGTATGCCTATATGGCTGCTCGTCGTCCTGTGTTGGCCTTGGTCAACAAACATGGGGATATGTCCAAGCTGGTTCGAGAATACAAACTCGGTGCGGTCTTTTTGTACACAGAAACCGATAAAATCACAGCTTGGATTGCAAGTCAATTTGAAGACTATAAAGCGGGAACTGTTGCGCATTTGGGCATGCCTGATCAAAGCTTTTCGAGAGAAAAACAAGCCGAAGACTTACATTTGCTACTTAATCAATTGGAAAGCTAATGGGAATCGTTGCCAAACAAACCTCGTTAAATGTACTGATCATTGGTATTGCCTTTGCAATAGGGGGTTTGAACACACTCGGTTTTTACCCACTATTTCTTTCGGCTGAAGAGTATGGATTGGTTGTTTTTTTATTGGCAACATCAAATTTATTGATGCCACTGATTGGATTTGGTGTACATCAAACAATCATCCGATTTTTTAGCTCCTATAAGACGAAAGAGGAACAGCGACGTTTTATGTCCTCTGTCATTCTTTTGCCGCTTTTTATTTCGCTTATTATTGGAGGAGTTGGTGTGATGTTTTACCACTCAATTTCAGCTGCTTTATCCATTCAAAACCCAATCATTGCCAGTTACACTTGGGTTATTTTTGTGGTTGCTGTTGCAACAGCCTATTTTGAGGTCTTTTACGCTTGGGCACGTGTACAGTTGCAGTCTGTTGCTGGAAATGCCTTAAAAGAAATATTTCCTAGACTGTATCTCTTTTTGCTTTTGTTGGTGTTATACATTTTTGATTTGTCATTTCACTATTTTATTGTGGCTTTGGTGAGTGGGTATTACCTTCGTTTGCTTGTTATGATTGTATTGGCCAATCGCTGTTATCCCCTTCGTATTCGTTTGCATTTTCCGTCCAATATTCGATCTATTTTAACCTATTCGGTTACGATTTTGTTGGCAGCTTCAGCGGGCAGTTTGATTATCGATATTGATAAGTTTATGATCCCACAATTAGAAGAAATCAAGCAAACTGCCTTCTATGCAGTTGCGATTTTTGCAGCTACTATTGTCGAGGTACCAGCACGTGCCATGTGGCAAATTCTAAACCCCTTAGTCGCCACTGCGGTCAATGAAAACAATACCAAAGAAGTGAACAGTCTTTATCGAAGAAGTGCGCTGAATTTGGTGATTGTTTCCGGTTGGTTTTTCTTGTTGGTCAATCTCAATAGCGAAGCCCTTTTCTCGCTATTGCCGAATGTAGGTTATCAAAAAGCGACTTTGGTTGTACTGCATATTTCGCTCGCCAAGTTGATTACGATGATGTTTGGTTGTGGTGGAGCCATCATTTCCAACAGTTCGTTTTACCAAATCAGTTTGGTGTTTTCTGTTGTAATGGCATTGGGTGTTTCGATTCTCAATATGGTATGGATCCCCCTTTATGGTATTGATGGAGCAGCACTAGCAACTTTGGTTGTAGTTGGGCTGTCTATCGCGGTAAAGATTATGTATTTACAATTTAAAATCAAAGCTCATCCACTCTCATGGAATCTTCTTAAGGCATTGTTTGCAGTTGGAATTTTGTATACTATTTTTCAGTATATCGATTGGACATTATCGCCAATCATTCAAATTGTATTGACTTCCGCAATGGTTTCGGGTTTGTACTTCTTGATCGTAGCAAAGTTCAAGCTGTCAGATGATCTACTTCGGTTGGTAAAGCGAATTGGCAAATAAACGTTTATACAGACTTGATTTTTTGTTTTTGGCAATATCATCTGGCTTTCCACTGGCCAAGATTTTTCCGCCACCATGTCCACCTGTAGGACCCAAATCGATCACATGATCAACGTATTCGATAAGGTGTGTGTTGTGTTCAATCACGATAATGGTATGCCCTCTATCGATGAGTTGACGGAAGGATTGTAATAATTTTCCAATATCGTGGAAATGCAGTCCTGTTGTTGGTTCATCAAAAAGAAACAAGACGCTTTCTTTCGAATGACCTTTGGTCAGATAACTCGCTAGTTTAATTCTTTGGGCTTCGCCTCCAGAGAGGGTTGAGGAAGACTGTCCGAGAGCAACATATCCCATGCCCACATCTGCAAGGGCTTGGATTTTATTTGCAATTTTTGTCTCCTGGTGTTGTGTAAAAAAGGCCAGGGCTTCATCAACACTCATCGATAAGACTTCAAAAATATTTTTTTCAGCAAAACGCACTTCCAGAACTTCACGTTTAAAACGCTTTCCGTCGCAGCTATCACATCGCAATTTGACATCAGCCATAAACTGCATNTCTACCGTNACCTCNCCNTCNCCTTTACANCTTTCACANCGTCCGCCGTCCACATTAAACGAAAAGTGTTTGGCTGAATATCCATTAAGTTTTGATGCTTGTTGGTCGGCGAAGAGCTTTCGGATGTCGTCATATGCCTTGATATAGGTTACTGGGTTGGATCGTGAGGATGTTCCAATCGGATTTTGGCTGATGTATTCGACAATTGAAATTTCATCCAAATCTCCTGCGATGCCAGTATGTTGTCCTGCTTTTTCAGTAAACACCCCTTTTTCACGCAATAGTGCTGGCCAGAGAATCCCCTTGACTAAGGTGCTTTTTCCACTTCCCGAAACGCCAGTAACAGCTGTGATACAATGCAGTGGAAACCGAACATCAATATTATTTAGGTTATTTTCTCTTGCACCGATAAGCTCAATTGATTTCGTGGACTGGATAGGTTTTGTTATTGTAGAAATGTTTTGCTTACCGTTGAGATAATCAGCAGTTAAGCCGTTTGATTTCAAAATGGTATCTAGTGTTCCTTGCGCAATAACTTCACCTCCAAAAACACCCGCTTCTGGTCCGAGGTCAATAATTTCATCCGCCGCACGTATGATATCCTCATCGTGCTCCACCACGATTACCGTATTGCCCAAGTCTCGTAGCTTTTCCAAAATACGAATCAAGCGCTCGGTATCTTTAGGATGTAGGCCAATACTTGGCTCATCGAGAATATACATTGAACCAACCAAGCTACTCCCAAGTGAAGTTGCCAAGTTGATTCGTTGGGATTCTCCTCCGGATAAACTATTCGATTTCCGATTAAGCGTCAGATAAGATAATCCAACTTCACAAAGAAAATCCAATCGATTGTTGATTTCGATTAACAAGCGTTCGGCAACTTGAAGCTCGTGCGTAGAGAGTTGTAGTGTTCGCATGAAATGCAGGAGCTCATCAACCGGCATATCGACTAAGTCATTGATAGATTTCCCATTGATTTTGATATACTGTGTTTCTTTCCGAAGTCGTTTTCCCTGACAGCTTGTGCATGTTGTTCGTCCTCTGTAGCGAGATAGCATCACTCGATTTTGAATCTTGTAGTTTTTCTTTTCGAGTCTTTGAAAAAAAGCGTGAATCCCCTTGAAATGTTTGTTGCCGTTCCAGAGCACTTTTTTGTGTTCTTCGCTGAGTTGGAAATAAGGTTTGTGGATTGGGAAGTCAAATAAATTCGCGGTTTCGATGAGCTTCTTTTTGTAACGACTCGCACTCGTTGATCGCCAAGGTGCTACCGCATCCTCAAAGATTGACAGGCCCGTATTGGGGATGNCCAAATCATGATCGATCCCGATCAAATCACCATAACCCTCACAATCTGGACATGCTCCCAAGGGGTTGTTAAAGCTAAATAGGTGTGGGCTTGGTTCGACAAAGTTGATACCGTCTCTCGCAAACTGATTTGAGAAATGCAGTTGTTTGTCGTTTTCAGGAAATAAAAGTTGGATTTCTCCTTTCCCTTCAAAAAATGCGGTTTCCAACGAGTCTGCCAATCGACTGAGGAAGTCCTCGTCTTTTTTGAGAATGACTCGATCAACGACTAGATGACAATCAGACCTCGGGCTGTCCTCGATTTCGCTGATCCGCAAGATTTCTCCATTGACTTGAATTCGTGCGTATCCCTGTTGTGCAAAGAGATTTAAGATTTGATCCATAGACCGATTCTGATCAACATGAATTGGAGCGAGCACAAATAATTTTGCCCCATCTTCATGGGTTTTGATTTGATCGAGGATATCCGAAACACTGTCTTTACTGACGACTTCATTGGAAATGGGGGAGTAGGTTGTGCCAATTCGAGCAAAAAGCAATTTGAGGTAATCATAAATTTCTGTCGTGGTACCAACTGTAGATCTCGGATTGGTACTATTCACTTTCTGTTCGATCGCGATTGCTGGAGATAGACCTTCGATTTTATCCACTTTTGGCTTGTCGAGTCGACCTAAGAATTGTCGTGCATAGGACGACAAACTTTCCACGTAGCGCCGCTGGCCCTCTGCATAGAGGGTATCAAAAGCTAAACTCGATTTTCCTGAGCCAGAGAGACCAGTAAACACCACGAGCTTTTTGCTTGGGATATCGACATTGATATTTTTCAGGTTGTGCATACGGGCGCCTTTCACCCGAATTCTTTTCTCTTTTTTCAATCGCAATTCAAAATTTTAATCGACAATTTTGCCGAATCGCTAAAGGTACTTATTTCTATTCTGACTTTCTACAGTGATCGATATATAATTTAATTGATATATTTGTAAGATAATTTTCGCCTATAGCACACGTTTACGTTTTTTTAAATTTTACTGATCACCTAAAACGTAATCTGCTATGTCCCTTTCCGACACTACTCTTATTACTCAATTTTTATCTGGAAACAGCAATTCATTTTCTATTTTACTAGATCGTTACCAAAAACGCGTTTACGGCTTTATTTTCTCGAAGCTAAATGACTCGAATTTGGCTGACGATATTTTTCAAGACACCTTTATCAAGGTTGTTAAAAACCTTCGCATGGGAAAATACAAGGACGAAGGACGCTTTTTGTCATGGGTAATTCGCATTGCTCACAATTTGATCATGGATCATTATCGCAAAATCAACCGACTCCCGAAGTATGAATCCAAAATTGAAAACTTTGACGTGTTGGATTGTTTGGTCGAAAAAAGTAGCAGTGTTGAAGAAAGCTTGATTAAAACGCAAATTCATGCTGACCTTTCGCTGTTGATTGAAGAACTGCCTGACAGTCAAAAAGAGGTCTTACGCATGCGATTGTTTCAGGATATGAGCTTTAAAGAGATTGGCGATCACACGGGCGTAAGCATCAACACTGCTTTGGGAAGGATGCGTTATGCTGTGATAAACTTGCGTAAGATGATCGAGGAGCGAAATTTGATTTTTACACAATAATCCCAAAAAGTTGTCGTTTTCTTTGTAAAGTATTTTTATGGAGAAAATCTACACTGAAACCCCAATACCTTCAAACGTCCAACCTAAACAAGAAAGCATTGACAAGATCATGGCCTTTGCTTCTTCCTTTCGATTGAAAGAGACGGATCAGAAAATCATTTTTGAGGTTTTTTTAAATTAGAATTTTTGCTTGTTGT
>PBNJ01000005.1 GCA_002723075.1 Flavobacteriaceae bacterium | reverse complement strand
AACACACGATCCCAAGAAGCGTGTTTGAGTTTGGATATGACCGTTTCATAATTGGTATATCCCTTTCCGTCGGCACCTAAGCCATTGCGTTTAATTTCTAGAGATTGTGTTGCCTTGTGAAGTGCTTCTTGAAAAGACCTTCCAATTCCCATCACTTCTCCGACAGATTTCATTTGCAGACCCAACTCTCTTTCCGATCCTTCAAATTTATCAAAGTTCCAGCGTGGAATTTTCACAATCACATAGTCAAGCGTTGGCTCAAACAAGGCCGAAGTTGATCCTGTTATCTGATTGCTCAATTCGTCAAGAGAGTATCCGATAGCGAGCTTGGCAGCAATTTTAGCAATGGGATAACCCGTTGCCTTGGATGCCAAAGCAGAAGATCTGGAAACCCGTGGATTGATTTCAATGGCAATGATTTCTTCTTTCTCGTCAGGGCTAACTGCAAACTGTACGTTACAACCTCCAGCAAAATCTCCGATGCTTCGCATCATTTTGATGGCCATATCACGCATGCGCTGAAAAGCTGTGTCGGAAAGAGTCATTGCAGGTGCAACGGTGATGGAATCTCCTGTATGGATCCCCATCGGATCCATATTTTCAATGGTACATATAATGACAACATTGTCATTTTTGTCGCGAAGTAACTCCAACTCGTATTCTTTCCAACCCAAAAGGGCTTTATCAATTAAAACCTCGTGAATTGGAGAGGCCTCTAACCCTCTCGTTAGTAAGGTTTCAAATTGATCTGCAGAGTGGACAAAAGATGCACCAGTACCACCAAGAGTAAAGGAGGGGCGGATTACAAGTGGAAAACCAAACTCCTGTGCAATTTCTTTTCCTTTCAAAAAGGAAGTTGCAGTCTTGGCTGGAGCAACAGGAATGTCAATGGTTTTTAACAACTGTTTAAATTGATCGCGGTCTTCTGTGATGTTTATCGCATCAATATCAACCCCAATAATTTCAACCCCAAATTCTTCCCAAACCCCTTTCTCGTCAGTTTCTATACAAAGATTTAAGGCTGTCTGGCCACCCATAGTCGGCAAAACAGCATCGACTTTATGCCTTTTAAGAATCTCGCGAATGGAATTGGTTGTGAGAGGTTTTAGATAAATGTGATCCGCCATAGATGGGTCGGTCATAATCGTCGCCGGATTGGAGTTGATCAGAATTGTTTCGATTCCATCTTCCCGCAAAGAACGAAGGGCTTGACTTCCCGCATAATCGAATTCACATGCTTGACCTATGATGATGGGGCCTGAACCTATTATGAGAATAGAGTTTATTTCAGGACGCTTTGGCATGAGTTGTGTGGTGTGTTAATTTTGGTGGAAATATATATAAAAAAAAGGTGTTACTACTAATAGAAACACCTTTGTTTTTCAACGATTTATTCACTTATTTTTTATGTCTTGGTTCAGAAGATACAGACAGCTTTTTTCGGCCTTTTGCACGACGTGCGGCCAGTACTTTTTGTCCACCAACAGAAGACATTCTTTCCATGAAACCATGCTTGTTACGGCGCTTTCTTTTAGAGGGTTGAAATGTTCTTTTCATAATATATTGTGTATCTCTTACTCAAACGGCTGCAAATATACAATATAAAACTGCGATTTCAAGAAGCATTCCGTAAGAATTAATTATTTTTGACCAGAAAATCAATAAGATGTTTCCAAAATTTATCAAAATCGTTCTCGCTATTCTCAGCTTGGGCTATGCTGTTTACCAATTTACTGAAGAATTTATCGGCAATGGCATTGCCTTGATCTTTCTCTCTGGAATGTTTATTTTATTGTATTATAAGAATGAAATTCTAATACTTGCTTTTCTCCGCATGCGAAAACAAGATTTTAAGGGTACCGAAAAGTGGTTGAACCGAATCAACAACCCGGAAGCTGCGCTTACCACCAAACAAGTGGGCTACTTCAATTTTATTAAAGGGGTCATCACATCGCAGTCCAATCTCACCCAAGCGGAGAAATATTTCCGAAAAGCGATTGCGCTTGGACTCAATATGAAACACGATATGGCCATGGCCAAACTCAGTCTCGCAGGAATTGCGATGCAAAAAAGAAGAAAGCGAGAAGCAACTGCCTTACTCAAAGAAGCAAAAAAACTTGACAAGCAAGGCATGATGGGCGAACAAATCAAAATGATGCAGCAACAGCTCAAGCGCATTTAGTCCACAAATATCCTGATTTCGTATTCTTTATTGTTCCGATTGGAATGTTGATACCCCTTGATCCAAGGATTCAGTTCTCGAAAGTCTGCATAGCTCATATTTTGAGATTGTGCAAAGGCAACCCAATCGATTGGAGATGTACTCACTTTTACCAATTTGGTATTTGGAAAAAGATAAGTTTGCGCTTTCGGAATCACAAAACCATACCTTTCTGGAGATTCAAAGATCAGTTTTGTCGCTAGTATTCGATACATGTATCGAGAGGTTTCTTCGTTGAGATGTAAATCGTAATAAGACTTTGTTTGTTGTTTCTCCAATGAATACTTGATTCGTTGCACACCCGCATTGTATGCTGCAGCTGCCAAAGTCCAATTTCCAAACTCCGCATAGGCATCTATGAGATAAGCGGCTGCGCTTTCCGTGGCCTTGATCAGGTGAAGGCGTTCATCGATATCTCCATTGACTTCCAATCCGTAATCTCTAGCCGTTTGTGGCATGAATTGCCAAAACCCCTCCGCCCCAGCAGGGGAAACAACATGAGTCAAACCACTTTCGATGACAGCCAAATATTTAAAATCATCTGGTATGCCATTTTCTTGTAATATGGGTTCGATAATGGGGAAATATTTAGCGGCACGTTTTAAAACCAATATGCTATTCGAATGCCAAAAGTTGTTGACCAATAACTCTCTATCGAGTCTCTCCAAAACATAGTGTTTGTCAAGATATACCACTTCGCCTGCAAAGGAGATGGACTGTGGATACGTTGGAATGATTTGTGTGTTTGTCTGTATGGGTGATGTAGAGTTGAGCGTTGTGCATTGCGAAAAAAGGGCTAAAACGAATAAAAAATAGAGTACTTTGAATGAGTTCATAAAGTGCATATTATTTTGAAATGAGCTCCGGCAAATACTGATTTAACCAAGAAGCTTTGACTAAAATCAGGGCGTGGGTTCCACCTGGCACAGATATATAATTTTTTAGATTGAATACTGGAATCAAAGCATCAAGTGAGCCGTGGATATGGATCACCTCTGGGTCTGCTTCCTCCCTTTCCCATTGAAAAAAATGATGCAAAGCCCAATCCAAATAATTTTTATTGCGAACAGAAAGGTAATATTTGTGAAGTTTCATTCTCTTTCGCAACGCTGGACCAAAAACAAATCCGATAAAATCTTCTGTTTTATCAACCCATTGGGTCGGAAAATATTTGTAAGCTTTTGACTTACGGCCCAATAAAATATGAATCGGGAATTCTTTGTAGGACTTTACACTTGAGATGATGATAACCTTTTTACAAGAAATGATTTTACTCATTTCTTGAACGATAATTCCGCCAAAGGAAACTCCGATAAGTACAGGGTTGTTGTGTGAAATTTTTTCACAAATACGACTGGCGTATGAATGGAGACTTTCATCCTGATGCGGATCAATCCAATCCAAAAGATGAATCACATAGGGCTTTGGCAAGCGGATGTGCTCAAAAATTTTAGAATTTGCTGCCATTCCTGGCATACAATACACATGTATTTTTTCATTCATGACACTACAAAACTACAGTCTTTTTTATTTTGCTTAAATTTGCAGAAAATTAGACTATATGGAAATTACAGACAATTCCTTTTTGCGTCAATTTGAAACCGAAACAGCCAGTGGCTTGGCTAAGATTGAGTACGCTCAGCAAGAGAGAAAGATTTTTCTGACGAAGCTGATTTTACCTCAAAATCACGAAGACGCATCTTTTAAGGAAGAGTTCATTAAAGAAGTTCTTTCCATTATCGAAGATCGCAACGTAAGTATGATGCCGACTAGCCCTGAAATCGTCAGTTTTATTAGAAAAAACAAGAGGTATCGCAGTATGCTTCCTGTTGGCGTTCGAATCTAAACCAAAACATTTTAGGCGAGTCTCACCATCCCCTTCTGATCAATCTCAGCTAGGGTAGCTTGTATGGTCTGATTTTGAAGGGCAGGGTCCCATGGTATTCTGACTTTTACATAATTTTCTGTAAATCCATGGATGTATCCTTCCTTGTTCTCCGCTTCAAAAAGGATGGTTTTTGTTTTTTGGAGTTGACTATCGTAAAAGGCATACCGCTTTTTGGCAGACAAGCCGCGCAACATCTTAGATCGCTTGTTTTTTATCGACTTTGATATTTGGTTTTCCATCTCAGCAGCCGGTGTATTGGGTCGTTCGGAATAGGAAAAAACGTGAAGGTAAGATATTGGGAGGTCAACTAAGAATGCATAGGTATCTAGAAAGTGTTGATCTGATTCTCCAGGAAAACCAACAATAACATCCACACCTATGCAAGCGTCAGGCATCAAACGTTTGATTTGATTGACCCGATCGACATACAATTCGCGCTGGTAACGCCGACGCATTTGCCCCAAAATTTCGTTATTCCCACTTTGCAGAGGAATATGAAAGTGGGGAACAAACCGCTTTGAATGCGCAACAAAGTCGATTAACTCTTCTGACAATAGGTTGGGCTCGATAGAAGAAATCCGAAAACGCTCGATTCCCTCAACATTATCAAGAGCTTGAACCAATTCAAAAAAAGTGTGCTCGTGCTTTTTATTGCCAAACTCTCCCTTGCCATAGTCACCAATATTGACCCCCGTCAATACAATTTCCTTGATCCCCTGACTGACAATCTCTTTTGCTTGGCGAATCACATTGTCTAAGGTATCACTTCGTGAAATTCCACGAGCTTGTGGAATCGTGCAATAGGTACATTTATAATCGCAACCATCTTGCACCTTTAAAAAAGCACGTGTTCGCTCGCCAATGGCGTAACTCCCAACATAGGTGTCTGTCTCTTCAATGGCACAAGCGTGAACTTGCGTTTGTTCAGGTCTAGACAAATCACCCAAATACGAAATGATATCAAACTTTTCTTTTGCGCCCAATACCAAATCAACGCTATCCTCTTTCGCGATCTCTTCTGGTTGGAGTTGCGCAAAACACCCAACCGCAATCAAAAAAGCATCAGGATTGCGCTGACGTGTTTGACGAGCAAGGGCGGTAAACTTATTATCTGCATTCTCTGTAACTGAGCAAGTATTAATAACATAAACGTCTGCATTCATTTCAAAAGGAACGCGCTCATAACCTGCCGCAACAAACTTACGTGCCAAAGTAGAGGTCTCTGAAAAATTGAGTTTACAACCCAAGGTTTGAAAAGCAACAGTAGCAGGTGTCAAGACTTATGATGAATTGGTTTATTTTTATGGTGCAAATATAATATCCTTGAAAAGGAACAAAAAATATCAATTGATTTTGATTGGATCTATTTCCATTCTCATTGGCCTGTTAACTGGTTGCTCTCCCAATGTGGCGATGGATTCCCACAAGGTGTTTCGTCTTAATGTTCATGAAAATATCAATACCCTAGACCCTGCCTACGCCCGAGATTTACGAAGTATTTGGGCGATGAATCAAATTTTCAACGGTCTTGTACGACTCGATCATAAGCTTGCTATTCAACCCGATATCGCCACACATTGGGAGATTTCTGAAGATGCCAAAACCTATGTCTTTTACCTGCGTGATGATGCCTATTTTCATGAGTCCGAAATCTTTGGAGATCAACAAACAAGAACGGTAACCGCCAGTGACTTTGTGTATAGCTTTGATCGGATTCGAGACAAATCCATCGCATCACCTGGTCTGTGGACCCTCGAAAGCGTAAAAAGCTATGAAGCCATAGACGACCATACGCTAAAAATCGAGCTGACAAATCCGTTTAGTCCATTTTTGGGGATTCTCAGCATGAAATACCTCAGCGTACTCCCAAAAGAACTTGGAAACGACCCCCAAAGCACCATCGGCGTTCAACCCATCGGTACAGGACCCTTTTATGTAAAGGCATGGAAGCAAAATCTCAAAATGGTGCTGCGAAAACATCCCTTGTATTTCGAAAAAGAGCAGAATGGAGATCGCCTACCACACCTCGAATCAGTGGCCATCACTTTTGTACCCGATAAGCAAAGTGAATTTCTATTGTTTATCCAAGGGAAACTGGATATGATCAACTCCCTAGATGCATCTTATAAAGATGAACTCCTCGACAAAAAAGGGCAACTGCAAGCAAAGTACGTCGACAAGGTCAAACTTCTTCGTTCTCCCTACCTCAACACGGAGTACATCGGCATTTATTTGGATGCTGAACTTCCCGAAATTCAATCCCTTGCTCTTCGCAAAGCACTGAACTATGGTCTCGATCGCGAGGAGATGATTCGATTTTTAAAAAACAATATCGGACGTCCTGCAAACAAAGGCTTTATCCCCGATGGGCTAAATGATGATTTCAATGTAAAGGGATATGCCTATGAACCCGAAAAAGCGAAAGAATTGGTCGATCAGTTTCGAAATGACACGGGTATCCAGACGCCCACACTGACCTTGGCAACCGACGCCAACTACGTTGATTTGTGTACATACCTTCAAAATGTTTACCAACAAATCGGGATTACCATCAAAATCGAAGTGATGCCTCCAGCGGCCTTGCGGGAAGCCAAGTCAAATGGAAAATTGGAATTGTTTCGCGCCAGTTGGGTTGCCGATTACCCCGACCCTGAGAACTATCTTCTCCCCTATCAATCGGATAATTTTTCACCCAATGGCCCAAATTATACTCACTTTAACAGCAATGCTTTTGACCAAGGATACAAAGCGGTTGCTGAGGAGTTAGATACGAATCGCCGCAATGCGTTGATTTCACGATTAGACCAACAACTCGTCGATCAAGCCCCTTTTATCCTATTGTATTATGATGAGGTTCTTCGGTTTGTCCACCCAAATGTGGAGGGAATGATTCCCAATCCAGTGAATATGCTTGACTTGCGAAATGTAAAAAAAGTAAACCCGAATTAATTTCGGAAGCTGGCAGTCTTTTGAAAAATATCTTGTAAGCGATCGTGATCAGCAGAAGTAAAATCAATGCCCCTACGTTTCTTCATTGCTATTGCAGTTTCGATGACTTTATCCAATCGATTTTCGGCAAACCCCTGTGCGCCTCCTCTTGAAAAACTGGGGATAAACTGACGTGGAAATCCATGACCAAATAAGTTACAACAAATCCCCACAACCGTAGCCGTATTAAAAGTAGTTTGAATTGCACATTGGGAGTGATCGCCCATCAAAAGTCCACAAAACTGTAAGTCTGTTTTGGCGAAATTGCCACTTGCATAATCCCAAACCCGTACGAGTCCATAATCATTTTTTAGATTGGAAGCATCGGTTCCTGCGCCAATATTGCACCACTCCCCGATCACCGCATTGCCCAAAAAGCCATCATGCCCTTTGTTGCTATTTCCAAAAAAGACCACATTGTTGATTTCGCCACCGACTTTAACACTTGGACCAATGGAGCAGTTCGCATAAACCTTGGTGCTCATTTTAATCACACTATTTTTCCCGACATACAAAGGCCCTCTCAACAAAGACCCTTCCATGATGGTAGCGCCTTCATCAATAAAGATTGGACCATCGGTAGTATTTAGGGTAACCCCTTCCATATTGACTTGCGAGCCAATAAAAATCGAGCCGACACCAATGGTCAAATTGGTGTCTGAAATCGCATTTGAAATTCGATTTTTTGACAACAACGGGATATCATGCGCAAGAGCATGCACATTGCACAAGAAAATGTCCCATGAATGTTTGATATGGGTAAACGCTGATTGATCGATAGAAATGCTTTGATAAGAAGCAAGAGCTGGGTCATTGGAAGGAAGTTCGCCATGATATGCCAAAACCAAACCATCACAAACCAATTTTTGATTGGGTGTCAATGACTGAACTGCTTCTACAAAACTTGTTGTTGGAAGCAAAGCGGCAAGCACACAACGATCGGGGGTTGATTCTTCGGACTCCTGCAAACTGTCGACTGTTTCAACGCTAACCGAATCTGCTAGTAAATGTTTCCATCGATCTCGAAATGTGAGAGCTCCCATAAATACATCGGCTACAGGACGCAAATAAACAAACGGGAGCAAATGCTCTCTGTCTTTTCCATCAAACAATCGGATGTGCATGGGTAGTCGTAAAGTCTAAAAATAAAAAAACCTCTCGAATGAGAGGTTCGATTTGTGAAAAGTTTACTTTTTAAACTTTGCGTATTTGTTTTTGAACTTATCAATTCGTCCAGCGGTATCAACCAATTTGGCTTTACCAGTGTAGTATGGGTGTGATGTTCGCGAAATCTCAAGCTTGATCAAAGGATATTCAACACCATCAACGTCGATCGTCTCTTTTGAATTGGCAGTTGACTTGGTAATAAAAACATCGTCGTTAGACATATCTTTGAAAGCTACTAATCTGTAATTTTCGGGATGAATACCTGATTTCATGCTTTGATTATAATTAAAATGAGCGCAAATTTAATGGTTTTTCCTAATTTTACCATAAAATCAAACAAAATATCATGCAAACAAGCACGCCTACCATTCGTTCCTTTGCCTATAAGTATGGCATAATCATCTCAATTATCACCATTGCTTTTAGCTTGATGATTCATTTTATGGACCTGACATACTCGGGTTCTAGCGTTCCTCAGATTGTCAATTATGTCGTGTCTGCGGCTTGTATTATTATCGCCATTATCAGTTTTCGAACTGCAAATGGAGGGCTATTAAGTTTAAGACAATCTCTAAAAATCGGCATTGGAACCGCCTTAGTCTCTGGGCTAATTGGAGTGTTTTATCTGCTCATATTTACTAATGTCATTGAGCCGGATTTTGTTGAAAAATTTGGTAATGAGGTTTCAGCAAAACAACTTACAGAAAGGTTTCCTCAGATGACCTCCGATCAGATTCAACAACAAATTGATATGCAGGCCCAATTTTTTTGGATGATCTATCCGATTACTTTAATTAGTTCTTGTTTTTTTGGTCTGATTGTTGGATGTTTAACTGGATTATTTACCAAAAGAAACCAAGCATAGGTCGCTAGTGAGCAAACCAACTCATATGGATGTATCTGTAGTAATTCCCTTTTTAGACGAAGAGGAATCACTACCAGAGCTTTATCAACAACTCACAGACGTATTGGCGTCCACAATATGGTCATATGAGTTGATTTTTGTTGATGATGGGAGTCAAGACAAGGGTTGGGAATTTGTGCGTTCCACTGCTAAAAATGATGCAAGTGTTCGCGCAGTAAAATTCACACGAAACTTTGGAAAATCCCAAGCCCTACATGTGGGTTTTGATCTCGCCCAGGGGGATGTTGTCTTTACCATGGATGCGGATTTGCAAGACAATCCTAAAGAATTACCAGCAATCTACAAGTTGTTAATCAAAGAAAATCTCGATGTGGTTTCCGGTTGGAAAAAAGTAAGGCATGACCCGCTTTTTGGCAAAACCATTCCATCAAAATTTTTCAATTGGGCTGCCCGCCAATTTTCTGGCATTCCACTGCATGATTTCAATTGTGGGTTAAAGGCATACAAAAAGGAAGTGGTAAAAGCCATACAAGTACATGGTGAGATGCACCGCTATATTCCTTTATTGGCCAAGCATGCTGGATATCGCGCCATTGGTGAGCATGTTGTACAACACAGTGCTCGAAAATATGGAAAAACCAAATTTGGTGCAGATCGCTTTATAAAAGGGTTTTTAGACCTTGTTACGCTGTTATTTGTTCAGCGGTTTGGAAAGCGTCCCATGCATTTTTTCGGTCTGATTGGCTCCTTGATGCTCGTCACGGGATTTGGCTTTGCCTTGTATTTGGGGATTGACAAACTCTATTTGGAAACCAAAGGACGTCTAATCACCGATAGACCTGAATTTTACTTGGCTTTGACGACCATGATTTTGGGGAGTCAGTTTTTCCTGGCTGGGTTTTTAGCAGAGCTTTTTATGCGAAGTCGAAACAAAACCCCAAATTATCGGATTCGCGAAACACTGTGAAGCGATAAATAACGAAAGGATTACCTAAATTTACCGCTTGTAATCGAATTTGATGAATCACAACTTTATGGATCAAGTTGCCAAATGGCAACAAGTCCCTTTCGACAAGGAAACCCAAGAGAATGTCAATGCCCTTCTCAGCAATCCAAAAGCACTCGAGGATGCCTTTTATACGGATCTTTCCTTTGGAACTGGGGGAATGCGTGGAATCATGGGGGTCGGTACCAACAGAGTGAATCGCTATACATTTGGACGAAATACCCAAGGTCTTTGCAATTATATCAAAAAGAGCTTCCCAGAAAAAAGAGCCAAAGTGATTATTGGCTATGATTGCAGACACCAGAGTGACACGCTTGCGCAAACCGTTGCTGATATTTTCTCATCTAACGATATCGATGTCTATCTCTTTTCTGCACTTCGACCCACACCAGAGATTTCCTTTGCTGTTCGAGAACTGGGTGCGCAGTGTGGAGTGGTACTCACTGCTTCCCATAACCCGCCAGAGTACAATGGATACAAGGTATATTGGGAAGATGGAGGTCAGATCGTACCTCCGCATGACAAAGCCATTATTGATGAAATTAATGCCGTTGATTTTTCAGACATTCAATTTGCTGCAAAACACGAGAATATCACTCTGATAGATAAAAACATCGATGAGGCGTTTCAAAATGCATGTGTCATCAATGGGCGTTTAGGTGACGGAGATCGCTCGCAACTCAAAGTTGTGTTTACCTCTTTACACGGGACTTCGATCACGGCTATTCCTGCTGTTTTGCAAAAAGCTGGTTACACGCAAGTCCATATCGTTGAAGAGCAAGCCGAGCCAGATGGGGATTTTCCAACGGTGGACTCTCCCAACCCAGAGGAGCCAGCCGCACTCGCAATGGCACTCCAAAAAGCTGAAGAAGTCCAAGCCGATATTGTGATTGGGACAGACCCCGACGCAGACCGATTGGGAATTGCAGTTCGCAATCACAAGGGTGAAATGGAATTGCTCAACGGCAATCAAACGATGATTGTGATGACACAGTTTATCCTCGACCGGGTTAAGCGAGAGCAAAATCAGGACTACTTTATTGGGTCAACGGTCGTTTCTACTCCGATGATGTCAGTGTTGGCGTCGCACTACAATGTCGATTGTAAAATCGGACTCACAGGATTTAAATGGATTGCCAAAATGATTGAAGATTATCCAAGTGAAAAATTTCTAGGTGGTGGCGAGGAGAGTTTTGGGTTTATGGTCGGAGATTTTGTTCGCGATAAAGATGCTGTTACTGCAGCCCTACTGGCTTGTGAGGTCGCATCTACTGCCATATCAAATGGAGAAAGCTTTTTCGACCAATTGCTTAAAGCTTATAAAGCCTATGGTTTATTTCAGGAAAAGCTTGTGTCATTTGTCAAAAAAGGAAAAGAAGGTGTTTTCCAAATTCAGCAAATGATGGAAAATCTTCGCAAATCCCCTCCTGAGCAAATCGGTGGAGTGCGAATCAAAACCATTGAAGATTTTAAAGTTGGCGTCCTGCACAATTGCATTGAGAGTAAAAAAGAAATCATAAACCTCCCCAAATCAGATGTTCTTATATTTACGACAGAAGATGGTGCCAAGGTTGCAGTTCGACCAAGTGGAACAGAACCTAAAATCAAGTTTTATTTTAGTGTGAACAGCCCGCTTCCTAAACAATCTGAATACGATGATATCCGCTCTGTTTTGATTGCAAAAATCGATCGGATGTGCGGTGACTTAGGATTAACAGCATGACATATTTTTGGAAAATTTTTCGGTTTGCTAAGCCATACTCCAAGTACATGGCTTTGAATATTTTTTTCAATGTCTTATACGCTTTTTTCAATGCCTTTTCGTTTTTGGTATTGATGCCCATGTTAGAAGTCTTATTTGGAGAAAATCGATCAGTCTATACCAAGCCGTCATTTTCTAGTGCTTTGGATTTTAAAACCTATGTGTCTGATCGGATGAGCTTTGAAGTCACACGCTATGCTGGTGAAGACCCACAGCGTGCTTTACTCCTGGTCATTTCATTGATATTAGTGACTTTTCTGTTGAAAAACCTTTTTAACTATATCGCGCTTTTCTTTATTACATTTTTACGAAACGGCATTCTAAAAGACATCCGCATTGCTCTTTACAATACCATCACCAAGATGTCTATGGCACATTTTACAGAAAAGCGTAAGGGAGATTTGATGTCACGTGTTTCAAACGATGTTACAGAAATCCAATACAGCTTTTTGTCTATTATCGAATTGCTCATTCGTGAACCCCTAACCATCGTCTTTGCTCTACTTATGATGTTTAGCATTAGTGCGAAGCTGACTTTGTTTGTTTTACTTTTTGTACCCTTTGCTGGAATTCTGATAACTCGAATTGGAAAAACGCTACAACCCAAGTCAAATAAGGTTCAAGTTGAAGTGGGGGAAGTACTCGCAAAGATCGAGGAAACAATCAGTGGATTAAATATAATCAAGGCCTTTCGTGCAGAGGGGTCATTTCAGTCCAAATTTAGAGATACAAATCAGCGTTTGTTTAAATTGTCCAACAGTCTGATCAATCGCATGAATTTGTCAAGCCCGTTGAGTGAGTTTTTGGGAATCAGTGTCTTTGCAGTTTTACTCTGGTATGGTGGTAGCTTGGTGCTTGTCGAAAAACAACTCAATGCAGCTGCGTTTATCACCTTTTTAGGACTCGCCTATGGGGTGCTAACACCCGCAAAAGGAATCAGTAAGGCCCTTTATAGCATCAAAAAAGGAAATGCTGCAGCTGCTCGCATCCTCGAAGTACTGGAAACACCCAATCCGATCGTTGACCCTGTAAAACCTAAAAAAATGAGTGCATTCAACAAAGGAGTTAGGTTTAACGAGGTTTCCTTTGCTTATGAGGATGAACTTGTGATTGACAAACTAAACTTGACCATTCCAAAAGGATCTTCAGTTGCGCTCGTTGGACCATCGGGTGGCGGTAAATCAACCATTGCAAATCTTGTTCCACGGTTCTATGATGTCAATGAAGGTAGCATATCCATCGATGGAACGGATATTCGTCAATTTACAAAAAATGACCTGCGCTCTCTTATGGGAATTGTGACGCAAGATTCCATTTTATTCAACGATACAGTTGCCAATAATCTACGAATTGCAAAGCCTGATGCGACCGAAAAAGAGCTGAAGAATGCTGCAGAAATTGCCAACGCACTTTCATTTATTGAGGCACTTCCCAAAGGATTTGATACGAGCATTGGAGATCAAGGGAATAAGCTTTCAGGCGGACAAAAACAGAGACTGTCTATCGCACGAGCTGTGCTCAAAAATCCAGAAATTCTGATATTAGACGAAGCCACTTCTGCCTTAGACACAGAGTCTGAGCGATTGGTGCAAGAAGCCCTTATCAAAATGATGAAAAGCAGAACTTCACTTGTCATTGCTCACCGACTATCAACCATCCAAAATGCGGACTTAATCGTCGTTTTACAAAACGGTAAAATTGCAGAAAAAGGAACACATGAAGAATTGATTGCAAAAAAAGGGACTTACAAAAAGCTCATCGAACTTCAATCTTTTCAATAATCCACTCGATGAAGGAAAACCACAAGCCTATTCGGCTTCATAAAAACCTTGCAGTAGCAGTTATCAACTGTCTGAATAGCATTTTCAATCAAGATCTTCAAGCAGACAAAGTCATTGCGAAAATGCTGAAGTCCGATAAACGGTGGGGCAAGCGAGATCGTGGATTTATTGCAGAAAACACTTACGAAATCATTCGTTGGAAGCGATTGTATGCCGAACTGGCTGGTGTGAAAGAACCATATGCCAAGGTCGATCTTTGGCGACTTCTATCAGTGAGATGGGTATTGCAGGGCATACCACTACCAGGTTGGGATGAAGTTCGAGGTACACCTGCGCGAAGAATCAAAGGGAGGTTCGACGGCCTCCAACAACATCGAGCCATCGTATGCTCGATTACGGATTGGCTAGACGAGCTTGGCGTTGCAAACTTTGGGGAAGCCCAATGGAAACAAGAAATCGATGCTCTCAACACCCAAGCGAGTGTGGTTTTGCGTGTCAATCGATTGCAAACCAACCAAAAAACGCTTCAAAATGAATTGGCAGCCGAGGGAATCGAAACGGTTTCACATCAGAACTATCCAGATGCGCTCATCCTGCAAGAACGAGCCAATGTATTTGAAACGAATGCTTTCCAAAGAGGCTTATTCGAAGTCCAAGATGCCTCCTCACAACTGGTAGCTAGCTTTACAGAGGTGAATCCAGGAATGCAAGTAATTGATGCCTGCGCAGGTGCAGGAGGGAAAAGTTTACACCTTGCTGCTTTGATGGAAAATAAAGGTCAACTCACTGCACTAGATATTTATCCCCATAAACTCCACGAACTCAAACGCCGAGCAAGACGAGCTGGAGCACACAATATCACAACACGGCATATCAAATCCAACAAAGTGATCAAAAAGCTTCATGGTCGTGCAGACCGCGTGTTGATTGATGCTCCATGTACTGGCTTGGGTGTTTTGCGTCGCAATCCCGATGCGAAATGGAAAATTAATACCGATTTTTTGAAACGCGTCAAACAAACACAAGAATACATCCTACATACCTATGCGACTATGGTCAAACCAGGTGGAAAACTTGTTTATGCTACCTGTTCGATTTTGAAAGAGGAAAACCAAAGTCAGGTTGAGAGCTTTCTTCAATCGGAAGTCGGAAAACAGTTTAGTCTTGAAAAAGAGCAGCTTATCAGTCCTGCTAAGTCTGGATTTGACGGATTTTATATGGCGAGAATCGTTCGATCGTGATTGTTGATAACTCAGTGGAAACCCTTAGTACTTTCCCGTCACGATCCTTCAGTAACAAGCAATCATTTAATTATTTTTGTAAATCAATCATGTGTTTATGATTTGTTTTTTTGGGGATACAACCCAACGCATATTTGCTTTACAGACACAAAAAGCAATCGATCCAGAGAGCATATCAAAACTCAGCTGGCTATTTGGAGACCAACCATATTTAAACACCCTCAAGATCGATGGTGTTTTTGTTGGGCCGCGCGTAAGTATGGTAACGCCTTGGAGTACCAATGCTGTTGAAATCACACAAAATATGGGAATCGAGGAAATAATTCGAATTGAACAATTTACTCCTCTACAGGCAGACATGACCATTGACCCCATGATTTCGGAGCGCTTCGAAAGCTTAAGCCAAAATTTATTTACCGTTGAAATTAGCCCCGAACCCATTCGTGAAATCGATGATATTTCGGCATATAATTTGGCGGAAGGGCTATCGCTAAACCCAGATGAAGTCCGTTATCTTGAGCAACTGGCTGAGCAGCTGGATCGTCCTCTCACCGACTCGGAGGTGTTTGGTTTTTCTCAAGTTAATTCAGAGCATTGCCGGCACAAAATTTTTAATGGAGCATTCCACATTGACGGTATCGAACAAAAGGATTCGTTGTTTTCGCTAATCAAAAACACATCAAAAAAACATCCTGAAAATTTGGTATCGGCATACAAAGACAATGTTGCATTTATCAAAGGGCCTACCATTGAGCAGTTTGCTCCACAAGATCCAGATCGAGCGAGTGCTTACCAGAAAAAACAAATCCCATCGATCATTTCTCTCAAAGCAGAAACACATAATTTTCCCACTACGGTCGAACCCTTTAGTGGGGCAGCTACGGGTTCGGGTGGAGAGATTAGAGATCGTATGGCAGGCGGTACAGGATCGATTCCTTTAGCGGGAACTGCTGTTTATATGACATCCTATCCGCGCATCAAATCTGATCGTCCTTGGGAACAAAACCCAGCCCGTGATTGGCTCTACCAAACCCCACTCGACATTTTGATTCGGGCATCGAATGGAGCAAGTGATTTTGGAAATAAATTTGGACAACCCCTTATAACGGGTTCTCTATTGACCTTTGAGCATGAAGAAAACGGGCAAACTGTTGGTTTTGACAAAGTGATCATGCTCGCTGGTGGTGTTGGCTATGCTCATGCCGATCACAGTGCGAAAAGAATACCAAAAAAAGGGGATCGGATTGTGATCCTCGGTGGTGACAATTACCGTATTGGAATGGGGGGTGCAGCCGTATCCTCAGCAGATACTGGGGCTTTTTCTTCTGGAATTGAGCTCAATGCTGTCCAGCGCTCCAACCCAGAAATGCAAAAACGGGTATCCAATGTCATTCGAGCCCTTACAGAGTCTGAGAAAAATACCATTATCTCCATTCACGACCATGGAGCAGGTGGGCATCTCAACTGTCTTTCGGAACTGGTTGAAGACACAGGCGGAACAATTGATCTCGATGCTTTACCTGTTGGAGATAAGACACTATCTGCAAAAGAAATTATTGGGAATGAATCGCAAGAACGGATGGGGCTGATTGTCAGCGAAAAAGATCTTCCTCGACTTCGAAAAATTGCAGAACGGGAGCGCGCCCCGCTTTTCGATGTTGGGGTTATTACTGAAGACAATCATTTTGTTGTTGAATCTCAGAAAACCAGTACCAAACCCATTGACTTATCGATTGATGATTTTTTTGGAAAGACACCCAAAACGATTTTAGTCGATCAAAACCAAGAAAATCGATTTTCTGCTGTTGCCTTTGAAATACAAGACGTTTACAAAGACGTCGAGAATTTACTCCAGCTGGAAAGTGTGGCCTGCAAAGATTGGCTTACCAACAAAGTTGACCGCTGTGTGGGTGGTCGCGTTGCCCAGCAGCAAACGGTAGGATCTCTTCAACTGCCTTTAGCCAATTGTGGGGTTGTTGCCCTAGACTATCAAGGAGAAAAAGGAATTGCGACTTCGATAGGACATGCGCCAGCAGTTGCTTTGATCGATGCGGCTGCTGGAAGCCGAATATCCATTGCAGAGGCCTTGACAAATCTTGTTTGGGCTCCTTTGGAAAATGGACTTTCAGCAGTGAGTTTGTCAGCCAACTGGATGTGGCCTTGTAACAATACTGGTGAAAATGCACGCTTATACAATGCGGTTGAGGCCTGTGCAGACTTTGCCATTTCTTTGGGCATCAATATCCCAACGGGGAAAGATTCCCTTTCGATGAAGCAAAAGTATAGTAGTAAAGAAGTACTTGCTCCAGGGACAGTAATTATTTCGGCATCTGCAGCTTGCAGTAATATCAAAAGAGTCGTTCGGCCGATGGCACGACCGAATCAGGGTAAGCTCTACTATGTTTCGATGAGTGATTCCAGTTATCATCTTGGCGGATCTGCCTACGCGCAAATGCAAAATTGTGTGGGAAGTCAAGCTCCTGACGTCAGTGATGCAACGCAATTTAAAACGAACTTTGACGCCTTACAAGAACTTATAAAGCACGAGGGGCTTTTTGCTGGACATGATATCGGTTCGGGTGGACTGATTACCACTTTACTAGAAATGTGCTTGGCTGAAAATAGAGTTGGTCTTCAGATTGATTTGTCTGCATTTGACGAGCGTATTTTTTTCGCAGAAAATCCTGCTGTTGTGATTCAAGCCAGTGCAGAGAGTGTAAAGTATCTCATTGACAAAGGAGTTTCTATTGTAGAAATCGGAGAAGCCAACGAATCAGATGTGCTAAATGTAAAATGCGCTAATAGTTCCTTTGGGTTCGATATTCCAACGTACAGAAAACATTGGATGACCACCTCCTTTCTGTTGGACAAAAACCAAACCGACCCCGCTAAAGCAAAAGAACGATTTGAAAGTATAGACAAAACCCCATTACGCTTTACTTTTCCAACTTCATTTAATGGAAAGCTTCCCGTTGTTGATGAGGGGAAACGCATCAAGGCAGCCGTTATTCGCGAAAAAGGGAGTAACTCTGAGCGAGAGATGGCCTACATGATGGATCTCGCAGGCTTTGAGGTCAAAGACATTCATATGACAGATTTGATGACTGGACGTGAGGATCTCACAGATGTGAAACTCATCGTCGCTGTCGGCGGGTTCTCAAACTCAGATGTCCTAGGCTCTGCAAAAGGATGGGCAGGCACGTTCACCTACAATGCTCTTGCTAAAAAAGCGATTACTGATTTTTTTAATCGTCCAGACACCCTTTCACTTGGTGTTTGTAATGGTTGTCAGCTTTTTATCGAATTGGGGCTTTTGCACCCAACCCATGATCAAAAACCTAAAATGCGTCATAACCTTTCTGGAAAATTTGAATGTGTATTTAGTACAATTGATATTCAACCCAACAATACCGTTTTATTTCAAGGTTTAAGTGGTTCCAGACTCGGTATCTGGTCTGCACATGGAGAAGGGCGATTTAAACTTCCTCAAAACCAAACTGATTATCAAATTGTCGGTAACTACTCCTATGATCAGTATCCCTCAAACCCCAATGGGTCAGATTATGGAACCGCCATACTGAGCAGTGATGATGGGCGTCATGTTGTGATGATGCCGCATTTAGAGCGTTCGATATTTCCATGGAACTGGGCACATTATCCAGAGGAGCGGAAATCAGATACAGTTTCGCCTTGGATTCAGGCCTTTATAGATGCTTTCAAGTGGTTTCAGACAGCTAACTAGAAAGTCAATTATTTTTTCTTTTCGATAAATAAATGCATATTTGTTATCAAGCATAGAATAATAAATAGAATTGAACGCACCGACTCGCTTGTTTGACATTCTCGATAATCAAGTAAAGACTTTACCTGTAAAACGTGCCTTGAATACCAAATACAATGGCAAATGGGTCTCTACTTCTTCTGAAGAATTTTTAGAGCAATCAAACCAAATCAGCCGCGGTTTACTCCAGCTTGGTTTGAGCAAAGGTGATAAGGTCGCTATCATTTCTTCTAACAACCGAACAGAGTGGTGTATTGTTGATATCGGGGTTCTTCAAATTGGCGGAATTGATGTTCCAATTTATCCAACTATCACCGCAGAAGATTATGCATATATTATCAATCACTCTGAGTCTAAATACTGCTTTGTTTCGGATCAAGAGGTTTTTGATAAAATCAAATCCATTCGAAAAGAATGCCCCAATTTGAAGGAAGTCTACAGCTTTGATGAGATCAAGGGATGTAAGCATTGGACGGAGGTTCTCAAACTTGGAAGAGACGCCGCTCATCAACCAAAAGTGATTGCAATTAAAGAGTCTGTACTACCCCAGGACTTGGCAACCATTATCTACACATCAGGTACTACGGGAACGCCCAAAGGCGTGATGTTGAGTCATAACAATATTGTCTCCAACGTATTTGCTGCACAAAAACGCTTACCACTTGAATATGGTAAAGCAGTCGCATTGAGCTTTTTACCGCTATGTCATATATATGAAAGAATGTTGATGTATCTCTATCAAATTACATCAACAGAGGTACATTTTGCCGAATCACTGGAAACCATTGGAGAAAATCTAAATGAGGTCAACCCAGATGTGATGACTGCTGTTCCTCGATTATTGGAAAAATTATATGACAAAATCTATGGTAAAGGGCAAACACTAACAGGTGTCAAAAAGAAATTATTCAACTGGGCTGTCGATGTGGGACTCGCTTATGAGCCCTACAAAAAGAATGGATTGGCATACAGTCTTAAACTCTCAATCGCTCGCGCTTTGATTTTCAAAAAATGGAAAGCTGCACTAGGCGGTAATCTCAAGTTGATTGCGTCTGGGAGCGCTGCCTTACAACCGCGCCTTGCCAGAGTTTTTACGGCAGCTGGGCTTACGGTTGTTGAAGGATATGGACTTACTGAAACCTCGCCAGTAATCTCAGTAAACGACATGAGAGAGGGGAAATTTCGGATCGGTAGCGTTGGCAAAGTGGTCGAGCATGTACGGGTTAAAATCGCCGAGGACGGTGAGATTCTTTGCAAAGGACCCAATGTAATGATGGGGTATTATAAAAATCAAGAGCTCACTGATGAAGTCATCAAAAATGGCTATTTCCATACAGGTGATATTGGGCATGTGGACGAAGATGGATTTTTGAAGATCACAGATCGCAAGAAAGAGATGTTTAAAACTTCGGGGGGGAAATATGTAGCACCCCAAGTGATCGAAAACGTGATTAAACAATCAACCCTGATTGATCAAGTGATGGTAGTAGGCGAAAACCAAAAATTCCCTTCGGCGCTTGTTCAACTCAACTTTGAAGCTGTAAACGAGTGGATGGGTAATGTTGAAAATCCAAAAACTGCCAAGCAACTAATCCAAGATCAAAAAGTTATTGATCAAATCAAAAACGATATCGAAAGTGCAAATGTCAATTTTGCGCAATGGGAAAAAGTAAAGAAATTCAAACTTACAGATGATATTTGGAGTATCGATTCTGGCCACCTCACCCCTACAATGAAGCTCAAAAGAAAAATCATAGCTGAAAAATACGATAACCTCATCAAAGAGATTTACAGCTAAACCTTTTTTTTCTTATTTATTATGCATGCATAATATTTTTTATTACATTTGGCTCTATGCGAACAAAAACAATCGATCATTTTTTACGTGCAACTTGGCAAGCAGTCTCCAAAATGTACAATGAAGAAGCTTCTCGATATGGAGCTACGATGGCCACTGGATTGACACTTTTGAGTATTGATACTGAAGAAGGCGTTCCCTCTACCTCTCTGGGCCCTAGAATGGGTATGGAATCTACAAGTTTGTCACGCACCCTAAAGGCAATGGAAAATCAGGGGTTAATCCGAAGAGAACCAAATCCACAAGATGGCAGAAGTGTTTTAATCCGTCTCACAAAAGAAGGGCTCGAAAAGCGTTCGCTTTCGCGTGAAGTTGTTATGCATTTCAATCAGGTTATTGAAGAATCTGTTAGTCCTGAAGAACTTGAATCATTCTACAAAGTTATCGAATTGATTCTACAAAAAGTACAAGAAAGGTCAATATTTATTCCCCAAAAACAAGTTTCATGAGTATAAGAAGAATCTCAAAAGTGGCAGTCATTGGATCTGGAATCATGGGTTCTGGTATTGCTTGTCATTTTGCAAATATTGGTGTTGAAGTCTTACTTCTCGATATCGCACCAAGCGAATTAACTGAAAAAGAAAAAGCGAAGGGATCTAAACTTTCAGATTCTACTGTCCGTAACCGCATCGTTGACAGCAATCTGTTACAAGCAATCAAATCCAACCCAGCGCCACTTTATCACATGGATTTTAAAAAGCGAATTCACACTGGAAATTTATCTGACGATATTTCGAAAATCTCTGAAGTGGACTGGATCATTGAGGTGGTTGTGGAACGACTAGACATCAAACAAAGTGTTTTTAAGCAAATTGAAGAACACAGAACGCCAGGAACATTGATTACTTCAAATACATCTGGCATTCCCATTGCGATGATGAATAAAGGTCGGTCAGATGATTTTCAAAAACACTTTGCTGTCACTCACTTTTTTAATCCGCCTCGTTACTTAAAACTTTTTGAGGTCGTACCAGGCCCGAATTGCCTTCCTGAAGTCAGTTCGTTTTTGATGGATTATGGAAGCACTTTCCTCGGCAAACGTTCGGTTCTTGCCAAAGACACGCCAGCATTTATTGGAAATCGAATTGGAATTTTTTGTATCCAAAGCCTCTTCCATCAAGTGAAGGATATGGGGCTAACCGTAGAGGAAATCGACAAGCTTACAGGGCCAGTAATTGGAAGACCAAAATCAGCTACTTTTCGAACGGTTGACGTGGTAGGTCTTGACACCTTGGTTCACGTCGCGAATGGACTATATGAAAACTGTGATGATGACGAGCGAAGAGACGTATTTCAACTTCCCGATTTCATTTCTGCCATGATGAAAAATCAATGGCTTGGTTCCAAGAGTGGTCAAGGATTTTATAAAAAAGTAAAAAATGGTAAGGGAAAATCTGAGATTTTAACATTGGACCTCAATACCCTCGAATACCGATCAAAAAAACGAGCTCAGTTTGACACTCTTGAAAAAACCAAAGCGATTGATAATCTCATCGAACGCTATCCCGTTTTGATTTCGGGATCAGATAAAGCGACTGCATTTTATCGAAAAAACTTTGGAGAGCTTTTTGCTTACATCCAAAACCGAATTCCTGAAATATCAGATGAAATTTATCGAATAGATGACGCCATGAAAGCTGGATTTGGATGGACACATGGTCCCTATGAACTCTGGGATGCTATTGGATTGGAAACAGGAATTGAACTTATCAAAGAAGCGGGACATGAACCTGCTAAATGGGTAACTGCCATGGCTAAAGGACCGCACCAAAGTTTTTACGGATTAGAGGACGGTCAGCAATTCTTCTATGACATTCCTAACAAAAATATGAATGTCATCCCAGGACAAAATAGCTTTATAATCCTTGACCGCCTCAGAGCTTCGAAAACCGTTTGGCAAAATCCAGAGTGCTCTCTTATCGACCTTGGAGACGGGGTGCTAAATGTGGAGTTTCACTCCAAAATGAATACAATCGGTGGTGGTGTTCTTCAGGGAATTAACAAAGGTATTGACTTGGCTGAAAAGGAATTTCAAGCTTTGGTTGTCGGGAATCAGGGAGCTAATTTCTCTGCTGGTGCCAATATTGGTATGATTTTTATGTTGGCAGTCGAGCAAGAATATGATGAACTTAACATGGCAATCAAATATTTCCAAGATACGATGATGCGTATGCGGTATTCGTCTATCCCCACCGTTGCAGCACCGCACACCCTTACCCTCGGGGGTGCTTGTGAGCTCAGCTTACATGCAGACAAGGTCGTCGCCGCTGCTGAAACCTATATTGGCTTAGTTGAGTTTGGTGTTGGTGTAATTCCTGGTGGTGGTGGGTCTAAAGAGATGACATTACGGGCATCCGATTCGTTTCGTAAAAATGATGTTGAGCTCAATGTACTCCAAGAGTATTTTTTCACAATCGGAATGGCAAAAGTAGCCAAGTCAGCTTACGAAGCATTCGATTTGGGGATTTTACAAAAAGGGAAGGACGTCGTTGTTGTGAATGCTGACCAACAAATCGCTGTTGCCAAAAAACAAGCTATTTTAATGGCAGAGTCTGGCTATACCAAACCCATAAAGCGAAACGACGTAAAAGTACTAGGCAAACAAGCCCTCGGAATGTTTTTGGTGGGAACAGACTCCATGGAAGCGGCTCACTATATTTCTGAGCATGACAAAAAAGTTGCCGACAAGTTGGCTTACGTCATGGCCGGTGGTGACCTATCCCAGCCGTCCTATGTGCCAGAGCAATACCTTCTAGATATCGAAAGAGAAGCATTTTTATCCCTTTGCACCGAACGCAAAACACTTGAACGTATACAGCATATGCTTAAAACTGGAAAACCTTTAAGAAACTAACACATGAAAACAACCTACATCGTAAGCGCACACCGAACAGCCGTTGGTAAAGCACCCAGGGGTCTTTTTAGATTTAAACGTCCAGATGAGCTCGCTGCAGAAACCATCGAGTATATGATGAGTAACTTGCCTGATTTTGATGTCACCACGATTGATGATGTTCTGATTGGTAATGCCATGCCAGAGGCAGAACAAGGCCTAAATATGGCACGGCTCATTTCATTAATGGGACTCAAAACCAATGATGTTCCAGGCGTAACCGTAAACCGCTATTGCGCATCAGGAATCGAGACGATCGCTTTGGGAGCTGCAAAAATTCAATCAGGAATGGCAAACTGCGTAATAGCAGGTGGCGTTGAAAGCATGAGCTATATCCCCATGGGAGGGTTCAAGCCTGCGCCTGACTATAAAGCCGCCAAGCAAGGAAATGAAGATTATTATTGGGGAATGGGACTCACTGCCGAAGCAGTTGCCAACCAGTTTCACATCTCCAGAGAGGATCAAGATGCCTTTGCGTATGCATCACACCAAAAGGCCTTAAAAGCTCAAAAAAATGGTGCCTTTGATAATCAAATTGTGCCAATTACTATCGATGAAACATATATCGATGACAATGGGAAAAAAGCAACGCGCACCTATACTGTTGATCGTGACGAGGGTCCAAGAGCGGATACAAGCTTAGAGGCGTTGGCGAAGCTACGACCTGTCTTTGCCAATAACGGCTCGGTGACTGCAGGAAATTCTTCTCAAACAAGCGATGGTGCTGCTGTACTATTGATGATGACTGAAGAGATGGTCAACAAGCACAACCTCACTCCGATTGCTCGACTTGTGAGTTATGCAACTGCTGGCGTTCCACCCAAAATCATGGGTATAGGCCCAGTAGCAGCAATCCCAAAAGCGCTGGATCAAGCGAGTCTAAAACTAAAAGACATCGACCAAATCGAACTCAATGAGGCCTTTGCTGCTCAATCCATAGCTGTGATTCGTGAGCTCGACATCAATCCAGAGATTGTCAATGTCAATGGGGGAGCAATTGCTCTTGGACACCCGCTGGGTTGCACTGGAACCAAACTCTCAGTGCAGTTATTTGACGAAATGAAAAAAAGAAATCAAAAATATGGCATGGTCACCATGTGTGTAGGTACTGGACAAGGTGCCGCTGGAATTTATGAATTGATATAAAATTATGGAAACAAAAGAAATCGTGCGTACACGCGGAGGTGCTTTTTTATTGCAAGAAACGAAGGCAGAAAATGTCTTCACACCAGAAGATTTTAGCGAAGAACAACAAATGATGCGAGATGCCGTAAAAGAATTTATCGATCGGGAAGTTTGGCCAAACAAGCATCGTTTTGAGCAAAAAGACTATGACTTCACATTTGAGCTGATGCGTAAAGCTGGAGAACTTGGCTTTTTGGGCGTTGGTGTACCAGAGGCATTCGGAGGTCTTGAAATGGGGTTTGTCTCAACCATGCTCGTCTGTGATTACTTTTCAGGAGCAACTGGCTCCCTTTCCACTGCATACGGTGCCCATACTGGTATTGGCATCATGCCCATCGTTTTGTATGGAACTGAAGAACAAAAGCAAAAGTATGTTCCTAAGCTCGCTTCGGGGGAAGAGATTGGATGTTATTGTCTTACCGAACCGGGGGCAGGATCGGACGCAAATAGTGGGAAAACCAAAGCTGTACTTTCAGAGGACGGCACCCATTATAAAATCAGTGGGCAAAAAATATGGATTTCAAATGCTGGATACGCCAGTGTAATGATTGTATTTGCACGGATAGAAGATGATAAAAATATCACAGGATTTATCGTTCCGAATGACCCTGATAATGGAATTAGCATGGGCGAAGAAGAACATAAATTGGGGATTCATGCTTCCTCAACAAGGCAGGTCTTTTTTAGCGAAACCAAGGTGCCCGTCGAAAATATGCTTTCGGAACGCGGAAATGGATTTAAAATCGCGATGAACGCTTTGAATGTGGGTCGTATTAAACTTGCCGTTGCTTGTATCGATGCGCAGCGACGTACAGTAAGCGAAAGTGTTCGTTATGCCAATGAGAGAATCCAATTCAAAACACCGATTAGTCAGTTTGGGGCAATCAAACAAAAAATCGCCAATATGGCTACAAATTGTTATGCAGGTGAGTCGGGTTGTTATCGTGCGGCCAAAGACATTGAGGATCGTATAGCCATTCGATCCGAGTCAGGAATAAGCCATCAGGAAGCAGAGCTAAAAGGAGTAGAAGAGTATGTAATCGAATGCTCAATCTTAAAGGTTGCTGTATCGGAACATACCCAAGACTGTACAGACGAAGGCGTTCAGATTTTTGGAGGCATGGGTTATTCTGCTGATATGCCCATGGAGTCCGCATGGCGAGATGCGCGGATTTCTCGAATCTATGAGGGGACGAATGAAATCAATCGGATGCTCACTGTTGGGATGCTGATCAAAAAAGCCATGAAAGGTCACCTTGATCTGATTGGTCCTGCAACTGCCGTTGGGGAGGAACTTTTGGGTGTACCATCATTTGACCTTCCAGATTTTACAGAACCCTTGAGCGAGGAAAAATCAATCCTTAAAAACCTAAAAAAGGTGTTTCTAATGATCGCAGGTGCTGGTGTCCAAAAATACGGAACGGAGATCGAGAAACATCAGCAGCTTTTGTTGTCTGTTTCTGATATCTTGATTGAAATTTATCTGGTGGAATCGGCCATACTTCGAACGGAAAAGAATATCAATCGATATGGTCTTGACACACAAGATATGCAATTGGCCATGACAAAACTCTATCTTTTTCAAGCCGTTGAGAAAATACAAACCAAAGGGAAAGAGGCGATTATTTCTTCGGCAGAAGGAGATGAGCAAAAAATGCTACTCATGGGTCTAAAGCGATTTACAAAATATGTCAATTATCCTAATGTGATTGGCTTACGCGAACAAGTCGCTGATAAAGTGATTGCTGAGAATCAGTATTGCTTTTAGAGGGATCCCTGAGTCATAGTTAACCATATCGTGTATAAATTTGTTACTTTCGCTTTTGAATTGGCGGATTTCCCAAATCATTTTGTGTTGTCATAGATGACATTTATTGTTTTATGATTTCTTTTTTGAAAAATACATTTGCTATTTTCTTTAGAAGCAACCCCTTTCAAAATGGAGCTGCCCTCGCTTACTACGCAGTCTTTTCGCTTTTACCAATGATCATAATAATCACTATTGTTCTGGGTTATTTTTTTGGAGAGAAAGAGGTTTCAGACGAAATTTATGCACAATTCAACGATACCCTAGGGACAGACGCATCCAAACAAATTCAAGAGATTGTAAGCCATCGCAAAGTTCATCAAAACAGTGCTTGGGCGACCAGCGTTGGATTTTTGATTCTCGGATTGTCCTCCTCCGCTATGCTTCGTCAACTCCATCACTTTTTTAACCGGATATGGAGAATTAAAGTCAAACGAAAGCGAGAAGTTCAGAATTATCTGATCAAGCAATTTATATCGTTTACCCTACTTATTGGACTTGTTTTTTTTGTACTAGTCAGTACAAGTGTCAGCAGTTATTTATTGGAATACAGTGATCGTTTAAGCAGTAACTACTCATTTACTTACGGGTATGAGCTGGTTGTATCATTTGTCGTTTTGGGTACCATTTTTACTTTAATGTTTAGCATCTTGAGTGATGCAATTATACATTGGAAGCCGGCCGTTTTAGGTGGTGTGTTTACAGCATTTTTATTTTCGATTGGAAAAACTATCATTGGCTATACACTGACCACCATGAACATTGATAGTATTTTTGGTTCTGCAAGTGTTTTGGCAATTTTAATGTTATGGGTTTTTTACACCTCGCAAATCATCTTTTTTGGCGCTGCTTTTATCGATGTCGTTAGTGAGAGAATGGGATACCAAATTCGTCCCAACAAGCTTGGCGTAAAAGTTGATGTAGTGGAAGTAGAATAGCGCTTGCGGAACTACTCCAAAAACCCTTTTTCACGCATCCAGTCGTCATTGTAGATTTTGGTGACATAACGACTTCCTGAATCGTGTAGCAATACCACCACGACATCGTCAGGGCCAAAGTGGGCTTTGAGTTGCAACATCCCTTTTATCGCAGCGCCACAAGAGTTTCCTGCAAAAATTCCCTCTTCCCGAGCCAATTTTCGTGTGTAAATGGCAGCATCTTTATCGGTGACTTTTTCAAAAGCATCAATAAGATCAAAGTCAACATTTTCTGGTAGAATATCTTCCCCGATACCCTCGGTCACATACGGGTAGATCTCTTTTTCGTCAAAAACCCCCGTTTCATGGTATTTTTTAAAAACCGAACCATACGTATCAATTCCCCATACTTTGATTGCTGGGTTTTTCTCCTTGAGGTATTTGGATACGCCAGATATTGTTCCGCCAGTGCCTACGCCAACGACAAAATGAGTGATTTTACCATCGGTTTGTTCCCAAATTTCAGGACCTGTCTGCTCATAGTGAGCAACCGCATTGGATGGGTTGTCGTACTGGTTCACATACCAAGCATTGGGTGTTTCCTCTGCAATACGCTTCGAAGTCGAATAATAAGAACGTGGGTCATCGGCTGGCACATCGGTTGGACAAACAACCACCTCAGCGCCCACAGCACGAAGGACGTCAAATTTGGTTGGGGACTGCTTGTCATTCGATACGCAAATCAATTTATATCCCTTGACAATGGCAGCAATTGCTAAGCCCATTCCTGTGTTTCCTGAAGTTCCTTCTACAATCGTTCCGCCAGGTTTAAGTCGGCCATCTGCCTCGGCATCTTCAATCATTTTGAGCGCCATACGGTCTTTAACAGAGTTTCCAGGATTGAAGTATTCCACCTTTGCCAAAACCAAAGCGTCAACTTCATTTGCGATTGAATTGAGCTTGATCAAAGGCGTATTCCCAATCGTATCCAGTATATTGTTTGCGTATTTCATCCTGCAAATGTACTGTATAGCGCAGATATATAATACCTAATCACAGATGAAATTTGTTGGATTTACACCCTGCGTAATGCGCGAATTGGAGTGACTTTAGAAATGATTAATGAAGGAATCAACAGCATCAATACACAAATCACAAAGGTTCCGATATTGATAGCAGTAATCATGGGCACATCAAAAGCGATCGGTACTGTCGTTACATAATAAGAAGTTGGATCAAGTGTAATCCATCCAGTTTGGTGTTGAAGAGCAAGAAGTCCAAGTCCCAACACATTGCCCCATAACAATCCAATTCCAATCAGGTAGGCTGCATTGTACAAAAAGACTTTCTGCGTGGACCATTGCTGCATGCCCAAGACGCCTAGCAAACCAATCATTTGAGTTCGTTCGAGAATCAAAACCAATAAAGCCGTAATCATATTGATCCCGCCCACTATGATCATAATCACGATAATCAAAGCAATATTGGTATCAAAAAGGGAAATCCAATTAAAAATTTCGGGGTAACGCTCTTTGACATGCTGCACATCGTATGGAGCGGGCACTTGGTCATAGACCTCTTCTGAAAACTGATGAATATCATCAAAATTATCGAGGGTGATTTCAAACGCTCCTACCTGATCGGTGGGCCATTGATATATTTTTTGAACGTGTCGCAAGTCTGCAAAGGCAATTCGCTGATCGAAATCGGGAAAGCCAGAATCGTAGAGTCCCGAAACGACAAAACTCCTACGGATTGGGAGTCGGTCCTCAAACAAAAAATAAGATGATACCCGGTCTCCCGTTTTTACCCCCAAGGTTCTGGCAATATGTTTGGACAGTAAAATCTCTCTACTGATTAGCGATCCGATGTCTGGTAAACGTCCATCAATTAGATAGTCTTCAAAAGTATTCCATCGGTATGTGCTATCGATACCTTTTAGCAGTCCGCCAGCAAAGTTCTTATCGGTTTTAAAAACAGTTGATGCATAAGCTACTGAATTGACAAAAGAAATACGCTCTGTTTCAGTTGCTGAGCGAATCATTTGGGGGTCGATGCTCTCTAAGGTGGTGTTTGTGGAGTTGTTCTCATAGGTAGATACGCGAATATGGCCTTCAAAAGAACTGATTTTGTCTTTGATTTTGTTCTGAAACCCGATGCCTGTACCAATAGCGATATGCATCGCGATCAAGCCAACGGAAATGGCGATGATTCCGATTTTAATAATTGGTGCCGAAACACTATTTTTATAGGACTTCGAACCGATAATGCGTTTGGCGATGAATAGACTAATCTTCAACCTGTGATAGCTTTACTCAAAAATACCGCTTTTTTTGTCTTTGTGGTTTGTAGCATGCCCCTTTTTGCGCAAGTCCAGCCAGGCGCATATCAAACGCAGAAGTATATTCCTCTTTTAATCAACATGAAGGTTGCAGTCGTTGGGAATCAGAGTAGTCAGGTTCTAACGAATGACAAGCGCATTCATTTAGTAGATCATTTACGAAGTCAGGGGGTCAACATTATAAAGGTGTTTGCGCCCGAGCATGGGTTTCGAGGAAAAGAAGATGCCGGAGCATCCATTTCAAATGAAATCGACACCAAAACTGGAATTCCTATTGTTTCACTGCACGGAAAATACCGCAAACCCCCCGCTGAACAGCTAGCAGATGTCGATATCCTTGTGTTTGATATTCAAGATGTGGGTGTGCGATTCTTTACCTATCTGTCCACCCTTCACTTGCTCATGGAAGCATGTGCAGATTCGAAGGTCCCTGTAATTGTATTAGATCGACCCAATCCAAATGCGCATTATGTAGACGGTCCAATGATGGAAGAGGAAAACCAAAGTTTTTTGGGTAAAGTTCCCATTCCACTCGTATATGGAATGACAATTGGTGAATATGCCAAAATGCTGGTTGGAGAAGAATGGCTTGATTCCAAAAATAAGCCGTCTTTACTGGTAATTCCCGTCGCAAATTATACACATCAAACTGCCTATGAACTGCCCGTCCGGCCCTCTCCAAACCTACCCAATGCGCAGGCGGTGATGCTGTACCCGAGTTTGGGTTTATTTGAAGGAACTCCTGTCAATGCAGGTCGAGGAACCTCTCACCCCTTTCAGCAATTTGGTGCTTCATTTTTGGATGCAAGCCATTTTACTCATCGCTATACTCCCACTCCAAAGTCTGGGGCTTCGAATCCAAAGGAAAAACAAAAAGAATGCTACGGTCTTGACCTACGAAATCATCCAAGGTTGGATCGAGTCAATATCGAATGGATCATTCAAGCGTATAGAAATAGTAACAAGCCTGAACAATTCTTCTTGGATCCAGGGTTTAGGCGTCATGCTGGCACAACTTCCCTACAATTGCAAATTGAAAAAGGGATGAGTGCCTCTGAGATTAGAGACAATTGGCAATCAGATATTCAAGACTTTTTAAAAATCAGAGAGCGGTATCTCATCTACCCGTAGTGGGTTTTCTGTAGGGCTGAAAAGGTTGCTTCAATAAACTTTTTATCGAACTATTATCTTTTTCATCAGGGAATACATCAACCCCATACACGATTTTTTCAGGAGCGAGGTACAAATAGGTTCCCAGCAATCGATCCCAAATCGAAAAGATATTTCCATAATTTGAGTCGGTATAGGGAAGAACGTAGTGGTGATGAACTTTATGCATATTAGGAGAGACGATCAAATAGCTCAAGACCATATCAAGTCGTTGCGGTAATTTAATGTTTGCATGATTAAATTGGCTTAACAAAACAGATAGGGATTGGTAAAGCATTATGATACCAATTGGCAGGCCAATTAGAAAAACACCTAGGGTTGTAAACACAAAACGAACAACACTCTCCAAAGGATGATGACGGTTGGCAGTTGTGGTGTCTACATGATGATCAGAGTGGTGAACAAGGTGTATCATCCAAAGGGGCTTCACCTTGTGCTCAGTCCAATGTGCAAGATATGCACCGATATAGTCAAGTAACATGACTCCTAGAATCACATACAGCCAAAATGGCATTTCAAAAGCATTTAGTAGACCAAATTGGCTTGCAGTTACCCAGTCCGCAGTACGCAATAGGATAAACGCCAATGAAAAATTTACAATAACGGTCGTGAGGGTAAAGAAAAGATTAGGGAGGGCATGCTTCCACTTTTGATATTGAAAACGAGAAAAAGGCAACACCCCTTCAAAGAACCAAAAAAGCGTTATCCCGCCCACAAGTATGATACTTCTGTGAGCGGAAGGAATATTTTCAAAATAATCGATGATCCATTCCATAGCACTGTTTTTTCGGCTTAAACTTACTAAAAAAATATAGACTCTAAGTGACTGTGAATCAAAACTTTCAACTCTCTAAGGGATATTCATATACTTGTGCGTTTGCAAAGACGCTTTCCATTTGGGATTTTTGAGTACATAGTCCACAATATCTGGGATGACCTGCTCTCGTTTGCTCCACTCGGGCTGTAGAAATAGCTTACAACTGGGTTGTACCTTCGCTGCTTGTTCTTCAGCAAAAGCAAAATCGCTTTGGTTATATACGATAACCTTGAGTTCGTCGGCGACTTTATAGATTGAATCAAGAGGCAGCATTCGCTTTTTTGGGGAAAGACAAATCCAGTCCCAATGACCAGAGAGTGGATATGCACCCGAAGTCTCGATATGAGTCGCTAGCTTTTCATTTTGAAGCCCTTGTGTTAGAGGTCCCATATTCCACATCAATGGTTCGCCACCCGTAACGACAATCGTATCCGAATATTGCTTTGCCTGTTGAATTATAGTCGAAATTTCAGTTGGTGGGTGTTTTTCAGCATCCCAACTTTCTTTTACATCACACCAATGACAACCAACATCACAACCACCAATACGAACAAAATAGGCGGCACTTCCTTTGTGATAGCCCTCGCCCTGTATGGTGTAAAAAGCTTCCATTAAAGGAACAACCTGTCCTTGCTTTAGGGCATTTTTCATACGTCAGCGTGTCGAGAATACGCCAAATAGGTGTTTTGAAGAAGCATTGCAATTGTCATCGGCCCAACACCACCAGGAACAGGAGTGATAAAACTTGCTTTTTCTTTGACACGCTCATAATCAACATCCCCTGTAATCACATATCCTTTGGGGTGAGAAGAATCCGGTACGCGAGTAATACCAACATCGATAATAATTGCACCTTTTTTGACCATATTGCCTTTTAAAAAGTTGGGGACTCCAAGAGCAGAAACAACAATATCCGCTTCTTTGGTTATAGCAGCCAAATTTTTCGTCCGGCTATGCGTAAGGGTGACCGTTGCATTCCCTGGAGAGGACTTACGACTCAACAAAATACTCATGGGACGACCTACAATATGACTTCGACCTATAACAACAGCATGTTTTCCAGAAATATCGATTTGATACCGACGCAACAACTCCATAATCCCATAAGGAGTCGCTGGGATAAAGCTCTCCATATCCAAAGCCATTTTTCCAAAATTGGTTGGATGAAAACCATCTACATCTTTATCGGGATCAATCGCCATCAAGACTTTTTCTTCGTCGATATGCTTTGGCAAGGGGAGCTGAACGATGAATCCATCAACTGCTGCATTTGCGTTAAGGCGATCGATTTGTTGAAGGAGCTCTGCCTCTGTAGTTTCTTCTGGCAGTTGAATTAGGGTAGATTCATATCCTATTCTTTCACAAGAGCGAACCTTACTCCCAACATAGGTGAGACTGGCACCATCGTTTCCGACCAATACTGCCGCAAGGTGTGGCGAACGCTTCCCCTGCAGAATCAACTGATCGACACGAACAGCTAGCTCTGTTTTGATATCATTCGCCGTTTGTTTACCGTCTAATATTGTCATATTCCTTTCATCATTTGCATCAATTTACCTGCACCACCTCGCTGAACCATTTTCATCATTTTTTGCATCTGCTCAAACTGCTTAATCAGTCGGTTGACATCCTCAACTTTGGTACCCGATCCCGAGGCAATACGTTTTTTACGACTGTGATTCAGCAATTTGGGTTGGCTTCTTTCTTTTGGGGTCATGGACTGAATGATAGCCTCAATTCCTTTGAACGCATCTTCATCAATGTCGTCGGGTGAAATTTTATTGGCTCCAGGGATCATCCCTACCAGGTCTTTCATACTACCCATTTTTTGGACTTGCTTGATTTGTGAAAGGAAATCATCAAATCCGAATGAATTTTTTTTGACTTTTAGTTGGATTTTCTTGGCTTCCTCTTCATCAAAAGCTTGCTGAGCACGTTCGACCAGTGACACCACGTCCCCCATTCCGAGGATACGCTCTGCCATCCGATCAGGATAAAATACATCCAGCGCATCAAGCTTTTCTCCAGTTCCAATAAATTTAATGGGTTTGTCAACCACGGACTTGATTGATAAGGCTGCCCCACCGCGAGCATCTCCGTCGAGCTTGGTCAAAATCACACCATCAAAATTGAGTCGATCGTGAAATACTTTGGCAGTGTTGACCGCATCTTGGCCAGTCATTGCATCAACGACAAATAGAGTTTCGGAGGGAGAAACGGATTTATGGATAGCTGAAATTTCATTCATCAAGACTTCGTCAACAGCCAATCGACCTGCGGTATCGACAATAACGACTTGGTGTCCGTTCTTTTTGGCATGAGAAACTGCAGCGTTAGCAATGCCTAATGGATCATCCGAATCGGGCTGATTAAATACCTCCACATCAATTTGAGCACCGAGAACTTCAAGCTGGTCTCGAGCTGCTGGGCGATACACATCGCATGCAACTAGCAGTACTTTTTTAGATTGGTTTTTTTTGAGATGCGCAGCCAGTTTGGCAGAGAAGGTTGTTTTACCTGAACCTTGTAAACCCGCCATTAACACTACTGCTGGTTTACTGTTTAAATCAAGGCCTGTTGCCGTACCTCCCATGAGATCAGCAAGTTCATCTTTAACAATTTTAACAAGAAGTTGACCCGGATTAAGAGTTGTGAGTACTTTTTGCCCGATTGCCTTTTCTTTTACTGTATCGGTAAACTCTTTGGCGGTTTTAAAATTGACATCGGCATCGAGAAGGGCACGACGTATTTCCTTCATGGTTTCGGCAACATTGATCTCGGTAATGCGACCGTGACCTTTCAGGACTTGAAGGGCACCTTCTAATTTTTTACTAAATCGATCAAACATTTATGATTCGTTTTTAAGGCATAAAAATACATAAACTAACTCAGTTTAAATTTTTGATGAAGTCCAAAAACCACCAACACATGAGGAAAAGTGATAGCTGCTAAAAATGCAAAAAAAAGTGCCAGAGGGTTCAGACCAACTTGCTCATAGTAAATGAGGAACAGAGAAAGCCCTAGGATTGATATTATCCAAAACGGAAAAGCATCTTTTAGGTATGCAAAATATGCATTTGGTTTATTGTACAATGTCTTGGATTGGTCCTGTAAAGAAGGCCAACTATGCCAAATGATAAAATAGGAGCCAAAACTTACAATCAAATTGGTCGTCCAAAATAAAAGCATTAAAAGAGTGGATTGAAGTAAAACATCCACAATGAGTGTTTTGGCTACCGAAAATTGATGGAATAAATACAGAAAACACAAACAAACAGAGGTGTAAGCCATATATTGAAACGAAATTGGAGGAATGTGTAAATAGCTCAATTCCTTTATAATGAATTGTGTTTGTTCGGCATGTGACCAGAATAGCATGGAAAACAAAAAAGCGCCATAAACGAAATAGAAAAACTGAGGGGAATTTGTTTTTGATTGAAAACGATGTGTCCATTGTTGTTCACCAAAATGATAGCAACTAAATAAAACAAAGAATGATAGGGCAGTCATTGGAAAATGGTATAAAATCAAGCTAAATAGTAAAACCGTAGCAATGTAAACCAAAAAACGCTGTGATTTTGTACGCATAAAGCTTATGCTTTGTAATAAACTCAAATCATTTGCTCCATGAAGAATTCCTAAAGTTAAAACACCAAAAATGGTTAAATAATCGATTACCAAAGAAGTTGTTATAGAACTGATAATTACGCAAGAAACTGTTATATATACTCTAATATTGTTAAGTTTTTGAACTATTTTTTGCAAGGTGTTTATATTTTTTTTTAAAAAATTTATTTAAATATAGTTGAATTGTTTAATTTTTTTTAAGTTTGTCTAAACAATAATTTTAAAAGAACTATGACTAATTTATTATATATTATTGATAATCATGCTGGCGGCATGGGACTTGAAGAATTTACTTTCTTCATTGGTACTATGGCCTTAATGGGTGCGTCTGCATTCTTTTTCTTGTCATTAAGTCAATTTGATAAGAAATGGAGAAATTCAATTTTAATTTCTGGACTTATTACTTTCATCGCTGCAGTACACTATTATTATATGCGAGGGGAGCTTGGGCCTGATGGTTCGGCAGGAGATATTACTTCTATTCGTTACATTGACTGGATTCTCACGGTTCCATTAATGTGTGTTGAGTTTTATCTTCTTTTGAAAGTAGCTGGAGCTACAACAAAACACCTTCGTGATTTAATCGTGTTGTCTTTAATAATGCTAATCACTGGTTACGTTGGTGAGGCAGGAATGGGCAACCCTACGGTTTGGGGTCTATTCTCAGGTATAGCTTATTTTGCAATTGTCTACATGATCAAATTTGGAGACCTTTCAAAACTTGCTAAGTCTGCTGGAGGTTCAGTCGAAAAAGCGCACAATACTTTATTTTGGTTTGTATTTGTAGGTTGGGCAATCTACCCGATAGGGTATATGATTGGAACTGCTGATGGCCAATGGTATTCATTTATGGCTAATGTTGGACTTGACATGAATGTCGTGTACAACATTGGTGATGCAATTAACAAAATTGGATTTGGTTTAGTTGTTTATGCAGCTGCTGTAAAGGAGACAAAATAAGCAATTACCAACCATATTGAATTAGAAAAAACCACCTTCGGGTGGTTTTTTTACATCTGCTCGGGACACTCAATCCCAATTATCCGCATGCCAGATTGAATTACATAACCTACTTGGCTAGCCAGCCTAACTCGAAAATGACGAATGTGTTCGTCCTCAGTCAAGATAACAACTTTTTGGTAGTATGAGTTAAAGCGTTTGACCAATTCATAAATATAGTTTGCGACAAGTGCAGGGCTGTAATGCTCCGCTGCATTTTGAATAGTTTGGGGGTATAACTCTAGCCACTTCAACAACTCTTTTTCTTTTTGATCGAGAGTTATTTCCAAAGAAATATTCTTTTTTGAATCAATCGATTGCTTCACAATAGATTGAATCCGAGCATAAGCATATTGGATAAAAGGACCTGTGTTTCCGTTAAAATCAACAGATTCCTTAGGATTGAAAAGAATTCGTTTGGTTGGGTCCACTTTTAAAATATAGTATTTCAAGGCACCGATACCAATCTGATGATATAGCTCGATTTTCTCTTGTTCGTCCAATCCGTCGAGTTTTCCAAGAGAAGATGCAATGTTCTGCGCTGTATCGCGC
>PBNJ01000004.1 GCA_002723075.1 Flavobacteriaceae bacterium | reverse complement strand
TAGATCTAAACAGCTTGTTCATCTAAAAATTGTGTGTTTAAAAAGGTCTATGTGTCCTATTATTCTGCTCCCCAGCTAGAAACTGAACGTGTGTCACCCCCTGTGAGGTAGGCTCAAAAGGGTCAAATTCATTATAAAATTAGCCAAATATTTTTTTGAGCATCGTATACTATATACATAGCTAACAATAAATTCATATTTTTATTAAAATTATCAATCATGAAGCCAATTGTATTTTTCTTCTTTATTATTTTGTGTAATATTTCATATTCTCAATCATCCTTTTCTGATGGGTATGAGGAAGGTTATAAAAAGGGTTATTGTCTTGAAGATATTACCTGTGTTCCACCAATTGCACCAATTGCACCAATTCCTGCCCCTGGCTATTCAACATATAGTGATGGTTATGCAAGAGGTGTTCAAGCAGGCCAAAGCAAAAGGCAGTCTGATAAAACGAGCACAAGTCTTCCAACCGCATCAAGTCTTCCAGCTCCAGCAACTAATTACAGTGGGTCTTACTCAAACCCTAAAGTGGTAATAGACAATAGCGATGCAGTTGTTGGTAAGGCTATTTCTGATGCTGGTGCAAATATTGCCAGTGCTGTTATCGGTAGGGTAAAAAGAAACGTTAAAAATGATGTAGTAGTACCGTTAAAGATTAACCTAAATGCATTTAAATATATAGTCTTTAATAATGTTGATAAAGAAGGAGGTAAAGCTGCTAGTAGAAGTATAATCAATAAAGTGAAAAAAAGGTTAATTAAAAGCGGATATGAAGTTATTGATATTGTAAATAAAAATCCAAAAAAAAATGACCCACTTCCTGATGACCTTAAAAATGATTCATCCCTTGGATTATACGCAAGTGTTTGGGCTAAGGATAATTTTGACGGAGTGCAGGCAAGATTAAAGCTCTATGATTCTAATGAAAATTTAGTTTTTGAAAAAGTTACTGTAAATTTCATGACCGGCGGAGTAGCTGACAGAGTATCATCAGAAATTGTATCCATAAACCATAACTATGATCCAAACTTAGAAAAGTATTTACCAATTATTTTAACAGAGGAAGAAAAAATCGCAAAACAACAGGCAAAGGATAGACAAAAAGAATTAGCACTAAAAGAAATCAAGCGGCTTAAAGAATTATTGGACCTAGAGTTAATTTCAAAGGAAGAATTTGAAGAAAAATCAAAGGAGCTAAAGGAAATTATACTCAGGGATTAAACCATAGGCATATCTTCTTCTTTTAGTTTAGCTACTTCTAATCCACGTAAGCAGGTTATCTTTGTGATATGAAAATTCAAATATTAATTTTAGCTTCTGCAATATTATCAACTGGTTTGATGGCAGGTATTTTTTTTACTTGGTCAAATGCAGTAAAACCAGGTATTGGAAAATTAAGTGACCTAGAATATTTAAAAGCACTACAATCAATGAACCGAGTCATATTAAATATCCCATTTAAAATTGTGTTTTTTATCTCAATAATATCAGTAGCGTTAGTTCCTGTTTTAAACTTCGATTTATATCCCAATAGTATTTTTTGGATATTTATATTTATCCTTGTTAGTTACTGGGTTGGAGCATTTGGTGTAACATTATTTGGTAATATACCTTTGAACGAAAAATTAGATAAAATCAACTTAAAATCTATTTCTTCAAAAAAAATTAAACTTTTAAGAGAAAGCATTGAATCCAATTGGAACAATTTAAATTTAATTCGCACTATTTCATCTTTTATGGCTTTTCTACTACTCGTTTTATCTTTAATTTTAGTAAATCACACATAATGAAAAAACTAATTTTAATATGAAAGAATCAAAAATGTCTTTATGGGCAGGTATAGGATTACTTGCAGGAATTATAATTGGAAATGCTACTGATAATGTCGGATTATGGATTGCATTAGGTTTATGCTTTGGCGCAGGTATAGGTAGTGTATTAGGGGATAATAAATCTAAACCATAGGCATATCTTCTTCTTTTAGCTCTGCTACTTCTAATCCTCTTAAAATGGATTTCTTAATTCACTAAAAGATTTAGTTATGCTGCAACTTTGAATAACAGGGGGAGCAAGCCTAACCGCTACACTACACATTCTTAAAGCCCACCAAAATAGGTGGGTTTTTTCTTTACAGGCACTTGACACTAAAATCACTCAAAGAACTACTCAAAAGTAATCAAAACTGACAGACATTTGACAGACATTAAAATTTATCTAGTCCTTCATATTTTCGTGCAGCCAGCTTTCAAGCTTAATTAATTTATCAAAACAATCACTAACTTTTTTAATTTGAGCGCTAAAGCTTTTTGTTCGATTTAATTCACAACACTTTACCCTAAACGAAATACTTTTTTTGTGTTCGACAATTTCAATCCAGTTTGGCAGTTTAGATTTTAAATCTGGGTTTTCTTTAATTGTAGCATCAATGAACCCTTTTTCGAGCTTATGATAGAAAGTATAGCCCTTTATTCGTTCACTTAACAACTGAACCCAGTCACTATTATAAGGAACAACATCTGGTTTGTTCATTCTAAAACCTTTATAATTAGAGTTTTTAAATTCGTAATAAGACTTCCAAAATGCCTGAACAGGGATTGAGTTAATAGCTTTATAACCTCTTCGCTCCTTTTCGATAGCTATTGATAGAATTTCTCCTTTATAATTTGATCTAGCTTCATTCTGATCAGTAAAGAATTTTTTAATGCTCTCGTATGAGATAAAACTTGAGAAGCTGGACTGGGTTTCGCAATATGATCTTGGAGCGATTAGCACTATTTGGTATTCATCACACTTGTTGTTATTAACGTAATTATCTCCTCNCTCTTTATACCTTTCGAACTGATTGTCTTGGAAAGAAGCATCTATTTTATTCTCGACTAAAATAAATTTCGTTTTGCTCCTTGTTTGGTATGAAATCAAAATATCTGTTTCTCCAAGTCCGTAATCAGAAATGCTTCTAAAAGCTTTTATTTTTGAAGAAGGTTTTTCCAAACCAAGTTGATTAACGAACCAATCACAAAACTCTAAATTGACATTTAATTCCTCTATAATCAGTAAATCGATATCTCTTTCTTGAACAGATTCAACAGGGATATAATTGTGATTCATTTTAGCTTATGCATTTGATGGTGCACCGTAATGATTATCTTCATTGCTACCCTTTAGTATAGTCAAAATAAAAAGATATAAAAGTCCAATTATTGTTAGAGCCCAAAGTAAATTCCAACCACTTTTATTCACATCGTGATATCGTCTTACTGTAAGTGTTAAAGATGGAATTATATTGATTAAGCTAAACAAACCAACTAATAATCCACCATCTTCAAAATCTTCAGGTTGCATTTCTAAATTTGAAATTAAAATATCATTAATAAAAATTGTATCAATACCCACTAATACTAAATTTATTATTACATAAAATAAAGTGTAATACCAAAACTCTTTTAGATTAGCCCTACCATTGATATCATTCCATTTCTTAAAAGCAAGGATAAAATATTTCATCGTATTGTTTTTAGTGGTACTAATTTAGGGAAATTTCGATGCAAGCTACCTTATGATTTCAATATCGAAAAGCTTGGTTTCCATTGGCACTAAAGACTGCTGCTTCGGTTTTGGCAAAGTGTGCGAGAGAAGAAGCTTTAAAAGCACTAACCTCTGGGACGTGTTTAGATCGTCTATTTCTATAGAGTCTATTAAGGAGTTTGTAAGGGCATCTATTTTTTCTCGTATCTCACCAACGTACTTACCCTTACCTCGTTTGCTTTTTTTCCCCGCCTCTCTACCAGACTCACTACTAAAACCCATAGTTACTTTCCGTTATTTTAACGTATAACGAGTTGCTTTGAATATTTTGCGTTTAAACATAGCTATCCCGAATACAAGTCTTGTAACGATAGCCCGTCTACTTAAGAAACCGTCGGAGTATTTAGAGAAATTTTTTAGGCTGTTTTCGTGCGCAAGCACTGAAGCAGAAAACAGGCGGAAAAAAACTACCACTTACCCACCAAAGTTACAAGGTTTGTAATCATAAATGCAATAGTAAGTTTTTAAAAACACCACCGAGTTATTATCACTTTGTAAGGCTTTTCTTTAAGGTTAGTGAAATATCCTTCCCTTGCCAGTTTTGTCCTTTATATTTTTTACGTGTTGCTCTTTAACTCTCGGGTCACTTCCGTTTTCTACTGCACGTTCTAGAACACTTACAACTTCCTGTTTGTTGGAATAGTTAGCTGGAGGGTTACTTTCTTTAATAAGCTTGAGTACTTCGGATATTCTGTGTGGTTTAACGATGAAGGTATTTTTTGGTACGTAATCAATTTCTTTTATCTCGCAACTCCCATAAAAAACTACTATAGAAAAAAACGGAACTCTATTAAATTGATCTAGACTCTTTTTTAGACTCGAAATGTGCCCTTTGTTCTGCTTTATTGGGTTGTAGAAACTATATTTTTTACCATTCCTATAGGTTTGTTTCCAGTTCGTATAATTGGAGTTTCCATATATCCAACCATTAGAGTCTTTTACCTCAAAAACAATTATACCTTCAGTTGTTGCGAGAACTAAATCAATTTGCGAAAACTCACCTCCACCTTTAGAAAAATACAAGTCGTGAAATATAGTCTCTTTTGGTACCCCCGACTTTAGTAAAAGTTTAACGAGATGTAATTCAGATGGAGTCCCTCGGTCTAGTGAGGTTACGGACTTTACGGNTTCATAACTATAACTAGTAAAATAACCCCAGGTAGATTTTTTAGGTCTCGGGTGATAATTATTTGTTTTCGTTTTAGCGGAGGACCTGGATCTTTTTCTAAACACTTTTTTTCTTATCCAGTTAATCACAAGAAATAAGAAAATGATAAATACGATCGAGCCAAGATTTAGAGGCATCGACTCGTCTTTTTCTAGGTAGCTTTTCCCAACGTACCCCACAAGATTATTTTCCTTAACTCTTACTTGGTACCAGTTTCCTATAGAGTCAATTAACTCTATGTCGTTATTGGTTTCCAAAGTTGTAATGGCCTTTGAGTTTACCGAGAAGGTTTCTCTTAAATAAACTGGGCTCTTTACCTTGTAAATGAATATGGAATCTTTTAAGCTCACTAGTTTAAACTTAATAAATTTTTAAAAACTAAACCATAGGCATATATTCCTAAACCACAGGCATATCTTCTTCTTTTAGTTCTGCCACTTCTAATCCTCTTAAGTAGTTTAGAGATGCATTTAAACTCTAGTTAACAATCTTATACTGTGATTTTCATAAATTGAGTATTTTTATATACTTATGGAGCCAAATTTATTAATGTCCAGGACATTCTTAATTCTGGGTGGGATGTTGGTTATTACAACAATCACCTCTCGATTTAATAAAGCTTATGAAACAACAACTGAGGCTGTTTTAACTATTGGAGGATCTTTTTCGCTTCTATTTTTGGTTATGTATTATGCAGATTTATACCCATTAAACCTAATAATGGTTGCCACTTTTTCTGGATTTGTAGGTTGGTCATTAGGCCCAACAATAGCTTACATTGGGGAAAGATTTAAGTTCAGAAAATATTTAAAGTCAAAAGCTGTTCTTTCAAAAACGGTCAAAAATCCAAACCTTACTGCTATTGAAAAAATATTCGGAAATAATGATGATAAAAAAACAGTTTANTACTACAAGTCAGATCCTCTAAAAGTTTTTGATAATANNTCTGATGAATTTAAAANATTAAAAGATGATTTTANTAATAATGTNTTATCTCACGATAANTATAATCAAGAATGGCAAAATGTGGTTTTTCAAGCTATNNNNGGGACTACTTTAGNCGTCATTATTGCTGGAACAATTGTAGCATACATCCCCACAGATTTTAGTTTCCTTGGTANTTTCTTATTTATNNCNCTACTTGCTTTAATAGTTGTAGANGNTTTAAATGCNNNTGTATTTAAANCTNAAAGAAGANGGATAATGTATTCATANTTTGGTGTTGTTATCTTCTCATTATATNTNATTTATGATTTTAATTATTTAGAAAAAGCAATTGCTGCTGGCGACAACTCTTGGGGTACTGCAATTAAAATTGCTGTTAATTTATACTTAGATATTATAAATCTATTTTTAGATCTTCTTGAAATATTGGCAGATTCAAACTAAAATATTTTTCCTTAGATCAAATTTTATTCAAAATGATAAAACTAAACCATAGGCATATCCTCTTCTTTTAGTTCTGCTACTTCTAATCCTCTTTGGTGGGTTAGAGAAACGTTTAAAGTTCACAGCTTTGAGAAGCTAATCTGAAAGTTATAGGTATAGTGAAAGGAACATCGACATTTTTACCATCAACTTTTCCCGGTATAAATTTATTAGAAGATAGACGGCTTATGATTTTTATTGCGGCTTCTTTTAGAGATTTATACGGTGCTCTCGCCTTGACTGAAGATATGTCTCCATCTGAATTAATAATAAACTGAATATATACCCTCCCCTCTTCCTTTCTAACAATAGCTTCTTTTGGGTAATAAAAAAAAGTTAATATGTNTTGACGGAGTTTTTTGTCGAAACATTTTTTTTTGTTTCTTTTGCTTTCACATCCCGGAAAAATGGGCACTTCCTCTGAACTATTTTGGCTAAGAGCACATATCGGAACCAACAGAAAAAGCAAAAGAAGTTTCTTCATCGTATTGTTTTTAGTGGTACTAATTTAAGTTTTAATTAGGATAACTATAATGAAAAAAGAAGTGTTAATCCTATTGATAATACAGCCAAAGTTCCATATAAGCCCCCATTTATAGCTTTTGATACAGACTTTTTTCTTGCGCCCTTTTTATATCCTTTTAAATAATCCAAATCATCAATAATTAATTTATTCTTTTCGGTAATTCCCAAATTATGTGGTTTTTGATTCGATGTTAAGTATATAATAAGTATTGGTGCGCCAATGGTGAGAATTGAGGGGATTCCTAAAATTAAATTGCCCATTTGGTTTCTTGCATATCTTTTACCATCTAAAAATCCAAGATTATATTTTTCATTTGATGTTAATTCTTGGTCAAAAGTAAGACTCAAAATATCTTTATTTTTAATGATTTTGATATCTAAGCCTACATTAATTTTTATTTTATTCCTTCCAATATCTACAACTTGCCCTAGAACATATTTTCCATTTTGTAGAACTACGTAATCGTAGGTAATCTCGTTCGCAAATGTTAAGCTGCTTAAAAATACAGTGCTTAATATTATAAATTTTTTCATCGTGTTGTGTTTAAATCAAAAAAAGGGTAAAATATAATTTACAATTAAAATAAAAGTAGAAATTCCAATAATTGGAAGAGATATAAACAAACTTGTTTTTAAAAATGAAAGCTTTTGAACTTGTACTTCATAAATCCCCTTTTGAGGTATCTTTAGGGTTGTTCCATCCCGCGTTGATATATATAGATTTTGTTCATCTTTTTTAACCAACGTACCATTGTATTTTGTCCCATCAATCATAACAACCCTAATTTTTTGATATTTATCAGCCATAGCACTGTCGTAATCAATAGATTTATAGGAAGAGCAGCTTTGAAATAAAAAAGAGAAGAAAATTAAACCAAGCACCATTAGTTTCTTCATCGAATTGTTTTTTAGTGATTTACCTACTAATCCATCCTTCTTCAAGATTGTTTCTAACCGCATAGATACTATCCCCTGTATGAACAATTTTCCAAGGCTCTGTAAACATTGTTGGGTCGTTTTCTGAAAAATAAGTTTCTGCGTCCACCTGCATTTTATTAAGATTGTCCCACGTGTCTGAGAAAGCCAATATTTTAAAATCCATCCTATCTCCTGTATGGTGTTGTAAAACTATTACGTTTGTTGCGTATTCGCTCTGTTTAAAACCGTCAACAAAAGTAAAAAGCTGCTTTTGAGCGTCTGCCACTGACGAGCTTTCGCTTATTTCAAATCTAAGTTCATAAACAAACCTATCATCATTTGGATTTTTTTGTGAAAAAACAAGAACTGGGAAAATTAATCAAATAATATTTTTTTCATCGTATTGTTTTTAGTGGTACTAATTTAAGGAATTAAACCATAGTTATATCTCACTATTTAAGACCCCCATCTCGTATCGTCTTAATTTGTTTTATATATATTTCACTTATGAAATATTTTGTACTACTTATACCAATATTTTGTTTTAGTCAAAAAATCTATTCTGTTGATTATTCTTCACAAGCTGATATTAAAGCTTACGTTGTTGAATATGAATCTCAATGTGATTTGAAAGTTTATAAAGTGGACTATTCTTCACAAGCTGACGGAAATGATGGCTTATGGTATTTTGTTGACTATGCATCTCAGGCTGACAAGAAAATTTATTTCGTAGAGTATGAAAGTCAAAGTGATCTAAAGATATACTTTGTTAAATATAAATCACAAGCAGGCTGGAAGAATAGGTCTAAAAAATATTTGCTTTATTAAACCATAGGCATATCTTCTTCTTTTAGTCCTGCTACTTTTAAGACTTTAATATATTGCAGTTATTTTAAGTTTGTAAAATGAAGTATTTGATTTATTTGGTTTTTCTTTTGTCAAATTTGTCTTGTTCTCCATTGATAAAATATTCACAATCAAATAGGCAATTTGAACAAGAGGTTTCACTTTTGGAGAGTCTTGATTTAGAGGAAAAAGCAGGTGAAAAGGATTTATTATTCATTGGAAGCTCAAGTATAAGGTTGTGGGATAATATTCAAGTAGATATGTATCCTTACAGTTCTGTTAAAAGGGGTTATGGTGGAGCACATTTTTATGATTTAATTCATTTTTCTGAGAGATTAGTAAAAAATCACTCCCCGAAAGCAATTTTAATTTTTGTTGCAAACGATATAACAGGCTCAAATGACTTCACAAATTTAGTGGGTGATTTATCCCCTAATGAGGTTAAAAAGCTGTTTAGTTATAATTATAAAATGATTAGAAGAATTCATAAACATACACCTATTTTTTTAATAGAAACTACCCCTACCCCAAAAAGATGGAAAGTTTGGAATAAAATTCTTCAATCAAACAAAAAGCTTGAACGTTTTTGTAAACAAGAACCAAACTTATATTTCATAAGCACAAGAGATAAGTTTATTGGGGCCGATGGATTACCAATTCAATCCCTTTTTCTTAATGATGAATTACACCTAAATGTTGATGGATACAAATTGTGGTCAAGCGTTATTAAATCTAAACTTATTGAAGTAGGGATATAATAAACTATAGATATATATTCATCTAATTCTCTTGAATAAGTAAAAGATACGTTCAAAAAACGGCTGATTTAAATAGTGCCTGCCCACTACAAGAGCAGAAGCGATAATTATAATATTTTTAATTATGTATTGTCCCTCAAGAGTTGGTAAAAGGTAATTAGAGTCCTGAAAGGTAATTGAAGGCAAAAGTACTAAAGGCATGAAAGTCCCACTCATTTGTAAAAACAACAATAACATGGCGTAAAAAGTTGTTTTTTTAGTCAAAAAAAATAAGCCAATTATTATCTCCCAAAATCCAATTACTATTGCCCATTCCTCGGGGCTTAAAAATGGCATCCAATAAACAGTATCAATTATCAAACCTTGAGCGGGTGAAAGTTCAATCACCTTCAATAGGCCAAACCAAAAAAAAATGATAAATAATGGGATGCGAATTATAAAATCATTTGTGTTAAATCTATACATAGAATAGAATTCTTCTTAGTGGTACTAATTTAATAAATTAAACCATAGGCATATCTTCTTCTTTTAGTTCAGCTACTTCTAATCCTTTTTAATAGGTTTAATTATATTTGAACGTGAAAAAGGCAATTTTAATAACAATATTTTTTCCATTACTTCTTTGTTGTGTTGATGGTGAGGAAATTTTAATTGAGCCATCATATTCAGTTGAGGGTAAGTGGCTGTGGTCTCCAAGTGAGAATAGGTTAGACGCCAATACAATGTATGAGTTTATTGATGGTGTAAGATATACTTATTATTGTATCACTTGTCCTGCTGACGATGTATATTGGAGTTCATTAGATATAACTGACGCTCTTCCAAGCTCTAATGCATATACATTTGAAAATGATACCTTGAAGGTTGATTTGCATTTTGGAAATGAATTAGTTGCTCTAATCACATTTGAATGTGATGGGGGTAAACTTTTTATGGATGGTGGATTTAGTCAACTTTGGAGATTAAATTCTGATTGCAATTAAACCAAAGGCATATCTTCTTCTTTTAATTCTGCTACATCTAATCCTCTTTAATTGGTTTATCACAAATTAATTATCTGTAAATTTGGATGTGACAGATTTTAAGATTTCAAAAAAACTTTTTTTGAAGCATCGCTTAGGTGATGTTTGGAAAGTTATTTCTGCAAAAGAAGCATTAGAACTTTTCCATCCTTATTGCTTACAAAACAAGGTAATTTTATGGGGTAATATTAAGATAGATGAAATAGTATATCTAAATGGTTTGACATTTGTCAGAGAATTTACTTCATGGAAGGTAAATCAAGGGTTTGAATTAACCATTGGAAAGAAAGATGGAAAAAAATCAAAAGTTAAATGGGAAATTAAAAAGTCAGAATCAGGTTGTCTAATTTCAATTACCGTTTGGCCGTATAAGTCAAATAAGGTCCACAAAATTTTATATCCCCTTGTTAATGTTTTTATTTTACGTCCAAAGCTCAAAAGGTATTTAGGCTTCGTGTTAATGGGGTTAGATTTTTATTTGACCAATAAGAGAGTTGTGAAAAATAATCAGTTTGGACGACATCCTTGGTTTTCATAATGAGATGTTTTCTTAAAACTACAAAATCATCGGCATATCTTCTTCTTTTAGTTCAGCTACTTCTAATCCTCTTAAATAGGTTAATAAGGTTTAGATAATTGTTATATTAGAGTTAATGAAAACAATTAAATATTTTGTTGGTGGAGCTGTTGCAGGAGCTATTGGTAAGTTAGCCACAATATATCATAACCGTAAATGACCGGTGAATACTATTGAAATCAGATTGGCGAAAAAAGAAGATGCACAATTTATTGCTCTACTTGGGAGAATAACATTTACGGAAACATTTGGACATTTTTTTAAAGATCAAAAAGATTTGATCGATTACTACAATTTGACATTTTCAGTTCAAAAAATTGAAGATGGAATTAAGAAATCAAACAACATTTTCTGGATAGCTTTTGTAAACCGATTGCCTGTAGGATATGCAAAACTTAAACTATATTCTAATTCAGAATTTATTGAATCAAAGGACGTTTGCCAACTTCAGAAAATCTACGTTTTGAAAGACTTTCTGTCAATGAAAATTGGATTTGAATTACAAGATCTTCTATTAAAAAAAGCCAAAGAATTAAATTTTAATAAAGTCTGGCTTTCCGTGCTTAACAGCAACGAGAGAGCAATAAATTTTTACAAAAAAACCGGGTTTGAAAAAATCGGTAATCACGATTTTCAAATTGGAAAAGAAAGTTTCGAATTCATTGCAATGAAAAAAAAACTTTAAAAACAAAACACAATTAAGTTGTATTCAAACTGATTTTTAGAACAGATAGTGTTCAGAGGCCGATCTAAAAGATTGACTTATGCTGCAACTTTGAATAATAGGGGGAGCAACTCATAATGATAAAACCGTTTTGCTGTTATCGAGTAGCGGTTTTTTTGTTGAGAATGTTTCAACGGATCAGGATTCTTTGTCCTTATTGGAATAATATATTAGAGAGGCTACTAACAAGACGATAGCCAAAATTACAGCATCCCAAAGCCCTCTAATAATTCCATAAACTATTGCGGCAAGGTGGATTAGAGTGGCTACGATTATAATTTTTTTAGAATTGGTCATTTTTTTAGAAAGTATTCAAGTGTATTTGCACCAATTAGAACAACGATGCCAAATAGATTTATTTGTTCAGCATACATCCACAGTTCCTTATAGACTCCAAAATAACCATTAAGAAGTATAGCGATTAACACAGTTATATAGAAGACCCACCATCTTTTCATTTTTTCTTAAATAGATTTATCCACTCTTTTGAGCCAGTTACTAAACCCAGTAGTATCATTAGTATTCCCTGAATGTAATCTCCATCCCTTACAATTAAATAAATTCCAAATAGCACTAATGCTATTGATACAACTAATGAAGCAACCACGACTGATTTAGTATATTCTACTTTCTTTTTCATTGTTTAAAAACTGCATTTTTCACCTACATCTTTATTGGTAGATTTCCACATAAGGTTACCCGCTCTTTCTGCCTCACATGAATTGGCATACACAGTACCATTACAAGCACAAACGGGTTGATATTCTTCAGTACAAACTCTGTCTAAGTCGGGAGCAACAACACAATTCCCTAAAATTTCTTCACCATCACCGCAAGAAACAAGCGTAATGAATATGAATAGAAAAATGAGTTTGTTCATTGTATTGATTTTGCGCTACTGAAAATATGAAAGATTGACTTATACTGCAACTTTGAAGAAAAAAATAGGAGGGGGTAGGATCATTGTTTTTCAAGTAAAGTAATGAATTCGTATTTTTATTCGTATGAATAAACTCCGCGCTTTGGTTTTGGGTGCTACTGGTGCAACGGGTCGTGAGCTTGTCATGCAATTGCTTACGCATCCAGCATTTGGTGAAGTTTCTATTTTTGTTCGGAAGAAACCAGATTTCGAGCATCATAAGCTCAAGGTCCATGAAATCGATTTTTCAAATCTAAATAGCTACAAGAATCTCGTTGTTGGTGATGTTCTTTTCTCTGCTTTGGGAACCACACTGAAAGACGCAGGCAGTAAGTCCAAACAATATGAAGTCGACTTTACCTACCAATATGAGTTTGCCAAAATGGCCTTGGATAATGGGGTGAATCACTATGCGTTGGTTTCCTCTTATGGAGCTGATCAAACCTCGCTGTTTTTTTATTTGAAAATGAAAGGTGCTTTGGAAGAAGCGATCAAAAAACTGACCTTCCAATCGATTTGTATTTATAAGCCGCCAAGCCTTATTCGACAGCCCGACCTCCTCAGACCAGCTGAGAAAAGAGCAATTTGGCTGATGAAAAAACTGAGCCGCATTAGTTTTTTAAAATCACAAGAACCATTGTCAGTTGCGACTTTAGCCGAGAAAATGATAGCTGAAGCTGTGCAGCACACTAGAGGGATAAAGGTGCTTTTACCAAAAATTATAGCAGCGCGTTAGGGCTTTGGATTGATGATAAACATTTGTGACCTATTCGGTCACCCTTTTGAAAGTTCTTTTGAGATAACGCTTAATCATCTCTGTACGAGTAACTTCCTTAACCTTAATTTTTTGGGTGTTATTATCGAAATATGCAACTTTTTTCTTTTCCATTAACTGTTTAATATTGTGAAACAAAAGTTAAACAAAAAAATAATCAAATCAAAATAGTTTTATATATTTAATGAAATGCAAAAAATTCGTGTTAAAATATGCTGTATTAGTAGTGTAGAAGAAGCCATCCTTGCATTGTAATATGGTGCTTCAGCTTTGGGACTGGTAGGCCAGATGCCGAGTGGTCCAGGGATTATTTCAGATCAGCAGATTTTAGAAATCACAACATCACTACCCCCCATGGTATCGACTTTTTTATTGACGAGCGAAACACAACCAAAAGCAATTATTGACCATTATAAACAAGTCAATACATCGACCATTCAAATTGTGGATCAAGTCGAAACCAATGTTTATGAGCAGATTAGAAACGAATTGCCTCACGTCAAAATTGTACAAGTAATTCATGTGTTGAATAGCAAGTCTGTGCAGCAAGCAATTGATGTTTCTCCTTATGTCGACGCCATACTTTTGGACAGTGGTAACCCCAACCTTCCAACCAAAGAATTGGGCGGCACTGGTCGCATCCACAACTGGGACTTGAGTAAAACCATCAGAATGAAAGTGGATGTATCCATCATTTTGGCTGGTGGGATCAATAGCAACAATGTCAAGCAAGCCATCGATCATGTGAAACCTTTTGGGGTGGATTTATGTAGCAGCGTGCGAACCCATGGAAAGCTAGATGAAAACAAATTGAAGCTGTTTTTCCAATCTATTGTATGAATCAAAATCTAAGCGTATGAAAAATCTATTTTTACTATTGGCAGTTGCAGGAGTTGCAGCGCCCTACTATTTTATATATAAATTTATTGAGGCTAATAACTGGGAGTGGTCAACGTCTCTCTTTTTCGAGCAAATCACTGCCAACCCTGGCGTGAAAATTTTAAATGCTGACCTCACGGTTGCAGCGACAACCTTTTTGGTTTTTATCATTTACAAACGCAGCACAAATGCCTTGTCCACAAAACGTTTTCTCGCTTATTTTGCTTCACTGTTCATGGTAGGGTTTTCCTTGGCTTTTCCGCTGTATTTATATCACAATTATAAAAACTGATTAAAATCCCATTCACCTTTTGGCATGCGGTTTGATATAATATTAGTATGAAATATGCCATACTTAGCTTTCTTTTCTTAATCACCATGTGTGAAAAAGATGACGACCAATCCTCTTGCCTCAAGGAGCCAAGTTCACCGGATGTTGCTTGTATAGAAATATACGAACCAGTATGCGGATGTAATGACATCACATATAGCAACACTTGCTATGCCACAGTCAGTGGAGTATTGACTTGGACGGAAGGAGAATGCCCCGACTAAGGAAGTTGCAAAAACCTTTGACTATCTGATCTGAAATCAGAACAACTTTACAATGATTTAAAATCGTTTTATTTATTAATCACTAAATTTAAAGCTTAATCTAAAAAACATGAAACAATTAGTATCTATACTCGTACTTGCCTCATTCCTAAGCTCATGTACCCAAGTTGCAGATGGGCACATTAAAAAATCAGAACATCACTTTGGGACTGTTGAAGTCGGCGATGCAAAATCTGCAGCCATGGATGCCTTTAACGATGCGTACCTAGCCAATGATATGACAGGACAAGACGAACTCTTTGCTGAGAATGCCGTGGCCAATGTCAATGGTGTTGAAACGACACCTGCCGCAATGATGGAAGGGTTCCTTCAAGGACGTAATTTTTATAGTGATATCACAAATTCCGATAGGGCAACAGGCACGTTTATCCTCGATAGCGGAGAAGTTTATACCAATACTTGGTTTACTTGGACGGGAACGAGCAACGCAACTGGCGTAACGGTTGACTCCCCTGTACAGGCCTCATTCAAATGGGAAAACGATAAGGTCGTTGAGGTTAATTTTCTCTATGATTCACATGACTATATCGTGAATATGGGGGCGGAGTAATCGATTCTTTACACCAGCTCATAACCCGCCAATGGCGGGTTTTTTTTATGTCATAAGTACAGATAAACGAAGGAAATAAACTTACAATGTTCAATCGAATAATCTTTTTCAATTCCTTATTTTTACAAACGAATAAAAAGTGACCAAAATGGCATTCGACATTTCAATGATTAAAGCAACCTACGAGCGATTGGCATCGCGTGTGGAAGCTGCTCGTAAAGCAACTGGAAAACCGCTAACTGCATCTGAAAAAATTCTGTATGCTCATTTGTGGGATGGAGAAGCAAAACAGCCATTTGCACGTGGCACGGACTATGTTGATTTTGCTCCCGATCGAATCGCCTGTCAAGACGCCACTGCACAGATGGCATTGTTGCAATTTATGCAGGCGGGAAAATCAAAAGTAGCGGTACCAACTACGGTTCATTGTGACCACTTAATCCAAGCGAAAGAGGGTGCAGCAGCCGATTTGAAATCTGCAAATAATTCCTCTGCTGAGGTCTTCGATTTTTTACAGTCAGTGTCCAACAAATACGGGATTGGATTTTGGAAGCCTGGAGCTGGAATTATTCATCAAGTGGTCTTGGAGAATTATGCTTTCCCAGGCGGGATGATGATCGGAACGGATTCTCACACAGTCAATGCGGGAGGATTGGGTATGGTTGCAATTGGTGTTGGTGGCGCAGATGCTGTTGACGTCATGGCTGATATGCCATGGGAGTTAAAGTTTCCTAAACTCATTGGAGTCAAACTCACGGGAACACTCAATGGATGGGCAGCACCAAAGGATGTGATCCTTAAAGTCGCAGGGATATTAACGGTAAAGGGTGGAACGGGGGCAATCATCGAATATTTTGGAGATGGAGCTCAGGCCATGTCATGTACAGGAAAAGGCACCATTTGTAATATGGGTGCTGAGGTTGGCGCAACCACTTCAACTTTTGGTTACGATGAGTCTATGGAACGATATCTGCGAGCCACAGATAGAGATGATGTTGCTGATGCAGCCAATGCCGTCAAAGAACATCTGACAGCAGACCCAGAAGTATATCAGAACCCGGAACTGTATTTTGACCAAGTCATCGAGATTGATCTTGATTCCTTATCACCTCATCTCAACGGGCCCTTTACGCCAGACCTCGCAACCCCTGTTGCTGAAATGAGTGAAAAAGCGCAAGCGAATGATTGGCCGATTAAAATTGAATGGGGACTCATTGGGTCTTGTACCAATTCCTCTTACGAGGACTTGTCTCGAGCCGCATCTATTGCCAAACAAGCGGTCGATAAGAAATTGACCACCAAAGCAACTTTTGGAATCAATCCAGGATCGGAACAAGTACGTTACACAGCAGAACGCGACGGACTACTCCGCATTTTTGAAGATTTAGATGCGAAAATATTTACCAATGCCTGTGGGCCTTGTATCGGGCAATGGGCAAGAGAAGGTGCAGACAAACAAGAGAAAAATTCAATTATCCATTCGTTCAACCGCAACTTTTCAAAACGTGCTGATGGAAACCCCAATACACACGCCTTTGTTGCTTCTCCAGAGATGGTAGCAGCGGTTGCCATTGCGGGACGTTTAGACTTTAATCCCATTACGGATTCCCTAATCAACCAAGATGGTGAAGAAGTACGACTTGAAGCACCGACTGGATTGGAGCTTCCACCCTCGGGCTTTGACGTGGAGGATAATGGATATCTCGCTCCCGAAGAAGATGGGTCAGGCGTTTCGGTAATTGTAAATGACGATTCAGAACGGTTACAGTTGCTAATCCCTTTTGCACCTTGGGATGGCAACAACCTCACGGGCGCCAAACTATTGATCAAAGCCCATGGGAAATGTACCACCGATCACATCTCTATGGCAGGACCTTGGTTGCGTTATCGTGGACACCTCGACAATATTTCAAACAACTGTCTTATTGGGGCAGTAAACGCCTTTAACCAGCAAACCAATTTTGTCAAAAACCAACTGACAGGAGAGTACGGAGGGGTACCCGATGTCCAGCGTGCGTATAAAGCAGCAGGTATTGAAACTGTTGTGGTTGGGGATCACAACTATGGCGAAGGATCTTCCAGAGAACATGCTGCTATGGAGCCACGTCACCTTGGCGTTAAGGTTGTTTTGGTGAAGTCGTTTGCTCGGATTCACGAAACCAATCTCAAAAAACAAGGGATGCTTGGAATTACGTTTGCCAATGAGTCAGATTATGATTTGATTCAAGAAGATGACACCTTTAATTTTATAGATTTATCCGCTTTTTCTGCTGGAAAACCCCTGACGGTTGAAGTGGTTCACAACGATGGGACAAAAGATGTGATTCAAGCCAATCACACCTACAATGATGCACAAATTGAATGGTTTAAAGCTGGATCTGCATTGAACTTGATTAAAGCACAAAACAGCGCTGCTTAATCTGACTCTGATAAATGTTTTTCAAGGGCTTTTTTCACTTGTGATTTCAAAATTTGATAACCAAGTTTGTTGAGGTGAAGACCATCTCGTAGCAACACATCACTACGGATTTGTTGGTTTTCATCGAGCAATGCCTCGTACAGTTGAATCTGATAAAGATAGGGGAGCTGCATCGACAATGCGAATGTCCCATGATTAATCTGTTGAATAACTTTCAAAAGATCTTGCCTTTCAAATGACGGTTTAATCGAAATGCTAAAAATTATTGTGGAAGGAAATTTTTGGTGAACCATCTCGATAAAAGTCTGAATTTTATCGGTGATTTCCCTTGCCGATAGGCCAAGAGAAAGATCATTACCCCCTAAATATAATACGATTGCTTTGGGATGTAACCCATAAAACAAAGTCTCAAAATGGGTAGAAAGCGAATGAATAAATGCCCCGCCAAAACCAAAGTTTAGCGTGTTATAGGAGGGAAAGTCTTGCTGTAGATGATCCCATAAACGAATCGTAGAGCTTCCATAAAAAACAACCAAATTTTGGTGTTGTTGTTTTTGTTTAGATCTCCGCTGTAAGACCGCAATTTCTTTTTCAAAATTTTCATCTGGAACACAGAGCTTTTTCACCCACCTTTTATACCGTTGATTGATTGTTTTTACGACCTGATTCAGCCTAATATCTTTTGGATCATAAATTCCAAAGTCAGACATTTTAAAGGGGGGCATGATTTGGCATTTGTATTCTACATCTTCTGGTAGAGAATCAAAATTTGCCAATACAATGGGCACAATCTTTGGCTCTGGGTTCATACTGCTAGCAAGAGAGAAAACCCCCTTTTTAAACGTCCCAGGAGAGTTTTGGGTTTGGTAGGAAAACCCCTCCGGGCTACACACCAAGCTCCTATCATTTTGAAGTTCCTGAACAGCCCTGTTGTAAAACAGTTTATTTTCGTTTTTAATGGTCTTTTTCGAAGTTCCTTTCGGGATAAAGGATTCTGTAAATACGCGAATGTATCCCAATCGATCATAATACATCTGGTGGCTTTTTTCATTTGGCAACGCATGTCGAGTCACGCGAATACCAGGGTTGCCATAGTAGGTATGGAGCATACTGCTGATAAAATGACTGTCTAAAGTAATTTGAAACTGATCTCCGACGATCATGTCAGGGTGGTTGTTCAAATGGTTATATATAAATATGCTACCTCTTTCATATGGTAAATGTTCAGACCCTTTTATTTGCACACCAATTTTTTTAAAAAGATCTCGAACATGAATGGCATTGTTGATTCGAATCTCTTCTGGCGAAGTGTTTTGTGGGGAGTCTATCACTTCTTGGAAGATGCCTTTGAGCTTGATGAGAAACTCTGCAGACTTCATCCCAGTCGTTTGATGTTCAATGCGTCGAGAAGGTCTTTGACCTGGGAAACCCCTTCAATCGAATAGGAGGCGATGGTTGGTTTTTTTCCGACTTTGATGGTAAAGGCAGAATCGGGTAATGTGCTAAACATGTTTTCATCTGTCACATCATCTCCGATACATAAAATAAAATCATAGTGATTTTGTCCGATGATTTCAGCCACTGCCGTCCCCTTGTCGATTTGACGATCGACGACTTCCAGGGCTTTATCCATATCCATAACGCTGAGTTGGTCGGAAATCAGACTCGACAAAACAGTTTTGAGTTCCACCACACGTCCAGCTGCAAGTTCAGGGTCTGTTTTTCGATAGTGCCATACAAGACTATTGTGTTTTTCCTCGACAAATGTACCGGGTGTTCGATCCATAAAGGACTCAAAGATGGGCATGATGTCGTTCATCCATAGTTTGTCTCCACGGGAGGAACTTTTCCATTTTTTTCCTTTGGGTTTGATATAGTGTCCGTGTTCGGCGACCAAGGTAAGCGGAAGATCTCCAAGCCAACGACTCATAAAGGACTGGTCACGACCACTGATAATGGCAAGGTCGGTACTGGGTTGTTTGCAGAGTGTTTGGAGCAGTTCGATGAGTTGTTGATCAGGGGTTGCCGCATCTGGATTTTCGTGAAAGGGGACAAGGGTACCATCGTAGTCGAGTAAAATGGCTTTTCGTTTTGTTTTTTGAAAAGCTCTAACAATTTTCATTTGATTTTCCGCATCAATTTTTGGCGTATTCACGTCTGTTTTAGAATCGCTGTGCACTTGTAAGGCACGCATAAACTCTTGTGACCAGTGCTCAACCGAATAGCGGCGAAGTCGTTTTTGCATTTCTGCATTCCTTCGTTTTTGTTCGTCCATAGGCATTGTAATGGCATGTAGAAGTGCCTCTGCCATTGCATGTCTGTCGAATGGATTGACAAGAACAGCTTCAAAAAGTTCTTTGGATGCCCCCGCCATTTCGCTCAAAATCAACACCCCATCTCCAGAAACACGAGTAGCGACAAACTCTTTTGCCACCAGATTCATNCCGTCGCGTACGGGGGTAATCATGGCAATGTCAGAAGTCATATAGAGGTCGATCAGATCGTCAAAGTNCATCNCTCGATAATAGTACCATATCGGTGTCCAATTGACAGTGGCGTATTTCCCGTTGATTCGCCCCACCACCTCATCGGTTTCTTTTTTTAGACGCATATATTCGGGGACATCAGAACGAGAAGGGACGGTCAGCATCACCAGCCGGACCTTTTCTTGGTACTCGGGATATTTGGTGAGAAATAAATCGAAGGCCTTGATGCGATTTACCACACCTTTGGTGTAGTCCAACCGATCAATTGATAAAATCAATTTTCCAGACTCAGCCCCTTTTTTGTGAAGTTCAAGCTGTTTTTTGAGTTCTGATTTCTCCGTGTTTTTTTGTTGTAGATGTGTTGTGGCAGCATTGTGGAATTTGTCAAAGTCAATCCCCATTGGAAAAGTATTGACGACGACTTCGCGCAGACCGTTTGCAACCCGATTAAAGTGTACGTCCAAACGCAAGATTCGTTTGACTGAGCTCAGAAAATGTCTTTCATAGTCAAAAGTGTGAAATCCGATAAGATCAGCGCCCAACATGCCTTTCAGCAGCTTTTCGCGCCAAGGGAAAATTCGAAAAATCTCAAAAGAAGGAAACGGAATGTGTAGAAAAAACCCAATGTGTACATCTGGGCGAACATCTTTGATCATTTGAGGACAAAGAAGCAGCTGGTAGTCATGTATCCAAACGGTATCTCCTGTTGAGATATTTTCAAGGACACGATTGGCAAATTTTTGATTGACATCCACATAGGATTGCCAATGTGATTCGTTGAAAATCGAAAATTCAATAAAATAATGGAAGAGCGGCCAAAGGCATTTGTTGGCAAGGCCATAATAGAAGTTATCGACTTCTTGTTTGTCTAGCGAAACAGGTGCATAGTTGTTTTGCACCAAGCTTTTTTCAAGTGGAATCCACGCTTCATTTTCAATTTCGTCAATGCCAATTCCAGGCCATCCGACCCACAGAGAGTTCTCGTGCTCATGTACCGATTTCATGCCTGTAGCTAATCCTCCTGAAGTAGCGATAAATTTATAAGAATTTTCTACCTTAGTTATTCGGATGGGTAAGCGATTTGAAACAATAATATTGTTGGCCATGACGTAGAAAATGAACCGACAATGTATTGTAAAAAAAAGAAATTTGAAGAATAAAGATAGTCTTAATTTAGGGATAATAGGGAATTGTAAATCTGCGGCGCTTATAAATGAAGATTCCTCAATAGATTGGTGCTGTTTACCACAATTTGATTCCCCCTCGGTTTTTGGTAAAATTCTAGATGAAAAGATAGGTGGAAATTTTAAAGTCGAATGCGACGAATCCTATCGTATCACACAGTCTTACATTACAGACACCTGTATCCTTTGTACGCGCTTTTCAAACGGTTCGGATGCTTTTGAGCTACTCGATTTTATGCCTCGATTCAAAAAAGAGGACGGGATTTTTTATTCTCCTCCCGAAATCGTAAGGGTATTTAAGCACTTGAGCGGAACACCTACATTTCGAGTCATATACGACCCACGGTTGGAGTATGCGATTGGAGAAACCAAGAATTATGTTAAAGATAATTTTATCGTAAGCATAGTAGATGACAAACACTATGACACTTTATTTTTATATACAGACCTTGAAAAAGACAACATCCTCTCTGGCGCTGAAATTCAGTTAATCAAAGATCATTTTGTGACGGTGTCCTACAACGAAAAAATCAAGGTGCCAAACCTCCAGCAAACCCAGTTTGAATTTGAACGAACCAAGGTTTATTGGTTTAATTGGTGCCATAAAACCCCAACATTTTCAAATTACAATCAAGAGATTTTAAGAAGTGCGATGACCTTGAAATTGATGACCTATGAAAAAACAGGAGCGGTATTAGCGGCGGCCACTACTTCATTGCCCGAAACCATCGGGGAGGTTCGGAATTGGGATTATCGTTTTTGTTGGATTCGCGATGCGTCTATGGTGATCAAGGTGATTGCCAAGCTGGGTCATAATCAGATTGTTAAAAACTTTATCCGGTATATCATTGATTTGATTCCAGACAAAAATGAGAAGCTACAAATCATGTATGGCATCAATGGGGAAAAGATGCTAACGGAAGAAATTCTGGATCATCTCGAAGGATACAAAGGGTCACGACCAGTTCGGATTGGAAATGCTGCCTTTACCCAAAAGCAAAATGATATTTATGGAATCTTGATGGATGTGATTCACTACCAAATCGAATCCTACCCTGAGGACGACGAGAAACACGAAGAGCTGTGGTCGATTGTGAAGTCGATCATTTGGGTGGTTAAAAACAATTGGCAATCGCCTGATAAAGGAATTTGGGAGTTTAGACAAGACGATCGTCATTTTACGTTTTCAAAACTATTGTGTTGGGTAGCGGTTGATCGAGCGATTAAAATCTCAAAGTTGATCCAAGGCGGTAAGTCTGTTAACAAGTGGACAGTTTTACGCGACGAGATTCACCAAGACATAATGACTCATGCTTGGCATGATGGCAAACAGGCCTTTACACAGTCCTATCATTCAGAGCACTTAGACGCATCTGTATTGCTGATGGAATATTATGGGTTTATTGACGGAAAAGATCAGAAGTACGTTCAAACGGTGAAAGCTATAGAAAAGGAATTGATGCATGAGGGCTTATTGTATCGCTACAAAAATGAAGACGATTTTGGATTGCCAAGCTCTTCTTTTACGGTTTGTACATTTTGGTTTATCAATAGCTTATTCCAAATTGGAGAAGAGGAAAAATCAAAAGAGTTATTTGACGAATTGCTTTCGCACAGTAACCATTTGGGGCTATTTAGTGAAGATATTGACTTTAAGTCTAAGCGGCTTTTGGGAAATTTCCCGCAAGCGTATTCTCATTTGGCATTGATTGATAATGCATTGAATTTTAATTAGATTACAGTGCATGTTTTTTAGTATTTTCGCATCCACAACGGGGATGTAGCTCAGTTGGCTAGAGCGCTTGACTGGCAGTCAAGAGGTCGGCGGTTCGAATCCGCTCTTCTCCACCAGTGTCACCGCTACACTATTCATTCTTAAAGCCCACCATTAACGGTGGGTTTTTTCTTTTCTATAAAATTTTTATCTGCAAGGTTTTTGCAAGGTTTTGGTCTAAATGTCTAGATAACTCATTAGAAATATACTACAACCTTACTTCCAAACTGGATTTTCGTTAATTCGACATCTCCATCAGTAAAAGGATAACCACACCTCGATAAATTTAGTTTACAAGTGTGTTCACTGGCATTTACCTTTTTGATGAAGTTAAACCCAATCTTACTGTTGAATAAAATATTACCGTAGCCTAGTTTAGAAACTGGTGTTATCAATTTTTTCCTTTCATTTTTTGGGTCATTAAATGCTGCATACCATTTTATATAGTCCTTTAAGAGATTATCTTCAAACCAAACCATTTGTTCGTCAAATTCAGAACTGACAAAACTTGTTTTTGACTTTAAATCTTGAAGTTTAGTGGTCAAATCATCAAGAAATTCCTTTAAGAGAATTTGTTCACCTATAATAAAGTATAAACAGTTTAGAAGTAAAATATCTCTGTCTTTAATTTCAGAACTTTTCCAGCTCGTATTTAAAATCAATAGAACTGATTTAAGAAACAATTGCTCCCGACTTTTTGACAACTTCTGATTTAATATTTCATACTCATACTTCTTATAACCGCTTGCTGAAACTAAAAGAAACTTCCCAAAAACATTAATCAAAAATCCTTTTACTGTATCAACAGATTCTGATTTAGATCCAGCACTTAAGTAGGTTTCTTCCTTGGTAACAAATTCACCGCCTTGATCTAATTCACTGGTAAGTACCGTAAATTTCTTTCCAAATTTTAAATAAATCAGATGTATGGCAATTAAAATACTCGACAAGGACCTTATGGTTATTTTATCGCCTTGAAGATCATTCGTGACTCTTGATTTAATGAATGTAGAAATAGATGCTGAGTAAACACTATCAAGTTTTTTAAAGTATTTAGATATGGCCGTTTTTTCTTTACTCCCTTTAACTCTCTTAGATTTTTTGTCTACTTCGTCACCTTGTCCCTGCTGCTGCTCATCCTCATAAAGTCTTTGCTCCTCACTTTCTCTAAATTCGTCGTTGCCCATAACCATCCCTGAAGAAAACAAACTGAGAAATTCGGCAATCTTTACTGTTGAGTTAGATAGTTCACCACTTTGTCTCAATAAGGATTCAGTACTGACCTTATTGAATTGTTTGGCATCAAGAACTTCATATTCTTTATCATCTTTATTTTCAGTTGCAGTTCTAACTGCACCAGTACTATGATTAAATACCTTTTTTATAGATTCTGATTGATCGTCCGCCCAGTTGTAATCAACAAATTGAAGTAGATCTGTTATTCCCTCTCCATCAATAAAATCGTGTTCTAATAGGGCGTCCAATTTCTCTTGATTTGGGTCAGGATTACACCTAAGGAGTCCCTCCAGTCTATGCACAATGGAGTAATTACTTATTCTTACTCCCTCGCTTTCGACATATATTTTAAAGACATCATCGGGATTTGTAACATAGACTGTAATGATATTTTCTTTTACCTCTTTGATTTTGGAATCAATTCGGTTTTCATTTCTATCAAGAACTGAAATCATATTAAGGTCAATATCTCCTTCTTTTAAAAATATGGTCAGTTCATTAGATCTCAGTTCAGAATAAAGAATTCTATATTCATATTTAATTCTTTTAATTGATCCTTCGGTAATTCCGTTACTATTAACCCCTTTAACATTTACTGTTTGTTGTGGTAGTTTAATCTTCAAGTCTTCTAATAGTGTACTCTCTGTTGTATTTCTTCTAAGAAGAATTGCCGCTTCAGCGTTAGCTGCATTTGAATTTCCGAGTCCTAAAGCGGCAATGGTCGCATTGGGACTACCAAGTAAAAGATGCTCTGTATTGTCTCCTACAAAATGAAACAATTTTGCATGTAACCTATTAAATGTATTATCATAATCGTCTCGACACTCTGCCCAGTCATAATAATCAATACGATATTCATCATCTAATTCGGATGGTACTGTTCCAGAGTTTATATCTACTAAACATGAGGTTTGTTGAGGAGAAAAAAGACTGATTAACTGTTTGACTTGAGCACCAGATTTATCAAAATATGGACTCATAATTGTAAGCTTATCGACATCGGTGCTAGGGATGTTGGCGGACAATTGAGAGAATATTGAATTGTTATTTGAGTTGACAAGAAATTTAACTTCAAGTCCTAAACTCTTCAATTTAATCCAATCTGAAGTAACTGGAAGATCATTAAGCCAAGGGGAATGTTTTTTCATCCATTCAATTTTTTGAGGAATAAAACCAAGTGACTTATCTAAAAACGGTTTCAGGTATTCCCATGCAGCGCCAAATAACGGAGCATTTTCATTGCCAATATTATCAAGATGAAATGCACCCCAAATTTCATCATTAGTACTTAACCCAGATGAGGTGATATTTCCAGATCCAATGATTAGCAAACCATGACGAACACCAGTTAGAAGGATAATTTTTGGATGAAAAACTCCAGTTTCGTAAATGGGGTGAAAATTATATGTCTTGTTGTGTTTAAATTCTCTTCCTGTTGTAGCCTCCTGCGCCATTTCTAGATAGTGACCGTCGGCTAACACATTCACATTTTTAATGTTTGCTAATCTCAATGTTGGCAGGACCCTCTCTTCAAAAAAAGAGAAATCAAATGAATAACATGTAAGAACACAAGAATGGTATTTACCCCTGTGTTTGCCGATCAGGTCTAGTATGTTTCTTCTTCTAATCATTCAATGAAATTTGATTAAATACAGAAACTCCTTTTTCAGTTAGCATATTGTCGGTTGATAAAATGTTGAGGTCTTTAAGAAACGATATTAGATTTCCAATTCTAGGACCTGTAAATGCTGCTTCGAAATTTCCAAGGTATCGTATATGATGATCTTCAATAATAAACTTTTGAGTGGATAGACCCCCACCACGTATTTTTCGAAAAGCTACATATTGGTGCCTGTATATAATATGTTTGAAAATGTACTCTTTGATAAAATCAAAAATCGACATTGACATTTTTACTTTGAATTGAGTTAAAAAATACCCTGGACCCTCACCATCTTTACCCAGATCATTTTTATCTCCATACTCTTTCAATGATATCAGATTAGGCTTATTATTTAGGTATTGTGAGAAGATTAGTAGGATTCCATAAAACACCTTTTCAGTTTTTTTAGCCTTAGAAATCTTTTGAAATAAATCGTGTTCGTTTAATTCAAGTCTTGATAAAATATCAGAGATCTTGTCATCAGAATCATCCAATAAATTTTCTGTTTTAAACACATCTATCACTGATTCTCCGATACCATCAACAAATTGTCTTAATTGGATCCAATTGGGACCGTATGAATCTTCAAGTGAATCTAATACACCATTTAATATTGAAGTATTTGCATAATGCCAAAATTCATTAAACTGGTAATAGTACCAGCCAAATAAACTTTCTTCAACTTTATTCTCGCTAGTCCCCTTTTGGTTATAAGCAGCGTAAACAAATTCTCTATCGTTAAAAGATGTTGGTTTTGAATTTGAGAAGTTCAGTAAGTGAGTTATTGTTTGTTTTCTCAACGTTGAAGGATCTTCCTCAATTCTTACAGGGTAATCCTTTTGAATTAAAAGTTGAATCAACTGACTCTCTTCTTCACTGCCGTTAGGAACTTTAGTAAGGTTGAAATCAGGTAATAGATTCTTAAGTTGGTCTTCATTTATTTTACCTTTAGAAATACAATCAAAAAATAAATCTGATTTTTCGGAATCAATGTTAGTTGCAAATGACTTTGCAAGCATTTCTCCACTAATAAATCCTTCATCTTTAGAACTGGTTCTAGTATAAATACCTCCTTCACTATCACGATTGATAATAATTCCAATGTCTCGCATTGATCCTAAGTAATACTGGCCAAAAGCACCCCAACCGAAATTCCAGTAAGTGTTTGCTGTAGTTCCGTCTGGTTTATAAATTCCTGCATTTAGATCGTGCAGGTCAATTTCATTATTCTGTATTTCAAGTTTAGCATAATTACTTCCAGGTATACTTCCATTGTCACCGGCGTAAAACTGAGAACTTAAAGCAATTATATATTCCGCTGTTCTAATAAATTTCCGTTGTTCTTTTGGATCTGTACTCCCAACACGTTTACTGTATTCATCCAAAAGCCAACAATAGAAGCTATAGTATCGAATTCTACCTGTTACATTATTAAGACCTGGGAGAAGAATAGAAAATGTTGAGTCAGAAGTGTTTTGAAGACCTAATGGGTCTAGACCTCGAATGAAGTTCATTCTCTCACTAAAGAATGGAACTATGCTCTGATTATTTTTTATGACTTTCTGACTCAATTATGTACTATTTTAATTTGTATAAACATAACAAAAAATTGTGTATTTGTACCAAAAATATTAGATTTGATTTCAAACAAATTTTGGTATCATGAATCGTATTAAAAAGGTTTTAGAGCAAAAAGGTATTAAACAGACCTGGCTCGCAGATAAGCTAGGTAAAAGTTTTAATACAGTGAACAGTTATGTTCAAAATAGGCAGCAGCCACGGCTAGAGGTTTTAAATGAAATCGCAAAGATCCTGGATGTCGATATTAAAGAATTAATTGTGTCAAACAAATTAGATTAAATGGCAATAAAAAAATCAGAATTATATAGTTCCCTTTGGGCTAGCTGTGATGAGTTAAGAGGTGGTATGGATGCTTCCCAATACAAAGATTATGTCCTAACCATGCTCTTTGTAAAATATGTCAGCGACAAGTATGCTGGTGACCCTATGAGTTTAATTGAAGTTCCAAAAGGGTCTTCATTTGATGATATGGTTGCGCTCAAAGGACAGCCTGACATAGGAGATCGAATTAATAAAGAAATATTAAGACCTCTATTTCAAGCCAACGGTTTGGAGGGGTCAATGGAACTGGTTGACTTTAATGATGATGACAAACTTGGCAGTGGAAAAGAAAAGGTTGACACCCTATCAAAATTGATTGCAGTTTTTGAAAACCCAGGTCTTGATTTTAAAAATAACCGTGCTGAAGATGATGATATCCTAGGTGATGCTTATGAATTTTTGATGCGTCACTTTGCCACTGAATCAGGAAAAAGTAAAGGTCAATTTTATACTCCTGCAGAGGTTTCAAGAATACTTGCAAAAGTGATTAATGTTGACAGTGCTGATAAACCTTCATATACGGCCTATGACCCTACATGTGGTTCGGGTTCTCTTTTATTAAAAGTAGCGGAAGAGGCACCAAAAGGATTGACTTTATACGGTCAAGAAAAAGATATTTCTACTAAAGGGCTTGCTATTATGAATATGTGGCTTCATGGATTTCCAGAAGCTTTAATTTCTGGAGGAAATACGATTTCTTCCCCAAAATTCAAA
>PBNJ01000003.1 GCA_002723075.1 Flavobacteriaceae bacterium | reverse complement strand
GAGCTGACTTTAGTACGAGAGGACCGAGTCGGACAAACCTCTAGTGCACCTGTTGTGGCGCCAGCTGCATCGCAGGGTAGCTATGTTTGGATGAGATAAGCGCTGAAAGCATATAAGCGCGAAACTCGCCCTAAGATGAGATTTCTTTTAAGGGTCGTTCGAGATCAGGACGTTGATAGGCTACAGGTGTAAAGGCAGTAATGTCATAGCCGAGTGATACTAATTACCCATAGACCTACTGTAACCGTTTCTTTTTTATAGGTCGTTACAACTTGCATATTTTTGTATATATTCCTCAATATGATCGTATTGCGTAGTCGGTGTCCCCAATGACACCTCTGCGACTCGAAATCTTGACCAACCCCAAGATCTCGAACAACGATAAGGTGGTTATTGCATTGGGGCTCACCTCTTCCCATCCCGAACAGAGAAGTTAAGCCCAATAGCGCAGATGGTACTGCCACTGGTGGGAGAGTATGTCGCCGCCTTCTTCGAACCCCTTCACTTTTGTGAAGGGGTTTTTTATTTCTCTTCCATTTTAGTTCTTCTAGATCTCAAAAAGATGTTAATGTTTTAAAATGGATAATCCGATCCCGATTACAATGACCACAAGTTTCGAGATGTTAAATTTGTGATTTTCTGTACTTTCAAATAATATCGTGGTTGAAATATGAAGTAAAACCCCCACAACGAGAGCAGTGATGTGTAAACTGTATGGCTGCAAAATTGGGGTATAGATATTAATACAACTTCCCAAGGGTGTCATGATTGCAAATCCAGTTAGAATGATTACTTTTTTTGAAAAGTTAAAGTTTGTTTGCCATATTGCTAGGGTAAGCAACATCGCTATCGGAAGTTTATGGATTACAATTGCCCATAACAGATCATTGTGTTTGTGAATTGGAAATCCCTCAATAAAAGCGTGTAAATAAAGCCCAGTCACAAGTGTCATAGGAATTCTTTTTTCGCTTGTGTGGATATGACCATGCTCGGCCCCTTTTGACAATTGTTCCAACACAATTTGGATGATTATCCCAGCCAGAATCCAATAACTGATATGCTCATTACCGTTGGTAAATACAGATGGCAGTAAAGAGGTTAGGGTCGTACCAAGTAAGAAAGCACCGCTAAACGCCAATAATAATTTGATCGATCGAAGCTCTCTTTGCTGCCAAAAAAATATGACTAAACTGCCAAAAAGCACAGCGAATATTGGAAGTAAGTAAATGTTCATTGAAATATAAGGATTTGTCGTTTAGATAACTCCTTGTCATATGCCCGGAGTTGATAATCTCCAAACAAATCTACCAATTGGAGATTTGCTTGAGAAAATAAAGTAATAAAATCGTTGATTTCTAACATTTCTACTTTCTCTTGAAACTGATAATTGTGTTTATCGACTTGAAACTGAATGTCCTTATAAAGCCATTTATCTTTTGTATAACGCTGAATCGAAAACTTTATCCCCTCACTATCGATATTTTCTTCTTTAACAAGATTGGCTAGGACCCAATTTGGATTTAAGAAATCAATTACCCCGACACCATTGGGTGCCAATTGTGCACGAAAGGATTTTAGCGTGCGAATATTATCTTTTGGATCTTTAAAATAACCAAAACTGGTAAAAAGATTAAATACATGAGAAAATTGCCTATCTAAGGCTTTGCGCATGTCATGAACCATAAACTGCAAAGTATCACTTGCATTCTTTTTTTTAGCTTCCTCTTTGGCATATTTGATATTTTCAGGGGACAAGTCGATCCCAGTCACTGAATACCCATGCCGGTACAGTTCAAATGCATGACGCCCACGTCCACAAGCAATGTCGAGGAAATGTGCGTCTTTGGCAGGTTGAATCAAATCGACCAGTTTCGAAACAAAATTAGAAGCCTCTTGATGGTTTCGGTGATAATAGAGTGAATGGTAATAAGGTGAGTCAAACCAAGACGAGTACCACTCTTTTGCATTGTGCATAATTGCAAAAATAAGCAATAGTTCTGAGTGAATTGGCAATCGTTATGTATTTGCCATTTCTTTGGTTATTTGTAGAATCCGGCAAACGATTCCCTAACTTTGCAAGATGAAACAAGTTCAGTTTGACATGATTGCCAAAACCCTATTTGGACTTGAGCAAGTTTTGGAAAATGAGCTCAAACTTTTGGGTGCAAATTCTGTTAAACAAGGCGTGCGTAATGTGCGGTTTAAGGGAGATACAGGTTTTTTATACAAAGCAAACCTCTGTTGTCGTACAGCGCTTCGGATTTTAAAACCGATCTACTTTGACCGCGTCAAAACATCCGACGCATATTATCACAGTTTATCTCGAGTTCCATGGGAAGAATACATGACAATCGATACACGCTTTTCTATTCAGGTTACCCAGTCTGTACCTATGTTTCGCAACACCATGTTTGCAGCTCAACGTGCTAAGGACGCATTGGTTGATCGGTTTCGAAAAAAACAAGGCAAACGTCCCAGTGTTGGAAGAGAAGATCCAGATATCACCTTTTTTATTCATCTTTCACCAAAGGGAATGGAAGTTTCGATTGACAGCTCAGGTAAACCTCTCAATCGACGAGGGTATCGGACCGAGACGAATATCGCTCCAATCAACGAAGTATTAGCTGCGGGACTTGTAACGCTTTCTGGTTGGAAACATACCAGCCCGTTCCTAGACCCCATGTGTGGGAGTGGAACCCTTCTTATTGAAGCAGCTATGCAGGCCTGTAATATGCCATCTCAGATCAACCGTAAGCAGTTTGCGTTTGAGAAATGGAACGACTATGATGAAGGTTTATTTTCCACCATCCGTAAGGCCATGTTAAACAAGGCAAAAGAATGTTTTGTACCACTTGTTGGATATGATAAAGCCCCATCTGCGGTGCGAAAAGCACAACAAAATATAGAGGCAGCTAACCTATCAGATTATATAAGTATCAATAGAAGAGACTTTTTTAAAACTAAAAAGGATCATCCTGACCAACACCTTCACGTCCTTACCAATCCACCTTATGGCGAACGATTGAATGTGGATACCGCAATATTTTACAAACAAATGGGTAATACTTTCAAACAACACTATCAAAATACAGATGTTTGGATGATCACAGCCAGCATGGAAGGACTTAAAAACTTTGGTTTGCGAACATGTCGTAAAATTAAACTGTTTAACGGAAAATTGGAAAGTCGTTTTGTTAATTATCAGATATACAGCGGAAGTAAGCGTTGAGGTATAATATATCTGACAGTATTTTCGTTTTTTCAAAACTATCAAACACCCAAACTTAGCTTTTAATAAAGGATTGAATTATGAATAAAAACTTATTCCACAATAAGCTTGCGAATGATCTTACGTTTATCAGAAGTTGATAATTCAACAAAATATATTCCTTTTAGGGGGCTAAAATTGACTTCACACATGCTGTTATTGACCAATTCTTTTTTATAAATAAGTTTACTTTCTAAATTGAATATTCTTATGTTTTTAAGTTCAAATTGTCCATTTGTGTCAATGGTAAAGCGTCCAGTCGTTGGGTTGGGATATATGTTAATATTCCGATCAACAATTTTTTTGATATTTAATGAAGTCCCCTCTACTATAAAATCATCAATAACTGCCCCCTCTTCATTAACATATTGGTCTGAAACCAAATGAAATCGAAATATAATATTCTCAAAAAGCATGCTTTGACTCAATGGGTAACTATATTCTTTTAGTTCAGAATCAAATCCGTTATATACATCTAGATTAACCCAGTTAAGACCATTATCAATTGAATATTGAAAATAGATATAATCATAATTAGTCTCAAGTTCATAAGATAGATAAAAACGAATGTTGCCGCTTTCTAATTGGCTTAAATCGTAGCATGGCGAAACTAAACTAGAAGTAGAATTATTAGGGTGATTTCCATTTAAATTTGTAGCGTATGCGTAAGAGCCTGAATTTACTTGATTTAGAGACTGTCCTTGTGGAACACCTTTTTCCCAAATAGAATCCCCAATAATTAACCAATTGGTTTCACTAGATTCAAATATGTAAGTAGTATTTAAATGTGCAGAGTAATTGGATGGGATAAAAACTTCTAAAACTTTATCCAAATAATTATTTGAAGTCAAAGTTTCTTCGGGGTGTGATAGATTAACAGAAATTGTATTTGTTCCTATTTCTGGTTCATGTTCAATATCTAGCTGGACAACTTTCAATTCACCAGGGGCAATGTTCCCTGTCCAATTGCTAAATCCATATGAAACATCATTTATTGTTATTTCATAAGAAAAAGAAGTGATAGGTGATGCTCCATTATTAAAGACTTCAAAATTTCCAATTAGTTTATTATCACATCTATAATCAGATTCAACTTCTGTATTAATTCGAATTAAATCTATGTCAATACTTGGACGGGTTACTGTTGGTATTGGCGTTTGCCATATACCTCGACCGTATGTAGAAACAGTGAGTATATTGTCATTTGAGTTAATTTCAACATCAGTAATTTTAACATTGGGCAGGTCATTTGAAATAGAATGCCATCCATTAATATCATTGTCCGTGTAGTATACGCCTAGAACAGTACCTAAATACAATGACTTTTCTTGGCTATATTGTTGTAGCTTAATACCAGTAGCAGACTCTAGTCCTGTCTGTTCGCTTGACCATGTATTGCCTTGGTCGGACGAATGATGTAAAGAGTATGAATCTAAAACCCATAAGTTATTGTCTACCAAATCAATTTCAATTGATCGGATATATTGTCCCGAAGATAAAATATTTGTAAAATTACTACCACCGTCAATACTTTTATAAACGTTAAACCATGTAGCAACATAAACGATATTTGAATTTTTAGGATCTATTTTGATAAATCTTAATTTGTATGGGAAGTTGTGGTTTGACAGCTTTCTCCATTGACTACCCTGAAGTTTATAAAGTTGGTCATATCCAGCGTATAGATCTCCATTTTTTGAAAATTCTAATGGAGTTACCCATTGCCCTTGAACAGGACTTGAAGCAATAAACTCAGTGTTATTCCAGCCCCCAACTCCTGCAGTTGATGTTTTATATAATCCACCGCCATACTGAGTCATTCCATAATAAGTGTTTTCAATGAACGGATCGACAGCAGAGCCCATTCCATCTCCACCATGATAACTATTCCAATTTGATCCTGAAAATGCAAAGCCACCACAGTCCTGCAATCCACTAGCAAGTTTTGAGGAATCCGGTTTGGAAGTTGACACTGTGTAAATTTGAGCAATTGATAATGTGTTACTTAAATCTTCAAAATTAGCGCCATCATTTGATGAACGATAAATTCCTCCATCTGTACCGGCGTAAAGTATACCGTCAAAATATCTCATAAAATGGATATCAGCATGGGTAAAAGATGGTGTTCGTTGACTCCATGAATTAAGTTGAGTAAATTCATTACCACCGTCAGTGGATTTCCAAATATTCAAAACCCCAACAAAAATAACATTGGGATCAGTGTCTGAAACCGTTAAAGCCATATCATACCACGATTGCCCACTTCCAAAGATATCATCATTTTCCGCAGTTTTATTAAAATTTAGTCCTGCATCAGTTGATACGTACACTCCTTGGAATGCGTTTTGCCCCGTATACGTTCCGTCTCCATTATCATACGCTGATAACACATATACCATGTTTGGTGCAGCAGGTGTAGTTTCTAATACTATTCGATTTGAATCATTTGGAATACTTTCGATAGTTGTAAAACTTTCCCCTTTGTCATTAGAACGATAAAACTTGGATTCATTATTGTTGTATCCAACAGCATAAATTATTGAGTTGTTAGCGTAGTCGGTATGAAGCTTAAAATCTACTATATTACCAACTTGTTTGATAGTCCAGCTGTCTCCGCCGTCCTCTGACTTTTGCAAGCCATCTGTACTTGCAACCCAAATATGATTATTATTTGTTGGGTCAATATAAATTTCGTTTGTTGTTTTTTGATTAGTGTAAAAATAACTTAATCCAGTAGGGTTCCATGTTTCACCAGCATCTGTACTTTTCATGACACCAACACTATATGAATCACCGGCATCATCATCCCCTGTGGCTATGTAAATTATGTTGCTATCAAAAGGGTCAATAGCTATTCCTGAAACACCAATTTGAGGTAGATTATCTGAAAGAGGTGTCCAATTTTCTCCATCATCTGTGGATTTCCATATACCACCTGCTGGCGCGCCAACATAAAGTGTTTGAGGATTATTTGGATCTTTAATGAATGTATTAATACGACCTTGCCCGCTAATAGAAACCGAAGTGTTAGTAATCACTGCGGGTCCTAAGTTAGACCAGTTAATGATGTTTTCATCTGGAATTCCAGATGGAGACTGCTGTGACTCTGCTTTTTGTTTTCTTTCCCATGCTTCCCACAACACTACTGGAGGAGCAATTGTACCATTCTCCTGTAAATAGTCTTTCCAGTGGTGTGCCCATCGTTTGAAGGGTTTGTATCCACTTCCTTTTTTGGTATGATCTTTATCTTTCCAATAGATATCAAAAGCATTTTCGATGTCTGATAACTTTGGTGATTGTTGTTGTGCTGATTTTTTGGCAAAGCCAGTTTGTTTCTGTTTTACACTTACAAAGTTTTTAGTATAGGGATTTGTGGGGCTTATCACTTGCCCAAAGACAAAAAACGGTAATAATGTAAATAATATATTTCTAAACATAGCAGCAAAATATTGATTCGCAATATACTACAATAAATCAGGTCGGAGTTTTTTTGTTCGCTCTACAGCTTGTTCCTCTCTCCATTGCTCTACTTTTGGAGTATTTCCCGAAGTGAGTATGTCGGGAACTTTATTTCCCCTGTAATCAACAGGTCGTGTATAAATCGGTGGGGCAAGAAGATTGTCTTGAAAAGAATCGGTTAATGCAGAGGTTTCGTTTCCAAGTACACCTGGAATGAGACGTATGATGGCATCACAAAAGACGGCAGCTGCGAGTTCTCCTCCGGAAAGCACATAATCACCAATAGAAATTTCTTCCGTTACGAACAGGTCTCTCACACGTTGATCAACGCCTTTGTAGTGTCCACACAGAACAATCATATTCTTAAAAAGTGAACAACGATTGGCAACTTTTTGATTGAGTTGCTGACCATCTGGGGTCATATACACAATGGCGTCGTAGTTGCGCTCGGCCTGTAGAGTTTCAATGCATTTAGCAATAGGCTCGATCATTAAAACCATACCGGCACCCCCGCCATAAGGGTAGTCGTCGACCTGTTTGTATTTGTTGGTAGAATAATCTCGAATATTGTGAGGATGAATTTCTACGCACTTCGCGTCTTGGGCTCGTTTGAGGATCGAAGCTTCGAATGGACTTCTAAGGAGTTCAGGAACAACAGAAAGTATATCGATACGCATACAGCAAATATGGCACTTTAAAGTGATATCAAAAATTTACAAAAGCAAACGATTGTTTAAAACATATTTTTTTCAATCAAAAAAGAATCGAAAACGCTCTTGGTCTGTATTCATAAATTCGATTTCATAAATTTCGTTTTCCTCAATTTTTCTTAAATCATCAGTCGATTCGATTTCGATTCCATTAATGGATTGAATCAAAATACCCTGACCGATGCCTCGTCTACGTAAACGTTCGTTGCGGTTATTGGCGATTTTCACCCCTTTTTTCACCCCAAAACGACCAGCTTCGTCAGAAGTAAGGTCTTTCAAGCGCATTCCAAAGTAATCAAAAAATGGATTTGGTTTAAGGGTAACCATTGTTTTCATGGTATTTCCGTCTCGTAAGTATGTAACTTTTACTTTATCGCCAGGGCGCTTGCTATTTAGATAGCCCGTCATATCTGCAAATGAGCTAACTTTTGTATCGTCCACCCCAATAATAATATCCTCTGTTTGCAATCCAGATTCATCGGCGCCCATGCCATCTTCTACTGAAGCAATGTAAAATCCTTCGGTTGTGTCAAGATTGTATTCTTTTGAAATTCGGTCATTTAGCCCACTTCCACTGACACCAAGGAGTGCTTTTTGCACACCTCCATATTCAATAATATCCTCGTAAACCTTACGCGCGATGTTGCTTGGAACGGCAAAGGAATATCCAATAAATGTTCCCATGCCATTGCTTGTAATGGCAGTATTGATTCCGATCAAATCGCCATTGGTATTGACCAAAGCACCCCCACTATTTCCGGAGTTTACAGCAGCATCGGTTTGTATAAAGGATTGATTTGTTGCGTCATATGGATTGAGATCACGTGCCTTTGCACTGATGATTCCAGCAGTAACCGTTGAGTTCAAGTTAAATGGATTGCCAACCGCAAGTACCCACTCGCCAATTCGCGTTTGGTCAGAGTCGGCAAAACGTACATAAGGAAATGGAACATCTCCGATAATTTTGAGGACGGCAATATCCGAACTCGGGTCTGTGCCAATCAAATCAGCAGCAAACACCCGGTTGTCATTGGTTGTGACTTCGATTTGGTCTGCATCTTCAATCACGTGATTATTGGTGATCAAATAGCCGTCAGGCGAAACAATTACTCCAGACCCCATTCCAATACGAGGATAAGTTTTTGGTGAACTGTAAAAGAGATCCCACAAGCTATAAGATTGCGAACTGCTTCTACCTGTATTTGTAATGTGAACAACTGCGTCGATGGTGCGGTCTACAGCCACTGTGAAATCTGTGTTTTCCGCAGAATCTCTTACTACAAGTGGAGTTTCATAGGTTGTTTGCACCATAGGGGTTGTTGATTGGGTGACAATGATTTCTTTTGACGAGAATGCAAAATGATATACACCGATAAGCAAGCCTGCGGCACATATTGAAATAAAAAAATGACGAAGTAAAGATGACATAACGATTATTTTTTAACAAAATTAGCAGATATCGTGCCATGATTTCATTTTTTAACTTCCTTTTAACATCCTTTTTATTCAATGAAATTATGCAATATATTTACACCGTGACTATCCGGTTTTTTAAATATCATGGTACAGGAAACGATTTTGTGATGATTGACAATCGTAAGGGAGAATTTCCATCACAAGATCGACAGCGTATTGCTGCAATTTGTGATCGTCGTTTCGGAGTGGGCGCTGATGGTGTTATCATTCTTGAAGATCACAATACAGCCGATTTTGAGATGCATTATTTTAATGCAGATGGTCAGCTTGGCTCATTTTGCGGTAATGGAGGAAGGTGTGTTGTTGCTTTTGCGAAGCATTTAGGTGTTATTGACAACCAAACAAATTTTGCAGCTTTTGATGGGTTCCATGATGCCACGATTAGCGGAAATATTGTTTCGCTTTCCATGCGAGATGTCGATCATGTACAGACGTATCCTAGATATGTTTTTTTGGATACAGGTTCTCCTCATCATGTTGAATTTGTTAACGACATAAAGATCATAGACGTACCCAAACGAGGTTCTGAGATTGCGCACAACGAGATTTATGGTGATGAAGGGACTAATGTTAACTTTGTAGAGATTAACAAAGCTAAGGAAATTCATGTTCGCACTTTTGAAAGAGGTGTTGAAAACGAAACCTTATCCTGTGGAACGGGAGTTACTGCGGCTGCTTTAGCAGCATTTTCTACAGCTAAAGTCACAAATAGCAAAATCCAAGTTCACACGTTAGGCGGTGATTTGACTGTGTCTTTTGCCACTCAAGACAAAGGATTTATAGATCTTGTTTTAACTGGTCCCACAAAACTAGTTTTCTCTGGAACACTAGAGCTTTAATCAATGCGACAATCCATAAAACGTTATATCCGATTTGTGCTGGTTGGTACTGGAGTCATCCTTTTCACAGTATTGACCGTTTTTTATTTTCCAAACACAAAATTTGTTGATAATAGTCAATCGGTTTTTGTTCCAGCCGGCACATCGTTTGCAACATTGAAAGAGATGTTGCAGCCCCATTTGAGAAGCACAATTACGTTTTCATTGGCTGCAAAAGCCAAGCGGTTTGACACCCCACGAACTGGACATTTTGTGCTGAATCCCAGTATGGGCAATCAGCAAATCATCAATGCTTTGCGTTCTGGAAACACGCCAGTACAGGTTGTGTTTAACAACCAGCAAACCATAGCTCATCTTGCTGGTCGGGTAGCAGAACAATTGGAATTGGATAGTTTATCTTTAATCAGGGAAATAAAGAGTTCGTATTTTATGGATTTGGTAAACTTGAGCCAAGAAGAATTGTTGAGTTTGTTTTTACCAAATTCCTATGAGATGTATTGGAATATTTCAACTGCTGAATTTTGTCAGCGGATGCAAAGGGAAAATGATTTATTTTGGAACGAGAATAGGGAGTCAAAACGGAAACGACTTAACATGAGTCGAAGTGAAGTGATTACGCTAGCGGCTATTGTTAACGAAGAATCGAGAAAAGTTGACGAACGTCCTCGTGTAGCAGGGGTTTATCTCAATCGTTTGCGCAGAGGAATGAAGTTGCAAGCTGACCCAACAGTAGTTTATGCCATGAAACGTGAAGCCAATGATTTTGATTTGGTAGTTCGAAGGGTGTTGTACAAAGATTTAAAAATTAATTCACCCTATAACACCTATAAAAATCGTGGATTACCTCCCGGACCAATCACCATGCCAGATATTAGTTCGGTTGATGCTGTATTAAACGCAGAATCCCACAACTACCTCTTTTTTGTTGTCGATCCCAAAAATCCCGGTTACCATTTATTTGCAAGTACTTACAGCCAGCATCTCTCTAATCGAAAAGTGTATGTACGCTGGCTCAATGAAAATCGGATTATGCGCTAGGATGCAAAAACAAAAAAATACTGAGTCGTTTGTGAAGGTCAAGCTCGTTTTTTTTCCATTCTGCAACAGTTTTTGTTTGTATGAATTCAGTTGGTAAGCTTAAATCACGTGCTACACAGAGAAGAGTGTTTGCTGATAGGAAGTCGATTAACAATTCAAAACAACGGCTGTTTCGATATGGAGTTTCTATAAAAATTTGGGTTTGATTGTTGCTCGACGAGATTCGTTCAAAATTTTTTATGGCTTGTTTACACGACTGTTTGTCAATCGGAAGATATCCATTGAATGCAAATTGTTGGCCATTAAGTCCAGACCCCATCAGAGCCAGAAGAATTGAGGACGGTCCTACAAACGGTTGAACGGAAACCTTGGATTGGTGTGCTAGAAGTACCAAATCGGCACCTGGGTCTGCTACCCCTGGACAGCCAGCATCCGTGATAAGGGCCATGTTATGTCCAGAAAAACATGGATTGAGCATCTGCAATAGTTCTTGTTGAGATGTGTGTTTGTTTAAAGTTTGTACTGCTAATTCACTCTGAGATTTTTTTGGACACCACCGTTTTATATATGCACGACCAATTTTTTCTTTTTCAAAAACAAAGTGATGGGTGGAATGAATGACATCACGAATCGTGAGGGACATCACTTTATTCGGCGAAATATCTCCAAGAGTATTCGGAATCAAAAATAGTTTACCTAAATTTTTATTCATCGATTTCTATCCATTGTTTTACAATGCGTTGACATGCTGTTTTTACCAAAGTAAAAACCTCTTCAAATCCTTTTTTGCCTCCGTAATATGGGTCGGGCACAGCACGCATTCCCATGCCAGCGGCTTCACAAAGCAGCTCAACTTTGTCGATGTCGTTTTGATTGTTTGCCTTTGCGATCACGTCTCTGTAGTTCTGTCGATCCATAACGAAGATATGATCAAATTCCATGAAGTCAGCGGATTGAAACTTACGTGCACTTTGATGACGAATGTCAACCCCATTGTCTTGTGCAACTTGGATGGATCGCGGATCTGGGGGGCTACCGATATGATAGGAACCCGTTCCTGCCGAATCGACAAATGAGTTTGGTGAGATCGCTGCCATTATTCCGTGGGCGAGTGGGGAACGACAAATGTTTCCCAAGCAGACCATAAGGATTCGCTTGGACATGAAATTTAGTTGGAGAATTTCTTCGTCAGATCTTCTACGTACTTACGGAACTGCTTATCAGTAAAGGCGAGGTTGTCTACCGTTTTACAAGCATGCAAAACAGTAGCATGATCGCGGTGTCCAATTTGTTGACCAATATTGGCTAGGGATGCTTTTGTGAGTTTTTTTGCAAAAAACATCGCCAACTGACGTGCTTGAACAATATGGCGCTTACGGGTTTTAGACTGCAGTGTGGTCACATCCATTTGGAAATAGTCTGAGACCACCTTTTGTATATAGTCTATTGATATTTCGCGCTTGGTGTTCCTCACAAATTTCTCAACTACTCGTTTTGCAAGCTCTGGAGTCACTTCGAGTTTGTTGAAAGACGACTGGGCAATTAATGAAATAATAGCCCCTTCAAGTTCACGAATATTTGTTTTAACAGACTTAGCTACATATGATATGATTTCGTCTGAAAGCTCAACACCGTCTCTATAGAGTTTGTTTTTTAAAATCGAAACTCGAGTTTCATAGTCAGGTTTTTGAAGCTCCGCTGAGAGTCCCCACTTAAAACGAGAGAGTAATCGCTGCTCGATGTCTTGCATATCAACTGGCGCTTTGTCTGAAGTGAGTATGACCTGCTTTCCGTTCTGATGCAAATGATTGAATATGTGAAAGAAGACATCTTGCGTCCCAGACTTTCCTGATAAAAACTGCACATCATCAATGATCAATACATCGATTAGTTGGTAGAAGTGAATGAAGTCATTTCTATTGTTTTTCTTTATGGCATCAATGTATTGCTGTGTAAATTTCTCAGCCGAAATGTAGAGTACAGTTTTTTCAGGATAATTTTCTTTGACTTGAATTCCAATCGCATGCGCGAGGTGAGTCTTACCAAGCCCAACTCCTCCAAAAATGAGAAGGGGATTAAATGAGGTTCCACCGGGGCGATTCGCTACAGCGATTCCTGCAGATCGAGCAAGCCTATTCGAGTCACCTTCCAGAAAGTTGTCAAAGTTATAGTTTGCGTTTAATTGGGATTCAATTTTAAGGTTACGAATTCCTGGAATGATAAATGGGTTTTTGAGTTCGGATGTTTGCCCTTGACTTGGTGCCTCAATGTTTTGCGGGTGAATCCCTGTACGACTGCTACTCGGAATTTTTTGTGTAAAAGGCAACTTGCTCCCATAGGTATTCTCCATCCGTATAATGTATACCAATCGACTATCTTCTCCAAGCTCTTTGTGGAGAGCAGTTTTTAGGATTTTAATGTAGTGCTCCTCGATCCACTCATAAAAAAACTTACTAGGGACCTCAATATTGAGGGCATTGTCTTTTAATTTTACAGGAACGATTGGGTTGAACCAAGTTTTGAAAGCTTGAGGATCAATATTGTCCTCAACGAAACTCAGGCATTTTTTCCAAACAGATTCAGCAGTTTGCTGCATTATTTGTTGTCTTAATTATTGTTTTTAGGTTAAAAGGAATGGAGCATTTGATTAAAAGTCTTTGTTAAAACTTTAAAACAAATATGCATGTAAAAAATTTGAAAAAAAAACTTTTTTAGTATTGAATTTTTAGAAACTTTTATGCATATTAAGATCGCTTGAACAAAAATCATTTTGTAAGAAATACCTTATAATGTGTAAGAAAAAATTTGTTTGCCAATTGACAACTCGTTATGCCGAAACCGATCAAATGGGAGTAATTCACCACGGCTCTTATGCAAGCTACTTTGAACTGGCTCGGATTGAGTGGTTGCGGTCTCTAGGGTTGAGTTACGCCAAGCTGGAAACACAAGGCATTTTATTACCAGTATTGTCACTTTCAACAGAATTCAAACACCCTCTTTACTTCGAAGACCAGATCAAAATTGAGATTTGTTTGGATCACGATCCAGCCTCAATCATTGATTTTTCTTATCAAATTTTTAATCAAAACAATGTGCTTTGTTCGACTGCCAAGACCCGTCTTGCTTTTGTGAATGCAGAGACTCGAAAAATCATGCGATGTCCCGCGACGTTTCTCAATGCGCTTGGGAATTAACCCATTTCTTTAATACATCCCCTTCTAAGGTTGTTGTTGTGTTTGGTTTCGCTGAAAATGAGGACGTATTTGGTGCAGAAATACCATCCCCAAATTTCTCTTGCCCCACAATCACTCTGGCCTCATCCCATAATCCAGAATCAATAAAATTTTGAAGTGTGATTGAGCCACCCTCAACCATTATGGATTGAATTCCCTTTTGAAATAAAGTCCTGAGAATTTGCTGTAATACATTAGCGGAAAAATCAATAGCCACATATTCAATATGCCCCTCTGTTCGACTTTTATTTGCAGTAAACACTACGACCTTTTGGTCTGGATTGAAGAGTTTCGCTTTACGATTCACTTGTTCTTTTGGGTCAATTAACAGTCGAACTGGGGAAGTCCCTTTATGCAGTCTGGTGGTCAATTCGGGGTTATCATCCAATGCGGTTTGCTTGCCGATCAAAATCGATTGTTCTTCAGCTCGCCATTGATGTGCTAAAGTTCGAGATAAAATATTGCTTATCCATACTGGCTCGTTTGTCGTTTTGGTCCTGGGCGCCAGAAATCCATCTGTCGTTTCTGCCCACTTTAATATGATGAAAGGGCGTTGCTTTTCAATCGTTGTGACAAATCGTTTGTTTAATTCTCTGCATGCATCAACTTCAATTCCAATATCTACGCGTACACCAGCATGACGTAGTATTTGAATACCCCTTCCATTAACCTTTTCAAAAGGGTCTTGTATACCAACAACAACATGACGAATCCCGCTCTGAATGATCAAATCTGTGCAAGGTGGTGTTTTTCCGTGATGACTACATGGTTCTAGATTGACATACAAAGTAGAATCAGACAATAAGGAATGATCGGATACTGAACGGATTGCGTGAACCTCTGCATGTGGTCCTCCTGATTTTTGATGCCAGCCAGAACCAATAACTTGTTTGTTGTGCACGACCACACAACCTACCAAAGGGTTTGGGTAAGTGTTGCCGAGCCCTTGCTTGGCAAGAGCGATACATTTGTTCATAAATTTAGACGCACTCATCCCAAATTTCATTGTACATTTAAACGTCAAAAATAAGCTTTTTATATGGCAACAGACCAATGTAAAATTCGTTTGGTTCGTCAATTAGATAATCACGTCTTGGCTCAGGTACTCAGAGATGTGCTTATTGAAATGAATGTTCTTAAGCAAGGCACTGCTTTTGCTGATCCTGAGTTCGATGCAATTTATGATACTTATTTAGCAGAGAAAGCAAATTATTGGGTAGTTTGTCTTGGCAATCATATTTTGGGAGGTGCAGGTATTACGCCTTTGCGTGATGGCCCGATTGGGTATTGTGAGCTACAGAAAATGTATTTTCTTCCAGAAGCAAGAGGAAAGGGGCTGGGGAATAAATTGATGAAACAATGCCTAACACAAGCAAGATCTTATGGTTATACAAATATCTATCTAGAAACCATGCCAAATATGATTCATGCTCAAAATCTCTATAAAAAATGGGGATTCACTTACATCAACCACCCTCTGGGAAATACAGGTCATTGTTCATGCCCGATTTGGATGGTTAAATCCCTTAAAGATGACGATTAAAGCGTTTCGACAGGACTTTAACGAAATGTTGGGGTCTGTGTACCCAACTACGGAAATTGATTCTCTTTTTTTTCAATTGATGGAACATGTGCTCAACATCAGCCGCGCCGAAATAATATTGAATGTCAATTCAGAGTTGGATCAAGATGTTCAGAATGTCGTCGTTCAATTTATGAACCAACTTGAGAAAAAAGAACCAATACAATATATAATCGGACAAACAAGTTTTGCGGGAATACCAATTCTTCTCAATCGCCATGTTCTGATTCCAAGACCTGAGACCGAAAGTCTGGTGTACTGGATTAAAAGTCGAGAGCCTGACGGCCTATCGATTTTAGATATTTGTACCGGAAGCGGCTGCATTGCCTTTGCTCTTGAAAATCATATTAGTGCCAAACTTACTGCATGGGATATTTCAAACGATGCTTTGAAAGTTGCCAAACAAACTGCCGTCTCGATCGGATCAAATGTCAGTTTTTCGCAAGTCGATATCTTAAAACAGTTTGAAGTCCAAGACCGATGGGATGTCATTGTGTCAAATCCTCCTTATGTTTTGGAAGAAGAGAGGCCGCAAATTCACGCAAATGTACTCGAGTATGAACCCCACTTGGCATTATTTTCTTCAAAAGAGGACCCGATTCAGTTTTATCGTGCAGTTATCCAATTTGCAAACCTGCATTTGAATCCCGGTGGGAGACTGTATTTTGAACTTAATCCCAATACTGCTAAAGCAGTGACTTCTCTTTTAAAAACGATGGATTTTGTCGATATTGTGGTCGAAAATGATATGCAAAATCAAACTCGTATGTTGGTTGCAAAAACGAAGAAATGAAAAAGATCAAAGCGCAAATTTTAGCACTACGCAAGGCACTGCACGATCATAATTATAGATATTATGTTCTCGATGAGCCCATCATAAGTGACTACGAGTTTGATCAAAATTTACGGGAACTCGCTACTTTAGAAAAGCAATATCCGGAATATCATGACCCCAATTCGCCTACCTTACGTGTGGGAGGTGGGATTACCAAGGATTTTCCAACGGTGGTACACGAATTCCCAATGTATTCTTTAGACAATGCGTATAGCCAGCAAGAACTCCTTGATTGGGAAAAACGTATTCAAAAAGGACTTGGAACAGATGAAGTTTCCTACACTTGCGAATTGAAATATGACGGTGCATCAATTAGTTTGACTTACGACTCCGGTGTGTTGGAAAGAGCTGTAACAAGAGGTGACGGCACACAAGGCGATGATGTTACTCAAAATATCCGAACCATACCAACAGTGCCACTAGAACTACGTGGAGATTTTAAAGAACGTTTCGCAATTCGCGGTGAGATTATCCTCCCCATTGACGGCTTTAATAAAATGAATGAACAGCGAATTGTTGAGGGGGAAGAACCTTATCGAAACCCCCGAAACACTGCTTCTGGGAGTTTAAAATTGCAAGACAGCGCGTTGGTTGCGGCAAGGCCACTTCAGTGCTTTTTGTATCAAATCATTGCTAATCGCACCTTATTTTCGACCCAGATTGAGAGTTTACAAGCTGCCCATAACATGGGATTTCATGTCCCACAACATCATTCATATGCCGCTACAATTGAGGATGTTATCCGATTTATAACACACTGGGATAAAGAGCGTACTAATCTCCCTTATGAAATCGATGGTGTAGTGGTAAAAGTGAATGAGATTGCACAACAAGATGAATTGGGCTACACATCCAAGTCTCCACGTTGGGCCATTGCCTATAAGTTTAAGGCAGAGAGTACTTATGCAACTTTGGAGTCTGTACAATTTCAAGTTGGTCGTACGGGGGCAATTACACCTGTTGCCATATTAAATCCTGTTGTTTTAGGCGGAACGGTTGTCAAACGAGCATCTCTACATAACGCTGATCAAATTGAAAAACTTGACTTGTACTATAGGGACTCTGTTGCGATTGAGAAGGGTGGAGAGATCATTCCAAAAATTACATCTGTCGAAAGTGCGAAACGCAGCGTAGATGCAAAAAAAGTACATTACATAACACACTGCCCTGATTGCTCTACAGAACTGGTTCGAATGGTAGGGGAGGCAGACCATTATTGTCCAAATCATGAAGGGTGTTCAACTCAAATCATTGGTAGAATACAGCACTTTATTTCCCGAAAAGCCCTGAATATTTACGGATTAGGGAATGAAACGATTGAACTCCTTTATCATCAAGGCTTGCTGACGTCTTATGCGGATTTGTACACACTGACCTATGATCAACTCATCCCACTGGAACGAATGGCTGACAAGTCTGTTCGAAACATATTAGATGCGATTGAAAAGTCAAAAATGGTGCCATTCGAGCGACTGCTTTTCGGACTTGGTATTCGGTATGTTGGTCAGACCGTTGCCAAAAAGCTCGCTATATCTTTTGGTTCAATTGATGCACTGGCCAAAGCAAATTTTGACACACTAACTCAAGTCGATGAAATTGGAACAAGGATCGCAGAAAGTGTTGTCGAATTCTTCTCTTCCTTATCTAACATCCAAATTATTGATCGACTCAAAACATATGGGTTAGAACTCGAAAGCCAATTGAGTCAATTTGAACCTATTTCGAACAGACTTGATGGTCAATCGTTTGTGATTTCTGGAGTATTTTCTTCTCACAGCAGAGATCAGATAAAAAAGTTGGTAGAAGACCATGGTGGAAAAGTTTCAAGTTCATTGTCATCTAAAACAACATATCTACTAGCTGGTCAGAATATGGGTCCTAAAAAGCTAATCAAAGCCAATGATCTCGGAATAGGTATCATTGACGAATCTACTTTTCTCTCTATGATTTTGGCGTAGTGTTACAAATAAAACATTTTGTGTAAATTTTAAAAAAGAATGATAAATTGCACATTTAGAATTCGGGATTGATTAATTTAGCCCCCAAAAATATGTTTAGAAAACGAGTTGTTGAAAAGGCTTTACATGAGCTGTCACACAGAGCGATGGTTAAGCCAGAGTCTGTTCGTTCTGTAGCATGCCTAATCGATCTTGGTATATTAACAGGAATGGACCTGGACCGACATATAAATGAACTTTTTCAGATTCAAAAGAACAGAATTACGACGATTTATTATGCACCAAAACCATCCAAAGACCTGAGTTTATATAGCCCACAATTTAATAACCGTCATCTGCATTGGGACGGAACGCTCCTTCATCCCATGAAAAAGAAAGTTTTGTCTAAAAAATTTGATTTACTATTTAATTTTTTCCGAAAAGACAACCTTGTTCTTCAGTCAATTTCCGCTCAAGTCAAAGCAGGATTTCGGGTTGGTTATGTCACTGTTGATCAACGACTAAACGATCTTATGCTAGGGGAAGAAAACAAAACAGCAGAACAATTTTTCAACACATTTAACACCTTTTTTTCTAAAATCAATACCGATGAATAAGTCCCTATATGTTGGTACAGGTGTTGCAGTTGTAACTCCTTTTACTTCTGATTTGAAAGTTGATTTTAAGTCTTTGCAAAATCTCATAAATTACTTAATTGACAGTGATATTAGCTATTTGGTTGCTATGGGGACAACTGCAGAGTCCCCAACGATATCTGTCGAGGAGAAAAAACAGATTTTTGATTGTTTTATTGAGACAGTTAACGGCCGGGTCCCTTTAATTATGGGACTTGGCGGCAATGATACCATGACGCTCCAGCGAGCACTACAACAGCTTGATACAACTGGTTTTTCAGCGATTCTTTCGGTTTCTCCATATTATAATCGACCAACCCAGGAAGGTATTTACCAACACTACAAAGCACTTGATGCGGTAACGCCTTTACCCCTTATTTTGTACAATGTTCCAGGAAGGACATCCTCAAACATCAATGCCGAAACTACTTTGCGAATTGCGCATGATTGTACAAATGTAATTGGAATCAAAGATGCAGGTGGAGATTTAAAGCAAGGGAAAGCCATTCTTGACGGACGCCCTGATGATTTCATTGTACTTTCTGGCGACGATGAAACTGCAATACCCCTAATTCAATCGGGTGCTGAAGGCGTGATTTCTGTTATTGCTGGTGGATTCCCACGTTTTTTCAGCAAAGGCGTGGCTGCTGCGCTTAAGGGAGATGAAAATAAAGCCAATGAAATCGCAACACTTGCTCAACCCATTATTGACCTGCTCTTCGTTGAGGGTAATCCGGGTGGAATAAAAACTGTTCTTCATCAACGTGGACTGATTGAAAACCAGTTGCGACTTCCTCTAGTTCCTGTTTCTGATTCTGTTTCATCAAAGTTGAGAACCTATGTTGATCAATACGATTAATGAGTTGGGTATGTTATTCAAATGTATAACTTTACACCATGCAAAGTAAAATAACGAACCGATCTCTTATCGGCCTTTTAATTTTTCTTATCTCCTCTTGCGGGCCATATCAAAAGGCCTTGAAAAGTGAAAATACCAAGCTTAAATATGATTTGGCTGAAAAATATTATGATGAAGGGGATTATCGCAGAGCCAAAGGCCTCTTTGAACAATTAAAGCCACTTTATAGAGGCAAGCCCCAATCGGAACGAATCACTTACTTCTATGCCAATTGTTTGCTTCATACACGCTCATACATTACGGCAGCTTACGAGTTTGAGTCATTTACTAAAGCTTTCCCTAGAAGTGATAAATTAGAGGAGGCCTATTACATGATCGCTTATGCTTATGCGGAAATTTCTCCGATTTATAGCTTGGATCAAAAAGATACAGAAGAAGCTTTGACCAAGTTGCAAGAATATATTAATCGTTACCCTGATAGCGAGCGCATGGTAGAAGTCAATAGTATTGTAGAAGAATTGTTACGAAAACTCGAGCGGAAATCTTTTGAAAACGCCAAACAATTTTTCACCACTCGCGATTATAAGGCAGCGATCAAGGCGATAGATAACTTTATCGGTGATTTCCCAGGTACTCCCTTTCGTGAAGAAGCAATGTTTATCCAGTTTCGAGCAGCTTCAATTTTGGCAATTAATAGTGTGTTTGTGAAAAAAGAAGAACGTTTAGAATCCGCTGTATCCTATTTTGATGATTTTGTTCGTGCTTACCCTGAATCCGAATTTTTGGATGAGAGTATTCCAATAATGAACGATATCGAGAAAGAAATCACTACATTTGCAGCCAACTAATTTTACGGTATGTCGATAAAGAATTCTAATGCACCTGATACTACGGTTACTTACAACCGTAATAAGCTAGATGAGCCAACTGGAAACATCTACAAGACCGTTTCTATACTTGCCAAACGCTCGATTCAGATCAATGAGGAACTACGCACAGAGCTATTTGAAAAGTTAGAAGAGTTTGCTACCCCAATTGAAACACTTGAGGAAATTTTTGAGAACAAAGAGCAAATTGAAGTTTCTAAGTTTTACGAAAAGTTACCCAAGCCACATGCTGTGGCTGTTGAACAGTGGTTAGCAGAAAAAGTTTATTATCGTCATACTGACGAAACAAACAAATAAATGTTTCCTGCCCTACATGCCAAAAAAGTCATTCTTGGCATTTCTGGTAGCATTGCGGCCTACAAAACCCCTTTACTGGTTCGTGCTCTTGTAAAAGCAGGTGCTGAAGTACAAGTTGTAATGACTTCTTCGTCAAAGTCATTTGTCGCTCCTTTGTCTTTATCTACAGTATCGAATAGAGCAGTTTATTCAGAATTTGTCGAAAGCGAGGAGGAGTTGTGGAACAATCATGTCGATTTGGGCCTATGGGCTGACCTGATGCTTATTGCTCCTGCATCTGCTAATACCTTATCGAAGATGGCGCAAGCAACATGTGACAATTTATTACTTGCGGTTTACCTTTCTGCCAAATGTCCCGTCTATTTTGCTCCAGCAATGGATTTGGATATGCATGAGCATCCTGCGACCCAAGATGCCATTCAACGCTTAATCACCCGAAATAACATCCATATTCCAGCCCAAGAAGGAGAGTTGGCCAGTGGCCTTCAGGGAGTTGGACGGATGCAAGAGCCCGATCAAATTGTGGATTTTTTGGAACATGATCTGTCCTCCAAAATGCCACTTCTTGGAATCAAAATATTAGTTACTGCCGGACCTACATACGAACCGCTAGACCCTGTCCGTTATATTGGTAATTATTCTTCAGGAAAAATGGGTTATGCAATTGCAAATGAAGCCGCTTCACTGGGTGCAGAGGTAATTCTTGTCTCTGGACCCGCCGATGACCTTGCTATTCGTCCAGGAGTTACGCTTGTGCAGACCAAAACAGCCGATGATATGCATGCCGCATGTTTGCGACATTTTGCGAATTGTGATATTCTCGTTATGGCTGCGGCAGTCGCTGATTATAAACCGAAGCACAAGGCAGAAGATAAAATTAAAAAAGAAGATGAAATTAGCTCGGTTGAACTCGTAAAAACCGTTGACATTCTTGAGAGCTTAGGAAAAAAGAAGACAAATCAAATTCTTGTTGGATTTGCACTTGAGACTGACAATGAATTGTCGAATGCCAAAGAAAAAATAAAGAAGAAAAATCTCGATGCGATTATCCTCAATTCCCTAGCAGACAAGGGCGCTGGTTTTCAACATACAACAAATAAAATCACATTTATACCTGCTAGAGGAGAACATACAGCTTATCCTTTAAAAGATAAATCTGAGGTGGCCGTAGATATTTTAGCTCAAATTAAAATGATGATTGATGCATAAATTACTGCTGTTTGTTCTTTTTTCTTGTTTTTCTTTTGCCCAAGTATTGAACTGTAAAGTCAGCGTTAATGCCGATTTAGTCGATCAAACCAATAGTCAAATTTTTGAAACCCTTGAGCGTGAGCTCAACGAGTTTGTTAACGCGACCTCATGGGTTGATATTCGAACGGAAGACTACAACAAAATCAACTGCACCATGTTGATTACAATTGAAAATTATGTCAACAACGAATTTCAAACAAATTTACAGCTTCAATCCTCTCGCCCGGTTTTTGGATCAACTTATGCCACGCCACTGCTGAATCGAAAAGATGATGATTTTAATTTTTCATATCAAGAATTTGAATCCTTGAATTTCAACCCAAATGGCACTAACACCTCTTTAGTTTCACTTATAAGTTATTACGTATTTGTGATTTTGGGGGTTGATGCAGACTCTTTTGTTTTGTTTGGAGGAGACCCGTATTATGAACAAGCTCGAAAAATTGTTGATTTGTCTCAGACCAATCGATTTTCTGGCTGGAAACAATCTGAAAAGAAGACCAATCGGTACTGGCTCATTGATCAGTTGACCACAAATCCTTTTTCTCTTTTTCGGCAAGCAATCTATGATTACCATCTCAATGGATTAGATGTAATGGTCAACTTTCCTGAAGTGGGGAAACAAACCATTTCAAAGAGTATCTCAGCCCTAAAAAGCTTATCAGAAAGTCGTCCAAATAGTTTAGTTGTGCAATTGTTTTTCGACACAAAATCAGATGAGGTTGTACAGATTTTTTCTGGAGGACCTTCATTTGAAACCTCTCAGCTTCGGGAAGACTTAAATCGAATAGCTCCCTTCTTTTCTGCCAAGTGGGCTGAAATTAGATAGTTGAATATCTCTGAAAAAGTTATATTTGAGTTCCATTAATTTTTGATTAGTTGTTACAGTCTATTTCTATCGTAAACTTTGCGCTTATTGATGATATCCAATCTGATTTTGGTCGACAACTCAATGTAGTTACAGGGGAGACAGGATCCGGTAAATCTATTGTCATGGACGCTTTATCTCTAGTACTAGGAGCTAGAGCAGACTTATCTGCTGTTCGAGATGCTTCCAAAAAATGTATTGTTGAAGCTATTTTTGACCTTTCCAAATCTGCATTTAAATCTGTGTTTGATGATTTGCAAGTTGACTTTGAAGTTGAAACCATTCTCAGAAGAGAGATATTACCCTCTGGAAAATCACGATCGTTTATCAACGACACGCCAGTACAGCTTGAAAAGCTTCGTTTTTTAGGCTCTCAGTTGGTTGATTTACATTCGCAACACCAAACTTCACAATTGGCGGACTCTCGATTTCATTTCGATCTTCTGGATGCCTTTTCAGATGCATTAGAATTGAGAGCTGAATATCAACAAACTTTGGAAGCTTTTAAGCAAGAGGAAAAACATTATCATGAGATGCTTGATGTGCAACGAGGCGCCAAAGAATCTTATGATTACAATTGCTTTCTTCTTGCAGAATTAAAAGAGCTCGAGCTTCATGACGATATCCAGACACAGCTGGAGGAAGAGCGAAACTTATTGCAACACGCCGACGATATCAAACAAACGATTCAACATATTCTGCAGATTTCATCTATGGAAAACAATGGCCTGACCGACCAATTGAGTCAATGTAGAATGAACTTGCAAAAACTAGAATCCTACAGTGATCAGTATAAGGCACTCTCAGAGCGGGCGCAAAACCTGTGGTATGAGTGGACAGACATTCAATCAAACTTATCCTCTATGGACGAGGAATTGGTTGTCGACCCCATGCGCCTAGAAGCGGTTAATCAAACATTGAGCAAAATTTATTCTCTCCAGCATAAGCATAATGTTCACGACATCAGAGGGTTAATGGATAAAGAACAGGAATTGGGGACATTATGTCAAGTGGTTTTGGAAGGGGATGAGGAAATCCAGTCACAAAAGCATCGACTTGATAAAGCCGAAAAAACCGCTTGGAAACTCGCAACAGAATTGGCTAAAAAAAGAAGAGATCATGCACAAAAATTAGCCAATAAATTGAGTGCTCGACTTGTCAAACTCGGTATGGAGCATGCGCGTTTTGACTTTCAGCTGGACGCTGAATCATCCCTGGGTTCGGTTGGAGCAGATTCCTTGACTCTTTTGTTTTCTGCTAATAAAGGAGTCGGCTTTTCAACGCTTCGTAAAGTAGCTTCTGGAGGCGAGCGTTCACGAATTATGCTTGTGATTAAATCGATACTTGCGAAAAACGATCATTGCCCAACAATGATTTTAGATGAGATTGATGCTGGTGTTTCTGGTGAGATGGCCAAAGCGATGGGAAGTTTTATGAAAGACATTAGCGAACACACACAGTTGATTGCCATTACCCATTTGCCGCAAATTGCGGCAATGGGAAATTCGCATATCAAAGTATATAAATCTTCGGATGATCAAACAACCCGAACATATGTCAAACAATTAGAGGGGGAGGACCGAGTTGTAGAAATTGCACAAATGATCGATGGGAATCAAATTACTCAAACTGCACGTACCTACGCTGAAAAGTTATTGAATTAGTACTATCTTTGGCAAAATTTTTTTTATGTCTTACGACTTGCTTACAGGAAAAAAGGGAATCATTTTTGGTGCCTTAGATGAAAACTCGATTGCTTGGAAAACTGCAGTTCGTGTACATGAAGAAGGAGGTCAATTTATATTGACAAATGCACCAGTTGCCATGCGCATGGGAGTGATTAATGACCTCGCACAACAAACCAATTCTCAGGTCATTCCAGCAGATGCGACGAGTATCGAAGATTTAGAAAATCTTATTGACCAGTCGATTGAAATTTTAGGTGGGAAGCTCGATTTTGTTTTACACTCCATTGGTATGTCTGTCAATGTGCGCAAGGGTAGACCATATACTGATCAAAATCACAGTTGGACCGCAAAAGGATGGGATGTTTCTGCTGGTTCGTTTCACAAGCTGATGCAAGTTCTTTACAAAAAAGACGCCATGAATGAATGGGGTAGTATCGTTGCCCTGAGCTATATGGCTGCGCAACGTGTTTTCCCAGATTATAACGACATGGCCGATAATAAGGCATATCTTGAATCAATTGCCCGTAGTTTTGGGTATTTCTTTGGAAGAGATAAAAAAGTAAGAGTGAATACCATTTCACAATCACCAACCCCAACCACAGCTGGAAAAGGAGTTAAGGGCTTTGACGGCTTTATCTCGTATGCAGAGAAAATGTCACCATTAGGCAACGCAACCGCTCTGGACTGTGCAAATTATACGATTACCCTATTTTCAGATTTAACTAAAAGAGTGACTTTGCAAAACCTCTATAATGATGGCGGTTTTTCAAATATGGGAGTTAGCGACGCCGTGATGGACATGGTCGACAACAAAGAATAAATCTAATCAATTAGCTATGTCTTTATTTAGCGGTCTTATCAAGCGGATTGGGTCGCTAAAACAATTGCGGTTAATTGTTGTTTTTTTTCTTATTTCCTTATTTGTATGGCTCTCATCCAAGATGTCGGAAATTCATACGGCCAAAGTAGATATTTATTTTGATTACTCTGATGAAACTTTTGAAACCTACCGTGTTCATGAGCCAGCTCAAGCAATTGAATTTGTGATTTCTGGCACGGGTTTACGTTTACTTTTAGCAAGGCTCTTTACGCCAACGGTCTATTTATCGATGACAAATATTCAAAAGGACGGCAACAGGTTTTATTTTTCTAAGCCTGCTTTGATTTCTGCTGTTGAAACACACTACCGAAATGTTTTACGTGTCAACCAACTTAAGCTTGACCGACTTGATGCGCCATTTTTTGCTGCCTCCATTAAGAAAATTCCAGTTCGACTTCATGAAGATTTTATGCTCGCTGACGGATATGCTTGGTCCAGTGAATTGAATTTTACACCTGATTCTTTATATGTTTCTGGTTCTGCTGAAAAGGTAGACTCTTTGGAATACGCATTTGTAGTTATGCCAACTAATAAGGAATTTACAACTTCCTTGGATGAGAAACTGAGCCTGACTCAAGATTTACAAGTAAACTACAAATGGAGTGAGATGCAGGTGCATGCGACTCAAAAAATTTCACGTTACACCCAAATCGAGCTTCGCCTTCCCATCGAGGTGCTTGATCCCGTTGAAAGTATTGATGTGAGTGTCATTCCGGCTTTTGCTCAAGTCAGTTTACGGGTCCCAGTCCAGCAAGCACGCCAGATCGACCCTTCACAATTTATTTTGGGTTGTCGTTTACCCTTTGATACCATCTCAGAGTTTCTGGTAGTCGACTTTGAAAAAATTCCCGACAATATTGTGGTTAATGAAATTACACCAAGTCAAGTACGTTATTTTATAAATTGATGGTACAGCTAGCAGTAACGGGGAATATGGGATGTGGAAAAACGACAGTTTGTGAGATGTTGATTTCGCTATACATCCCCGTCTATTTTTCTGATACCCGTGCTAAAGAATTGATGAATCAAGATCAATCCTTGATCCAACAAATACAGAAACGTTTTGGTAAGGAGTCTTATCGCAGTGGTTTGCTTAACCGAAAATGGCTATCTGAACTAGTTTTTAAGGATCCCAAAGCGCTGAACGATCTAAACAACTTCGTTCATCCCGTCGTTCATCAAGATTATCTTGAATGGGTAAATCAGCAGTCACATGAAGTTGTTGCTTACGAGTCTGCCATTGTATTGGAGCATGCTAATGATGGAAAATTTGATGTGGTAATCCTCGTTAGTTGTCCAGAAAGACTCCGTATTGAGCGAATAAAAAAACGAGATGGTTTGACACAAGACGAGATTGAGAAAAGAACGCGTTTTCAATGGCCAGATGAAAAAAAACGCAAACATGCTGATTATATCATTGAAAACATCAATCTGCAGGAAACTGAACAACAAGTCAAGTCTGTTCTGTCATTGATTAATAAGCAGTTCCTAATAGATTAATTACATTTGGGTATGCAACGTGGACTCTTTCCTTTATTAATCTCATTGATGACACTTTCTCTTGTTGGGATTATTCTCATCCAACGTTCATGGATTAACAAAAATGAAAGCAATTTTGAAAAACAGTTTGGACTGAGTGTAAGTGCCGCAATTTCAGAAGTATCATCCCAGATCAAAGAAAGAGAATTACTTGATTATCTGTCTGTTTACCAAAAAATGATAGACAGTATTGGCACCCCAAAATATTCAGAGCTAACAGAGGTTTTCGAATATATCGATCGAAGCCCCAACGCCAACATTTCTTACTTGTATCAACAAGGAATCATAGAAGACAATTATGATATTTCACTCCAAACATTCGATTCATTAAGTAACGATTCTGCTCCCATTATCGATTACCGCAGGATTAAGTCATTGACCATTATTGATGAAAGTTTTGAAAATGAGGTTCAAAACATGAGTTCTGCCGAACGATTACAGCGTATTGAAAGAATGTCAACAATGGACAAAGCTCGTTACGAAACGATTTTCATGGACTTTGCACAAACAAAGCCAATCCAAATGCGGATTAATAACCTTGAACTGGAACTCCTCCTTCGGCAAGAGCTTCTTCTTCGCGAAATCAAAATTCCCTTTGAGTTTCGTGTTTTTGATGGAAACCAAGTTACAGATGTGGGTTCTGAAAACTACTTATCTGCTCTCAATGAAAGTCAGTTTAAGACCCCCTTATTTATTCGGGATGATGAAACGCACCGCTACGAGTTGCGCTTGGCCTTCCCTAATTTAGATCGATTTATTGAAGAATCTGTTTACAATACATTTTTGCTCTCGCTACTGTTTACCTTTATCATCATTGTTGTTTTTGCCGCATCACTATTTCAGATCATAAAGCAAAAAAAGATTTCAGATATCAAATCCGACTTTATCAATAATATGACGCATGAGTTCAAAACCCCAATTGCGACAATTCATTTAGCTCTTGATGCATTGAAAAATAAAGATGTTTTTACGGATATAAAAAAATCATTTGGCTATCTTGATATGATCAGAGAGGAAAACAAACGTTTGCACACCCATGTTGAAAATGTCTTGCAAATATCCCAACTGGAAAAACAAGAATTGGATTTAGCCAAAGAAAAAATAGATCCGCATAACACTATACAAAATGCCCTAGATCATGTACGCTTAATTATCGAAAATCGCGGTGGGATGCTCAGTCAAAGTTTTACATCTGAACCCATCAAATTATTGATTTCGCCTCTCCACATGACAAATGTTTGGGTAAACCTTTTAGACAACGCGATTAAATACTCAAATGATCAACTGGTCGTTGATGTCGAAACTTTTCTAGATGAGGAGGGATTTGTTGTTAAAATCAAAGATAAAGGGATTGGGATGAGTCCAGCTGTTCGCAAAAGAATATTTGATAAATTTTATAGAGAATCATCTGGAAATGTTCATAATGTAAAGGGGCATGGTTTGGGACTAGCTTATGTCAAACAAATACTGAATATGCATTCTGGCACGATTTCTGTTTCTAGTGTTCCAAACCAAGGAAGTACATTTACTGTACTTTTACCCTTAAAATAGGCCTAACAAATGATTTCGAAGAACAAGCAGATATTATTAGTCGAAGATGACGTTAACTTTGGGACGGTTTTAAGAGATTATCTTCAGATGAATGGCTATAAAGTTGTACTCGCACGGAATGGTCTTGAGGGTTTTGAAAAATTTAAAAAGAATGAATTTGACGTTTGTATTTTAGATGTGATGATGCCCTATAAAGATGGCTTTACCCTCGCCAAAGAAATTCGATCAAAAGACAAATCAATCCCTGTCGTTTTTTTGACTGCAAAGTCCATGAAAGATGATGTGTTAAAGGGGTATAAAATAGGTGCTGATGACTATTTGACAAAACCTTTTGACGCTGATATTCTCTTGAAAAAATTAGAAGTCTTGATTGAACGTACCCAAAAAAGTGTACAGAAATCCAAGCCCAAATCTCGAATCGTAATAGGAGACTTTATTTTTAATCCTCGACTACGAACCTTGACATACAAAAATAATACACCGACGAATCTCTCACCAAAAGAAAATCATCTATTACTCATGTTGGTTGAAACTCAAAATGACTTGCTGTCTCGCAACAGGGCATTGAACGAAATATGGAATGACGATAATTACTTTACTTCCAGAAGTATGGATGTATACATTGCCAAGTTACGCAAATATCTTCGTGATGATGCCTCTGTTGAAATTGCAAATATTCATGGAGAGGGCTTCCGATTGATCACAAACTAGGAACGAGGGTGAAATTTTTCAAGTGTTTGTTTTAAATGTTTTTTACCCATATGCAGATACTTCTCAGTTGTTGTGATACTGCTATGACCCAGCATTTGTTGTACAGAACTTATATCAGCACCATTTTCTACCAGATGCGTTGCAAACGAATGTCGTAAACTATGTGGGCTAATGGTTTTTTCTAACCCAGCATTTTGCGCCCCTTTTCTGACGATTATAAAAATCATATTTCGCGTGAGTTTTGTTCCTCTGTTGTTTAGAAACAAGATATCGCTGAATCCTTTTTTTCCCTCAACCCGTACGGCTAAATATCTCAGAATTGATTCTTGACCAATCCGTCCAATAGGGACAAAACGCTCTTTGTTTCCCTTGCCCACTACTTTAATCAAACCCTCTTCAAAAAATAAATCTGAACAACGAACATTAATGAGCTCACTAACTCTCAAACCACAGGAGTATAGTATTTCGAGTATTGCAGTATTTCGAATGTCTAATGGTCGATCTTCATCATAGCCGCCGAGAAGTTTTTCGACTTCTGACGTGGATAAGGTAACTGGTAGAAGGGATCCGATCTTAGGGGGTTCAACTAAAGTAACAGGATTGTTGCTCCGTACACCCTCAACCATAAGAAAGTCAAAAAAAGTACGAAGGCCAGAAAGCAAGCGAGATTGGGATGACGGCTTCACTTCTTTGGCAGCTTCGTATATGAATTCAAGTAATTCCGAAGATGAAACTTTAGTCGGACCAATCGCAATATTATTGGTCTCAAAATAGGTAACCAATTTTTGCACATCATACACATAGTTGACCACAGTGTTTTCTGAGAGTCCACGTTCGAGTAGTAAGTATGATTTAAAAGCCTGAATACCTTCACTCCAGTTCATGTTCGAAGATACATTTTATTTACAACAGCTTTATGTCTATTTTTGTAAATCGTATGATGAAGATAGCGATTCTTAATGGACCAAACCTCAACCTGTTGGGAAAACGGGAACTTGAGGTTTATGGAAACAAAGATTTTGATCAATATTTTGGTCAATTACAATTCTTGTATCCAAAAATCAATTTGACTTACTTTCAGTCCAATGTGGAGGGGGAGCTCATCAATGAGCTTCAGCGTGTTGGCTTTGACGTAGATGGCATTATTTTAAATGCAGCGGCATACACCCACACTTCAGTTGGTATTGGAGATGCGATAAAAGCAATAGCGGCTCCTGTTATTGAGGTGCATATTTCAAACACTTTTTCTCGTGAAGATTTTCGGCACACCTCCTTTGTAACACCAAATGCCAAAGGGTTAATTCTTGGTTTTGGATTAGATGTTTACCGTTTAGCGATTGAAAGTTTTTTACCGAAATCTTAAAACGGGCGGTGACGGTTTGAGGAGGTAAGGGTTTTATGCACCAACCAATCTGAAAACTTATCAGGTAAGTAATATGCCATTAGTCGAAATACAAATTTATTTTTATGTACAATATATCGTGTTTTGGGTCTAGAAATGGTCATACATTTGGCAATTAGTCTTGATACATTTTCTACAGGAAGGGCATTGTGTTCAGTTTTTTCTATGATTTTATCTGCTTTTTGTAGTACTTCATAGTAATCAGAGTCTTTAAACTCATCCATCTTATTCAGATTCTTCTTCCATATTTCGGTTTTGATTGGGCCAGGTTCTAGGGCGATGACTTTGATGCCATAGCGCCTTAATTCTCTTCGGTAAACATCGGTCATGCTTTCCAAAGCATGTTTTGATATACTGTATGCGCCATTATATGGCGAATTAAACAGACCTGAAACAGAGCTAATATTGATGATGCGCCCAGGTGGTTTACTGGCATTGAGCTTGGCTCCAAGTAAGGGAAGAAAAAGATTGGTAATTCTTCTTATGGATTTTACATTGACATCAAGTTGCTTTTCAAACTGCTTTTCGGATAAATGCTCTAATGGTCCTGGAATTGCAATACCAGCATTGTTAATCAATCCTGCTAAAGTTTCACAATGTTCAAAAACAACTTTTGATGCTTTGACAACTTCATCATGGTTTTGTACATCGAACAGCAGTGGGGTAAATCGGTCTGGGTAGATCTTTGAAAGCTTATCTGCATCAGCTTGGTTCCTGACACTTCCAAAAATATGATACCCTTTTTCGTGCAATAGATCAAGGGAGGCCCGACCGATTCCCGATGAAACACCAGTGATGACAATGTTTTTTGCCATAATTTTTGATTTTTTCAGAACGAAATGACACCTTAAATATAGGAAACAAAAACAGGAATAACTTAACCCTTAACAGCTTCAAACGAATCTGTTAGCGTTATGACTTAAATATGGATGACTTCGTCATAAGCAGCAGCAACTGCTTCCATTACCGCTTCACTCATGGTAGGGTGAGGGTGAACTGCTTTTAGAATTTCATGTCCGGTGGTTTCAAGTTTTCGTCCCACAACGGCTTCTGCAATCATGTCAGTAACTCCAGCTCCGATCATATGGCAACCCAGCCATTCTCCGTATTTGGCATCAAAAATAACTTTCACAAAACCATCTGTATGGCCTCCAGCTTGGGCTTTTCCGGATGCTGTAAACGGAAATTTACCGACTTTAATCTCATATCCCTTTTCCTTGGCTTGTTCTTCAGTATAACCCACAGATGCAATCTCTGGAAAGCAGTAGGTGCAACCGGGAATATTATTATAATCGATAGGTTCTACATGTTGTCCTGCAATTTTTTCAACACACAATATCCCTTCTGCTGAAGCAACATGAGCCAACGCTTGACCAGAGGTGACATCGCCAATGGCGTAGTAGCCAGGCAGGTTGGTTTGATAGAAATCGTTCACGATGATTTTATCTCGATCCGTAGCAATACCGATCTCTTCTAAACCAATGTTTTCGATATTGGTTTTGATTCCCACAGCAGATAATACAATATCCGCACTCAGCACTTCCTCTCCTTTGTCTGTTTTTACAGTTGCTTTAACCCCTTTGCCACTGGTGTCAACCTTGGTGACTTCTGCACTCGTCATTACTTTGATTCCACTTTTTGCGAAACTTCGCTCGATTTGTTTTGAAATTTCTTCATCTTCAACTGGAACAATTCGCGGCATATATTCGACGATAGTTACATCTGTTCCCATTGCGTTGTAGAAGTATGCAAACTCTACACCGATCGCACCTGAACCCACAACAATCAATTTTTTTGGTTGCTTGGGCAGCGTCATTGCTTCACGATAGCCAATGACTTTCTTCCCATCTTGTGGAAGACTGGGAAGTTCTCTAGCACGTGCACCAGTTGCAATGATGACATGGTTGGCTTCATATACTGTTTCGCTTCCATCTTCACTGGCAACAGCTACTTTCTTACCAGCCTTAAGTGTTCCATAACCCATGATGACTTCAATTTTATTTTTCTTCATTAAAAATTGAACGCCTTTACTCATTGTTCCAGCTACATTTCGACTTCGGTTGACAACCGCATCAAAATCTTTATCATAGTTTTCAACGGTCAAGCCATAGTCATCAGCATGTTTGAGGTACTCGAAGACTTGAGCGGACTTTAATAATGCTTTTGTGGGAATGCACCCCCAGTTCAGACAGACACCACCTAAGCTTTCCTTCTCAATTATGGCGGTTTTTAAACCCAATTGAGATGCGCGAATTGCGGTTACATACCCTCCAGGACCACTTCCTAAAACAATAACGTCAAACTTACTCATGTCAAAATTTTATTTGGCGAAAATACAAAACGAAATACTAAATTAATAGGTAAAAATGGGTTTCCTATGATTTGAAATCCAAGCTTGCAGAGTTCACGCAATATCTTCGTTGAGATGAAGTGGGGCCATCTGAAAAGACATGTCCGAGATGCCCCCCGCAGCTGTTACATAAAATTTCAATACGAATCATTCCATATGAGCGGTCTGGCTCGTAGCGTATTTTGCCATCAATCGCTTCTGAAAAGCTGGGCCAACCACAATTGCTTTCGAACTTATTGTCACTGGTAAAAAGGGGTTCTTTACATGCTTTACATAGATAGGTACCCTCTTCAAAATGTAGGTAGTATATTCCTGAATGTGGATATTCCGTTCCTTTTTCTCTCAGAATGCGGTACGACTCCTCATCGAGCTTTTCTTTCCAGTATTTTTGAGTTTTTTGAAAAGAATATTTACTCATTTTCAGCATTAAAAACTAAGGCAACAGAATTGATACAATGTCTTTGTCCAGTAGTTTGTTGTGGGCCATCGTTAAACAGATGCCCCAAATGACCATCACAGCTTGAGCAAATCAATTCAATTCTTGTGTATCCGAGTTTGTTATCTTTTCGATAGGAAACTGCACCCTCGACTGCTCTGTCAAATGCAGGCCAGCCGCTTCCTGAGTCATATTTGTTGTCCGATGCATACAGCGGCACATCACAACCTGCGCATTTGTATGTACCCTGTTCATAATGGTTGTTATACAAACCTGAAAATGGTCTTTCAGTACCCGCTTCACGTAACACATAATAGGCATTGTCGTCGAGTTGGGCTTTCCATTCAGCATCTGTCTTTTGGCAAGTTAAGTCTTGAGCTGGTGCATTGGGAGTTTTGGGGTTTTGACTGTAAGCAGTACAGCAGATACATGCGAAAATAAATAGGATAAATTTCATGGGTGTTGATTAATAAATTGAACAATGCGTTGTACCGTTTTTGAATCCCTCAGAATCCGATGATGTCCCAATCCTGAAGACAATAATAGTTCAGAGTTGTTCGCAATTTTATGAAGGTCTTTGCTATAAGCAAAAGGGGTCTCCTTATCATCTTTGTCATGAACAATTAGCAACGGCAACTCCAAGTGTTTTAAACTCATACTCGATGAATAACTTTCAAGGTTCATGCCAAACTGTTTCTCCACGATTTGTATCATTCGTTCGGTAACCTTATCAGAAAACTGAAGTTGTTCGGAAAAACGATAAAACACATTTCTGATTTTATCTCCGCTACCAATAATTGCTGCTGATTTCATTGGAATACCATCTCGTAAAGCACGAAGTAGTGCCATACTACCCATAGAGTGTGCAATCGCATGGGTAAAGGGGCCATATTTTACATGGATTTCTTTGATACAAGCGACAAGTTCAACAATATTTGTTTTATTTCCCAAGGATTGGCCATGGGCGGGCATATCAAATGAAATAATTTCAAAATTTGATTTTTTTAGTTCGTTGGCAAAAGCAAAAAGTTGTGTTCCTCGACCACTCCAGCCATGCAATAACAGCACCTTAGGTCCTTTTCCAGCAAGTCTGAATACCTGAATTTCTTTATCAATTTTTGGAATGTAGCAATTGGTTTTCAATGCATGCTCATACATCTCCTGCTCACGGAAAGGCCTTTCGAAACGTTGGGGTCGAAAAAATAGATATAAAGCCACGCGTGTTGCAAGTGAAGTTGATAGCTGTTGTGAAAACCAAACTCCGAACCGAATCCAAGTCGGAATCCGCAATACAGGGCTTGTATTCTTCTTATTTTTCATAGCAAACGCAAATAAAGTTAATCAAATTGAAAAAACAAACATATTATTTTCACTATTTTGGTAGACTAAATCCAGTTATGGGGCATTTACAAAAAGGAAGTAAAAAACTAATCCGCGCTTGGGCTTCATATGATTGGGCTAATTCTGTTTACTTTTTGGTAATTACTTCCACCATTTTCCCCATTTACTACGGCTCCTTGTTTGGTGACAACTTATACATTGACATCTTTGGTCAGTCTCTTAAAAACACTGCATTGATAAGTTACACAACTGCAGCTGCTTTTGCGGTTGTAGCAGTGCTATCTCCTATTTTGTCGGGGGTTGCTGATTATATAGGAAACAAAAAGTCTTTCATGAAATTTTACACCTACATCGGGGCGTTGTCCTGTGTTGGATTGTATTGGTTCGAACTCGATAATATTTATTTTGGTTTGCTGTGTTATTTCTTTGCCTCTGTTGGTGCATGGTTGAGTTGGGTGTTTTACAACTCCTATCTTCCTGACATTGCCCACCCCAAACAAATGGACAAAGCGAGTGCGTTGGGCTATTCATTGGGTTATGTGGGGAGTGTGTTGTTGTTGCTCGTTAATTTGAGCATGGTCCTCAACCCCACGATATATGGTATTGAAGGCAGTTCAACTGAAGCGTCGATTAAGGCCATGAAATATTCCTTTGTTAGCGTTGGGGTATGGTGGATACTTTTTAGTCAGATCGCCTTTCGATTTCTACCCAAGGGAAACAAATCCAATGCATTGACGAAAAGTGTTATTTTTAATGGATACCGAGAGCTTCGTTCTGTTTGGAAGCATTTTTCAAGCCACCCAATTTTAAAAAGCTATATCGGAGCTTTTTTTGTGTTCAGTATGGCAGTACAGACGGTTATGCTCATCGCGGCTTATTTTGGTGAGCAAGAGGTTGATTGGGGCAGTACGAGTGAAAAACAAACAGGTTTGATTGTCAGTATTATGATCATCCAGCTCATTGCGATTGTTGGGGCCATACTAACGGCTCGTTGCTCAGAAAAATTTGGAAACCTTCCAGTGTTAATTGCCTTAAACTTTATATGGGTTAGTCTCTGTCTGTATGCTTTTTTTGTTGTAACGCCAATACAGTTTTACATTGCAGCAGGTTTTGTTGGCTTATCAATGGGTGGGATACAATCTTTAGCCCGATCAACATATTCCAAATACATACCAAAAACTGATGATACTGCGTCTTTTTTTAGTTTTTATAGCACCTCTCAAATGACAGGAATTGTCCTAGGAATGCTGCTCTTTGGCACGATTGATCAAGTCACTGGATCGATGCGAAACTCAGTTTTATTTTTTCTATCGTTTTTCTTGATTGGCGCTTTTTTACTGATTCGTCTCCACCGTAAGTCTGCAGTCTAAAAATGTAAACTTTTCTCCCACCTAAACAAGTAGATATCAACTCTTCTAGGTTCACCTTTTTAAACCATATATGCATTTCTATTGATTGTTGATAGAGTATTGGCTGCGTTTTCAAGTGTTGCGTTTTGCCATTGGGCAGTAATGATAAAGCTTGTCGATACAAGTGTGTAAATAGATGTTTCATGACTTGCAGATTTGGTCTTTCTTTAAGTATATAGATTTAAACAACTGAAGTGGTGGCATGAATATTGAATAGTCATATATGCATTCGAAATATGTAATATGTCTGATATGGTCAGCAATAGATTACTGACAAATGAGGTATATGAATATGAAACTGCGACAAATTGACATAGTCTATGGGAAAAACAAAACTAATTTCATTAGAAGACTTATCATTGGAAGAATTGGAAGTTGACGCGGAATTAATTCCATTAATGACAACCGATGATGAGGAGGCAATTTCAAAAGAGCCCGTTCCAGAAGTGATCCCAATTTTGCCTTTGCGAAACACGGTATTGTTTCCTGGGGTTGTGATTCCTATTACTGCCACTCGTGACAAATCGATTCAATTGATTCGTGATGCCAATACATCCAACAAACTCATTGGAGTCGTTGCACAGCTCGACTCCACAGTACAATCTCCTGATCAAAACGATCTTCACAAGGTTGGCACTCTTGCTCGTATTCTACGAGTATTACAAATGCCAGATGGGAATACTACGGTGATTTTACAGGGAAAAAAACGCTTTCAGATTGAAAGTTTTATAGAATCATCGAATTATTTGAAAGCTACAGTGTCAGAATTGCCAGATGAGCGACCTGCCAAAGGTGATAAAGAGTTTGCTGCTGTTATTGATTCTATTAAGGATTTGTCCCTACAAATCATAGCTGACAGTCCTAATATTCCATCAGAAGCGTCTTTTGCAATCAACAATATTAAAAGTGAGTCTTTTTTAGTCAATTTTGTTTCCTCAAATATGAGTATGGCAACCACTGACAAACAAGAGATTCTCCAAAGCAACAATCTCCATAGTCGTGCATTACTTTGTCTAAAGCATATGGATGTAGAGTTTCAAAAGTTATCCTTAAAAAATGAAGTACAGTCCAAGGTTCGTAATGATTTAGATCAGCAACAGCGTGAATACTTTCTTCATCAGCAAATGAAAACCATTCAAGAAGAATTGGGTGGTGCCTCATCTCATCAGGATGTTTCTGAAATGAAAACACGTTCTCTGAATAAGAAATGGAGTAAAAAGGTAAAAACTCATTTCGATAAAGAATTGGCTAAGCTTGAGCGGATGAACTCTCAAGTTGCTGAATATGGCGTACAGCGAAACTATCTAGAATTGCTACTCGATCTGCCTTGGGATGAGTTTTCAAAGGATAAGTTTGATTTAAAGCGCGCTCAGCGTATTCTCGACAGAGATCATTTTGGTTTAGAAGAAGTCAAAAAGAGAATTATTGAGTTTTTGGCTGTTTTAAAACTTCGTAAGGATATGAAGTCTCCCATCTTGTGTTTGACTGGGCCACCAGGAGTCGGAAAAACATCTTTAGGCAAATCGATTGCCGAAGCTCTTGGCAGAGAATATGTTCGTATTTCCCTTGGTGGAATGCGAGATGAAGCCGAAATCCGAGGTCACCGAAAAACCTACATTGGCGCAATGCCAGGTAGAATTTTACAGAATATCAAAAAGGCTGGCACATCAAACCCTGTTTTTGTTCTTGATGAGATTGATAAACTCTCGTCTGGAGCTAGTGGTGACCCTTCATCGGCTTTACTTGAAGTGCTCGACCCGGAGCAAAACAACGAATTTTACGACAACTTTTTGGAGTTGGGTTATGATCTTTCAAAAGTGCTGTTTATCGCAACTTCAAATACATTGTCAACAATACAACCCGCTTTGCTAGATCGAATGGAAATTATACGTGTGAGTGGATATACTCTCGAAGAAAAAGTTTCTATTGGAAACAAATATCTTGTACCCAAACAAATTAAAGAACACGGCTTGACATCAAAAGACATTAAAATCGGAAAGGCTGTTTTGAAGAAACTCATATCTGGATACACACGTGAGTCTGGTGTGCGTGGTCTTGACAAGACAATTGCGAAAGTGATTCGTAACCGAGCGAAGTCCATAGCCATGGAAGAAACATTTGAAACTGCATTTGAACCAGAGCATGTTGAATCGGTTTTAGGGCCAGAGAAAATTTCAAATAATGCCTATGAAAACAATGATGTTCCAGGTGTTGTCACGGGCCTTGCATGGACGCATATGGGTGGAGATATTTTGTTTATTGAGTCTCTAATCACAAAAGGGTCGGGGAAGCTTACCTTGACAGGAAACTTAGGGAAAGTGATGAAAGAATCAGCAACGATTGCATTGGAATTTATCAAATCCTATGCCGATCAATTAGGAACTAGTGCTGAGGAGCTAAATACTAACAATTTTCATATCCATGTACCCGAAGGAGCCACTCCTAAAGATGGTCCAAGCGCGGGAATCACCATGTTGACCTCTCTAGTCTCTGCTGTTACTCGCCGAAAGGTAAAGAGCCGAATTGCCATGTCAGGAGAGATAACTTTAAGAGGAAAAGTACTCCCAGTGGGAGGGATTAAAGAAAAAATTCTTGCTGCAAAGCGTGCAAATGTGAAGACAATTATTTTGTGTGCTGACAACAAAAAAGATGTAGAAGAAATCAACCAAAACTATCTTCGTGGTTTACAGTTTCACTATGTTTCTTCTATGATTGATGTAATTGATTTTGCATTGACATCTCAGAAAGCGACAAATCAACTCCGTAAAATCAAATAATTTTCAATCCAGTACGTTTCTTTTTATATGAGACTGATTGCATTTTGCTATTTTTTGTTTTGTTCGTCAATATTTGCTCAAATTGGTGGGTCAAACACCTATCAGTTTTTAGAGTTGTCTCCCAGTCCTAGGCACATGGCTTTGGGGACATGGGTTTCGACCTTATCTCCAAACTCAATTCACGGTTCCTTTGCAAATCCAGCAATGGTTTCAGACTCGATAAAGGGACAAGTCGTTTTAAACTACCAGCCCTACTTTGCGGGTATCAATCGTGGTACTGCAGCCACTGTTTTTGGGTTGAAAGATGGACGTTCCATTTTAGTTGATACTCGATTTGTACACTATGGTACTTTTGATGAAACAGATACTTTGGGGGAAAAAATTGGTGAATTTTCTGGCAATGAAGTTGCTCTAGGCCTAGCTTATGCACACCATTTTCCATCTAAAAATCTCTTTGTAGGCGCAAGATTAAATTTTATTAGTTCAAGCCTTGCAGAATACAATTCGACTGGATTCACAACAGATTTTGGTGTGTTTCATGCTTCCCCATATTCTAATTACCGATTTGGTTTAGTGGCTCGCAATATAGGTTCGCAATTCAGCACTTATGAAAGTGTAAAAGAAAGTCTCCCGTTTTCTTTGTCATTCGGAGTTTCCAATGCACTGGAATATCTTCCTTTGCGTTGGCATTTGTCGATTGATCATTTACAAAACTGGAACCTTGCTTACAAAAACCCTAATCAACAACAAACCGATTTTGAAGGGGAGTTGGTAGGTGAAGACTTAAATTTTTTCGACGAATTTATCAGGCATCTTGCTTTTGGGGCAGAGCTGTTTCCCGAACAGGCATTTTCCATTCAGATTGGATATAATTTTTTGCGCTCTGCTGAGCTTTCAATATCTGAAGTTCGAAGCTTTTCTGGATTGAGTTTCGGGTTTGGAATTAACTTACGAAAATTCAGGTTCAATTACAGTCACGCACGTTTTAGTGCTGCTGGGAATACTAATTTTTTAGGTCTTACCTTTGTGCCCTGAATGGAAAGCATCATTATTACAATAGACGGAGCTTCATCTACTGGTAAAAGCTCTTTGGCAAAAGCCATCGCTAAACATTATGGCTTTACGCATATTGATTCTGGTGCGATGTATAGAGCATTGACCTTTTATGCGCAAGATAAAAAGTTGTTAAATAATCGTCTTTTCGATGTAAAAACTCTTATTTCTAGATTGCCAACCATTGATATTGACTTTTCCAAAAATGACGAAATTACACTTAACGGTAAAACTATCGAGGATGAAATCCGATCTATGGAAGTTTCAAACAAAGTAAGTATTGTTGCAAAAGAGCCACGATTAAGACAGTTTATGGTCGCAAAGCAAAGGCATTTGGGCGCAAAAGGTAGTGTTGTTATGGATGGTAGGGATATAGGTAGTGTCGTGTTTCCCAATGCGACAATCAAATTTTTTCTTGAAGCCTCAACGGAAGTTCGAATAAATCGCCGACATGCAGAGCTTGTTGAAAAGGGGGAAAATGTTAGTGTTGAAGAAGTTCATACCAATATCGAAAAACGTGATCATATTGACTCTAATAGGGACGATTCGCCTCTAATTGTTCCAGAAAACGCAATCGTTTTAAGTAATGATAAGGATGGCTTGATGCATATCTTTACTCTTGCCACAACTGAAATTGACAAACACTTAACATAAACTTTAGGAGATAATTATTTGCTTGTCTGTTGAAAAGGGTTAATTTTGCCCACCCTAAGGGAAGCGTCTGGAAGAAAATACCCCTTAGTACATTTTATAAACCACTTTTGTTGCTTGGCGTCGATTTTCTAAAAGTAACAGAATACAAAACTTAAATTCATGACTAATGATCATGTAAATGAGGAAGCTCAAGTTGACAATGTTGAGACCTCTACTCCGAACAATGAGACAAATGATTCTCAAACCACTACACAATCTCCCGAGGAGTTTTTAGCAAATTTTGATTGGGTCTCTTACCAAGAAGCAGCTGAAACTGTTGATGAAAAGAAGTACAAGGAATTTGAAAAGTTAGTACACGATAATTTTGTAGACACCCAGCACACAGATGTAATTCAAGGTACAGTTACACACATGACTGATCGTGAGGCCATCATTGATATCAACGCAAAATCTGAGGGTGTTATTTCATTAAATGAATTTAGATACAATCCCGATTTAAAAGTTGGCGACAGTGTCGAAGTCATTGTTGATATCCGTGAGGACAAAACTGGACAGTTAGTCCTTTCACACCGAAAGGCTCGTGTGATTAAAGCATGGGATCGAGTAAATGAAGCCCATGATAAAGGCGAAGTTGTCACTGGCTTTGTTAAATGTCGCACCAAAGGCGGTATGATTGTTGACGTATTTGGAATTGAAGCATTTTTGCCAGGCTCACAGATTGATGTCAAGCCAATTCGTGACTATGACCAATACGTAAATAAAAATATGGAATTCAAGATTGTAAAAATCAATCACGAATTTAAGAATGTTGTTGTTTCTCACAAGGCATTGATCGAAGCGGATATCGAAGAACAGAAAAAAGAAATCATCGGTCAACTCGAGAAAGGACAAGTTCTTGAGGGAACGGTTAAAAACATTACCTCATACGGAGTCTTTATTGATCTTGGTGGAGTTGATGGACTTGTTCATATTACAGATTTGTCATGGAACCGAATCAATCATCCTGGAGAAATTTTAGAGCTCGATCAAAAACTCAACGTTGTCATTCTTGACTTCGATGATGATAAATCACGAATCCAATTGGGAGTAAAACAATTGAGCCAACACCCATGGGAAGCGCTTAGTGAAGACTTGAAAGAGGGGGATGTTGTAGACGGAAAAGTTGCTGTCATCGCTGATTACGGTGCTTTTATTGAGATTGCACCTGGTGTTGAGGGTCTTGTACACGTTTCTGAAATGTCTTGGAGTACACACATGCGTTCTGCGCAAGACTTTGTAAATGTAGGTGACGAGGTTAAAGTTTCCATTTTGTCACTTGATCGTGAAGATCGAAAAATGTCATTGGGCATGAAGCAACTTTCTGCTGACCCATGGACGGATATCACATCAAAATATCCTGTTGGTTCGAAGCACAAAGGTGTGATTAGAAACTTCACAAACTTTGGTGTTTTTGTAGAGCTTGAGGAAGGTATCGACGGATTGATTTACATCTCTGAGTTGTCATGGACCAAAAAGGTAAAGCACCCATCTGAGGTAGTTACAGTTGGTCAAGACTTGGAAGTTGTCGTTCTTGAATTGGACGTTGACGGTAGAAAGCTCAGTCTTGGTCACAAACAAATCCAAGACAACCCGTGGAACAAGTATGAAAGTGAATTTTCTGAGGGAACTCTCGTTGAGTCATCAATTCATGAAATTGTCGATAAAGGGGCTACAGTTATTCTCAATGATGATATCACGGCCTTTGTTCCGAATCGTCATCTAGAAAAAGAAGACGGTAACAAACTGAAAAAAGGAGAATCTGCTGAATTTAAGGTTATTGAATTCAACAAAGATTATAAGCGTGTTGTGTTATCACACAGTGCTGTTTATAAAGATATGGAGCAAGAAAGCGTGAAAAAAGCCAAGAAGAAAGTTGCCAAAAAAGAGGTTTCTACACTTGGTGACATCGATGCCTTAGTTGATCTAAAAAAGAAGATGAACAAGGAAGAAAACGGCTAATTTTAAGCCCCTCCAATATTTAGACAAAGGCGCTGTTTAGCGCCTTTTTTTATTGAAGAATAATATTGCTGATGTATGATCCAACTTCAGAAGTTGTGGAACTTTTATCAGGTGAGATATCAGGAGTTCCGATATTATTGTTAATGGTTTTTTGAACAGCGTCACGAATGGCATTGGCTTCTGTAACCATATTAAAGTGATCGAGCATCATTGCAGCTGACAAAATCGTAGCTATTGGATTTGCGATGCCTTTTCCTTTTCCTTGAGGGAATGATCCATGAATCGGTTCAAATAGGGCGTAACGATCCCCGATAGAAGCAGAAGCCAACAAACCTATTGATCCGCCAATTACACTTGCTTCGTCTGAAATGATATCACCAAATAGATTCCCAGTCAGAATAACATCAAATTGCGCTGGATTTAGCACCATTTGCATAGCTGCATTATCAACAAACAAAAAATCTAACTCAACATCTTTATATTCACTTCTATGTAATTCTGTAACCACACTTCTCCATAGGCGAGAGGAGGCAAGAACATTTGCTTTGTCAATCAAAGTTAGTTTGTTTTTACGCTTAGCAGCGGCTTTAAAAGCCAGTTGGGCGACACGTAAGATTTCTTCTTTGGAGTACTCACACAAATCCGAGGCAACCCCTTTATCGTTGATTTCCTTCTTTTGACCAAAATAAATGCCACCTGTCAATTCTCGATAGATGACCAAATCTACTCCTTCAATTCGATCGCGTTTCAATGGTGAACTTTCAATAAGACGATCGTAGATTGTAACAGGGCGTACGTTGCAGTACAGGTTTAATGTTTTTCGAAGGGACAAGAGTCCTTGTTCAGGACGTACTTTTGCATTGGGGTCATTATCATATTTTGGGTCTCCAATTGCTCCAAATAATATTGCATCGTTGGATTTGCAAATCTCAATGGTTTTTTCTGGCAATGGATTACCNGTAGCATCAATAGCAANCGCACCCATNAGTGCNTGNTCNAAGCTGAAAGAGTGTTTATACTTTTTTTCAATTGCTTGTAAAACCTTTATGNCTTCTGTAATGATTTCAGGGCCNATCCCATCTCCAGCTAAAACGGCAATATTTTTATGCATTTCGTTTCCTTTCGAATTCTTCAATTTTATGTTTATTGCTAATCAAATAATCAATATCGTCANAGCCATTGATNAAGCATGTNTTTTTATAGTTNTTAATCTCAAATTCGATACGTAAATCAATAGATGGAANCTCAATGTATTGATCCTCAAGATCTACAATGAATTTGCAGTTGGGATTTTCTGTTAAAGCNTGAAAAATCGTTTGGAGTTGNCTGTCACTAACCTGNACNGGAAGNANTCCGTTNTTCAGTGCATTCCCTTTAAAAATATCAGCAAAAAAACTAGAGATCACAACCTTAAANCCGAAGTCTGTCAGTGCCCAAGCAGCATGCTCTCGACTCGATCCACAACCAAAATTNTTNCCTGCAACAAGGATAGGGCCTGNAAAGGTTGGGTTGTTCAAAACAAAATCGGTNATGGGATTGTCATTTTTATCAAATCTCCAGTCACGAAACAAGTTCTTACCAAATCCTTCACGATCGGTTGCTTTTAAAAAACGTGCTGGGATAATTTGGTCAGTATCAACATTTTCGATGTCTAAAGGGATAGCAGTTTGTTCTAATCGAGTAAACTTTTCCATTATACTTGGGTTATATCTACAATTTTGCCTTCAATAGCAGCAGCAACTGCAGTGAGAGGGCTCGCTAAAATTGTACGAGCTCCGGGACCTTGTCGGCCTTCAAAATTTCGATTCGANGTGGATACACAATATTCNCCAGCTGGAATTTTGTCGTCGTTCATCGCCAAACAAGCTGAACAGCCGGGTTGACGAATCATAAAGCCCGCCTCTTCAAAGNTTTTTTCCAATCCTTCCTCACGAATTTGATTGGCAACTTGNTGTGAGCCAGGGACAATGAGTGCATTTACATTTTCTGCTTTTTTCTTNCCTTTNATGTAGTCAGAGGCCACTCTAAAGTCTTCAATCCTTGAGTTGGTACAACTCCCAATAAACACGTAGTTTATGGGCAGGTTGTTAAGTGTGTCNCCTTGGTTAAAGCCCATATANTCTAAGGACTTTTNAAANGAGTCGTTTTGNGATGAAGGGATTTGTNCTTGTATTCCTATCCCCATGCCAGGGTTTGTCCCATAGGTAATCATTGGGCCAATCTCAGCGGCATTAAAACGATATTCTTTATCAAACTCAGCATCAAGGTCTGANGGCAAAGATTTCCAGTGTTTGAGTTTTTGTTGCCATTCTGNTTGTGAAGGCGCAAACTCTCTACCCTTTATATAATCATAAGTGGTTTGGTCTGGTGCAATCATGCCCCCGCGTGCACCCATTTCAATACTCATATTACAAACGGTCATTCGACCCTCCATACTCATATTCTCGAATACTTCACCTGCATATTCAACAAAGTAGCCAGTGCCTGAATCTGTACCGAGTTGGGCAATAATGTAAAGAATGACGTCTTTTGGATGAACTCCTTTCTTGAGTTCNCCATNAANAATAATTCGCATGCTTTTTGGCTTACTCACCAACAAGCATTGACTTGCAAAAACTTGAGCAACNTGACTGGTTCCAATTCCAAAAGCGATCGATCCAAACGCCCCATGCGTTGAAGTATGGCTGTCTCCACATACCATGGTCATNCCAGGTTGGGTGATCCCCAATTCAGGACCGATGACATGCACGATTCCTTGATATGGGTGACCNAAACCATAAAGTTCAATNTCGTGTTNGTCGCAATTCTCACGCAATTTCGCTACCTGATTTCTAGANAGNTCATCTTTTATGGGTAAGTGTTGATTTAGTGTTGGCACGTTGTGATCAACAGTTGCTACAATTTGTTGCGGTCTGAAAACNGGAATGTTTTTATTGTTAAGGACAGAAAATGCTTGTGGACTTGTCACTTCATGGATCANATGCTTATCGATGTATAAAATATCGGGGCCGTCTTTCAATTGATCGACGACATGGTTATCCCAAACCTTGTCAAAGAGTGTTTTCCCCATTGTTTGTTGTTTTCCTATGCATTTAGATTCGCAAGATCAACAATTCCGGGAATATCATCATCGTTGATTTCTTTATGCGTATCTGCAAATTTCAAAAATTGTTCGTAAACTTTATCCAATTGGAGTTTTGTGAGTTCGATTCCAATATTTTTAGCTCGATAGGCNAGAGCTGCGCGGCCACTACGAGCGGTCAAGACAATTGCNGAGGTTTCAACACCAACATCATGCGGATCTATGATTTCGTAGGTCTCTCTATTTTTTATCACTCCATCTTGATGAATTCCAGAGCTATGCGCAAAAGCGTTAGCTCCAACAATTGCCTTATTGGCTTGNACNCTCATTCCCATTGCNTCNGAAACCATTTGAGAAGTGTCATACAAGAGCTTGGTATTGATATTTGTGTCCAGTTGAAGATGAGGATGCTGACGCATAATCATCACAACCTCTTCAAGTGAGGTGTTTCCAGCACGTTCACCAATTCCATTAATTGTACATTCAATTTGACGGGCGCCATTGACAGCACCTGCAATTGAATTTGCGGTAGCCAAACCTAAATCATTGTGGCAATGGCATGAAATAATTGCTTTTTCGATCCCTTTTACGTTCTCGACCAAGTACTTGATTTTTGAGCCATAATCTTCAGGCAAACAATAACCAGTCGTATCTGGTATATTCAGTACAGTAGCCCCTGCCTTAATAACCTCTTCACAAACTTTAGCNAGAAAATCATTATCAGTTCTNCCAGCATCTTCCGCATAGAACTCAATGTCCTNAACATATTGTTTGGCGTGCTTGACAGCTCCAACTGCACGCTCTATGATTTGTTCACGACTGGAGTTAAACTTATGTTTGATATGGGAATCTGAAGTNCCAATACCGGTATGAATTCGAGGTTTTTTCGCATGTTTAAGGGCTTCTGCAGCAACATCAATATCCTTAGGTACCGCACGGGTCAAACCACAAACCGATGCATTGGAAACGAGTTTTGATATTTCTTCTACAGAGTGAAAGTCACCGGGGCTAGAAATAGGGAACCCCGCCTCGATNACATCAACACCAAGTTCGTCAAGACGACTGGCAATATGAAGTTTTTGATCAGTATTTAGCTTGCAACCGGGGACTTGTTCACCGTCACGTAGGGTTGTGTCAAAAATGTGAACNTTTTCTTTGGCCATAGGNTTTACCTAACGTTTAGATTTGACAAATTTAATTTAAAAATATGGCNCAAAAAAATGTATATTTATGAATTNCNCNNTTTTANTTCTTTTTCNANTGACNCNATNANTTTTTNCTATGCCTAANACCCAAAAAGAGTCCTTNTTTCGGNTGNTTAANTCCCTTTCNAANTCNGANAAAAGACAGTTTAAACTNTANGTNAATNGANTGGNNTCNAATGNCGACACNAANTTTATTGCTCTTTTCGATTTGATGGACAAAATGACGGTTTATGATGAGCAAAAAATAGCAAATTCAAAAATCGTAAAGCGAGAACAGTTGTCGAATGTAAAAAGTCATTTATACAAGCAAATTTTGATCAGCCTACGCCTATCGATATCCTCAACGAACAAGAGGTTGCAGCTACGAGAGCAATTCGATTATGTCTACATTCTTTATAACAAAGGTTTGTATGAACAGAGTTTGCAAATGCTTCAGCGTGTAAAAGCACAGGCCGTCAAACTTGATGAAAGATCAACTGAATTTCAGGTTATTGAATTTGAAAAAGCAATACAAACGCAATATCTGTCAAAAACAAACTTCGATTATGTCCATGAGATTGCTAATCAATCCATTCAAATTGCCTCGCACAATGAAGTAACTGCAAAGTTATCTAGCTTATCCCTTTTGCTATATGCAAAAAATGTGCATTATGGTTACGTAAAAAATGACAATGAGTTTAAGGAGGTTACAGCATTTTTTGAATCACACATTACAGAAATTGATTTAGAGACTGCAGGATTTTCTGAATCCTTCTGGTATTATAAATCTTATTTGCTATACAGCATCTTGGTTCAAGACCTACTTTCTGCCTATAAATTTGCCAATAAATGGGTTGAGCTCTTTTTCATATCACCTAATATGATCGAGTTGCATCCAGTGTTTTTTATACGGGGTCATCAACACTTATTCGAAATTTTGTACCTACTGAAATATATGTCTAAATTTAAATTGGCACTGGAGCGATTTGAGGCAGCCTTGGCTCAGTCGAGCTTTCCTAAAAATCACAATATCTCCCCATACATTTTTATGGGTAGGTACAACAACAAAATTAACTTTCACTTTTTAGAAGGGACTTTTGACGAAGCTATCCCTTTGATTCCTGAAGTGTTACATGGAGTCATTCAACATGCTGATCAGCTGGACCAGCATCATATCATGGTGTTGTATTACAAAATTGCTTGCATATATTTTGGTGCGGGAAATTATCTAAAATGTATAGAGTATTTGCAATTTATAATCGCCGATAAAACACTACGTGTTCATCAAGATTTGATGTGCTTTTCAAGAGTCTTAAATGTTGTTGCTCATTATGATGCGGGGCTTGATTATGAGCTTGAGACACAAGTCAAGCATACCTATAAGTTTTTGCTAAAAATGGATGAGCTACAATCAGTTCAGAAAGAGATGATTCGATTTATGAGAAGTCTAACCAATATTTATCCAAATGAACTCAAGCAAGCTTTTCGCAAACTCCACGCATCATTAAAGCATTTTGAAAATGACCCATATGAAAAACGATCTTTTCTGTATCTCGATATTTTGTCTTGGCTAGAAAGTAAGATTGAAAATCGATCGATTGGAGAGGTAATTCGCGAAAAGGCATCTTCGCTAATGCGTTAACGAATTCCATATTACATCATCGGGGTAAGGAGCGATGAATTTCATTTCCTCTCTCGTTGTCGGGTGGGCTAATGCTAGTGATTGTGCATGAAGATGAATACTCCCGTTTTGGTTGGGCCGCTTTGCACCATACTTTAAGTCTCCTTTGATGTGCAGTCCGACTGCTGCCAATTGTACTCGAATTTGATGGTGTCGTCCTGTTTCCAGCTCTATCTCCAATACATGATATGATCTTAATTGTTCTATATAGCGGTAACGAAGAATCGCATGCTTAGTGTTGAGGGTGTTTTTTGGATAATGAAAAGATTTGTTCTGAGAACTATTTTTTTTCAAAAAGTGCTCAAGTCTTGCCTTTGGCTCAGGGCTCCCAGAGACAACAGCTCGATATACTTTTTTGGTCAGTCTGTCCTTAAATTGCTGATTGAGTCGGGTAAGCGCCTTTGATGTTCGCGCAAGCACAATGACGCCAGTCGTTGGGCGGTCGAGCCGATGGACCAAACCCAAAAATACATTACCTGGCTTCTGGTATTTGTCCTTTATGTATCGTTTTGCAATATCGACCAATGATTCATCTCCTGTTTTATCACCTTGCACAAGCAATCCAGCAGCTTTATTGACAACCAGGATATGATTGTCCTCGTAAATTACAGATAAATCAGACAATTAATATTGTTCGTTTTGATTTGGAAAGTCAACGGATTTTACATCGGAAACATAATTTTCGATGGCTGTTTTCATATCCTCAAACAGATTCATATATCTTCTCAAAAACCGAGGATTAAACGCATTGGTCAAACCAATAAGGTCATGAACGACGAGCACCTGCCCATCAACATCAGAACCTGCTCCAATTCCAATGATGGGAATACGTACAGATTCCGCAACTTGCTTTGCTAACGCCGAAGGGATTTTTTCCAAAACAATCGCAAAGCAGCCAAGCTTCTCCAACTTTTTTGCATCCGAAATAAGTTTTTGAGCTTCTTCTTTTTCCTTAGCCCTGACGGAGTAGGTTCCAAATTTATAAATCGATTGTGGAGTAAGCCCCAAATGCCCCATTACTGGGATTCCAGCATTGAGAATGTTGATAATCGATTGCTCAATTTCTTGGCCACCTTCAAGCTTGACAGCATGTGCACCTGACTCTTTCATGATCCGAATAGATGACCGAAGTGCCTCTTGTGCGTCAGATTGATAGCTGCCAAACGGCAAATCAACAACGACAAGAGCGCGCTTACTCGCCTTAACAACCCCTGACGCATGATAAATCATTTGATCTAACGTAATTGGTACAGTTGTTTCGTGACCCGACATGACATTGGAAGCAGAATCTCCAACTAAAATTACATCAACGTTTGCAGCATCGACTACACTGGCCATTGAATAATCATATGCAGTAAGCATAGAAATCTTCTCATTTGACACTTTCATCTCAATGAGACTGTTCGTCGTAACTCGTTTATATTCTTTATTGATCTTGGACATGGTACAAGTTTGTTCAAAAATACATTATAAAGCTGAAACTCAATCGTTGACTGACACCCTGTCAGTATATCTCTAATGGCATAGTCATTGAGTTAGGGTGAAAAAAATATAAATCATGAGTAAAATAATCGGTATTGATTTAGGAACAACAAACTCTTGTGTTTCTGTGATGGAAGGGAGCGAGCCTGTTGTTATTCCCAACGCTGAAGGCAAGCGAACAACACCTTCTGTTATTGCATTTGTTGAAGGAGGCGAAATCAAAGTCGGAGATCCAGCAAAGCGTCAAGCTGTGACAAACCCAACCAAAACGATTTCCTCCGTAAAGCGATTTATGGGAAATAAATTTTCCGAATCAACAAAAGAAATTAAACGAGTCCCTTATGCTGTTGTAAAAGGTGATAATAACACGCCACGGGTTGATATCGATGGCCGTTTGTATACCCCGCAAGAACTTTCTGCGATGATCTTGCAAAAAATGAAAAAAACTGCTGAAGACTATCTTGGGCAGTCAGTAACTGATGCTGTCATCACTGTTCCTGCTTATTTCAATGATGCCCAGCGTCAAGCTACTAAAGAGGCAGGAGAAATTTCAGGCTTAAAAGTTCATAGAATTATCAACGAACCAACAGCAGCTGCATTGGCATATGGATTAGACAAGGGTGGCAGTGATAAAAAAATTGCAGTATATGACCTTGGAGGAGGTACATTTGACATTTCAGTTCTTGAGCTCGGAGATGGTGTTTTTGAGGTATTGTCAACCAATGGAGATACTCACCTTGGTGGGGATGACTTTGATGAGGTAATTATCGACTGGCTTGCTGGAGAGTTTAAATCTGCAGAAGATGTTGATTTACGAGGAGATCCAATGGCTCTTCAACGACTAAAAGAAGCTGCTGAGAAAGCGAAAATTGAATTATCATCCTCAACGCAAACTGAAATCAATTTGCCGTATGTAACGGCAACTGCATCCGGGCCAAAACACCTTGTTCAAACATTGACCAGAGCCAAATTCGAGCAGTTATCCGCTGATTTGGTTAAGCGCTCAATGACACCTGTCAAGAATGCACTTTCAGATGCTGGACTATCAACTGATGAAATTGATGAAGTTATTTTGGTAGGTGGTTCAACTCGAATCCCCGTGATTCAAGAAGAAGTTGAAAAATTCTTTGGGAAAAAACCTTCTAAAGGTGTAAATCCTGACGAAGTTGTTGCCGTTGGTGCTGCGATTCAGGGAGGTGTACTCACAGGAGATGTCAAAGATGTGCTGCTGCTCGACGTAACTCCCCTTTCATTGGGAATTGAGACCATGGGTGGAGTGTTGACCAAGTTGATCGACGCAAACACAACGATACCCACAAAAAAATCACAAGTGTTTTCAACAGCAGCTGACAACCAGCCCTCAGTAGAAATCCATGTTTTACAGGGTGAGCGTCCGATGGCTGCTGATAACAAAACCATAGGTAGATTCCACTTAGATGGAATTCCGCCAGCTCCTAGAGGCACACCACAAATTGAGGTGACTTTTGATATTGACGCAAACGGTTTGATTCAGGTCACTGCACTTGATAAAGCTACAAATAAGTCTCAAGACATCCGAATTGAAGCTTCTTCAGGATTAACGGAAGAAGAAATCGAAAAGATGAAAAAAGAGGCCGAAGCAAATGCAGAGGCCGATAAAAAAGCTAAAGACCAAGTGGATACGCTAAACAATGCTGATGCCATGATTTTTCAAACCGAAAAGCAGTTGACTGAATTTGGAGATAAATTGTCAGATGAGAAGAAGAAACCGATTCAGGACGCTTTAGAAGTTTTGAAAAAAGCATATGAAGCCAAAGATGTAGAGGCGATTACACCTGCGCTGGACAGCATTAATGAGGCATGGAAAAATGCTTCTGAAGAGATGTACAAAGCTCAAGCTGATCAAGGTGGTGCCGCAGAACCACAAGCAGATGCAGGTGCACAATCTGGAGAGACCAACGACGAAGACGTAGAAGATGTAGACTTTGAAGAAGTCAAATAAAATAATTTAATCTCATCCCTTATTTTAAAAACGCACTGCTAATCGCAGTGCGTTTTTGTATTTTAGCAGTTCCTATGGACAATTCTTCTCTACTCAAAAAAATTAATGATAGAAATCAAGGAACGCTTATGCAAACTCTTGGTATTGAATTCACTGATATCGGAGAAGATTATTTGGTTGCCCGTATGCCAGTGAGTCCAGAAGTACATCAGCCAGACGGTGTGCTTCACGGCGGGGCAACTGCAGCCCTAGCCGAAACTGTGGGAAGTTCAGCCGCTGCAGTATTTTGCCTTCCAAAAAATCATATGCTGCGTGGAATCGATGTGTCTGCTAAGCATGTAAGGGGAGTGCGTTCGGGATTTGTATATGCCAAGGCAATTGCTACACATAAAGGGAAAACGATGCAAGTGTGGTCGATTGAAATTACAGACGATGAGAATCGCTTGGTATCCAAATGCTCATTGACCACTCTAATCCTTCCGATTAAAAAATAACCTTATTGGCCTCGATATTATTTTTTGAAGCGATTGAACAACACTATCAGAACAAATTACCATTTGTTGTGTTTCGAAATCCAAATGAGACCAAACTGACAGCTTTTCTTGATCTTGGCACCTCTGCTAATTCAGAAACTAAATTTATTGTAAGCCCTTTTGACTCTTCAGATTATTTCACAATACATTCTCATAAAATTCTAAATATTGATTACAATTCAATTCATTCAACGTCAAAATCGGATGAGATAGAGTGGATTGATTTAGAAATAAAGAAAAACAACCACATTCAGCTGATTGGTAAAGCTCTCTCAAGCATACAAACATCACTTCTAAAGAAGGTTGTATTGGCGACATCACTCGAATTTGATGGCGCATCAAAATCACCATTCACATATTTGAAAACGATCCTTTCAAAATATACAAACACCTTCAACTACTTATTGTTCTACCCCGGTTATGGGGTATGGTTGGGGGCAACACCTGAGCGATTGATCACAATGAGTGGCCGTCGTTTACAAACGATGGCTTTAGCAGGTACACGGCATTTGGAAACAAACGAATGGGGTATCAAGGAGAAGGAAGAACAGGAGTTTGTTGTCCAAGAAATTGTGAACACTTTGGCACAGTACACGGCAAGTGAACTCATAAATCATTCTAATGCTGAAACCATTCGTGCTGGTCAACTGGAGCACTTAAGAACAACGATAACAGCAGAATTGTCAATTTCGCCAATTGATGCAGCCCATGCACTTCATCCAACTCCAGCTGTTGGGGGAGTGCCTAAAGAGGATGCAGTTGACTTTATTAGGAATCAAGAGCAATTAGATCGCTCTCTATACTCGGGATTTTTGGGAGTTGTATCCCCAGAACAAACAAGCCTTTACGTCAATCTCCGATGTATGTCTGTTCATGACGATAAAGCAACGGTTTATATCGGAGGTGGAATTACTGAAAAAAGCGATCCACATGACGAGTGGCAAGAGGTGCTTCATAAAGCAAACACAATGGGGCGTATTCTTGCTAGCGAACAATAGGAGCATTTTGTACCTTTGTCATTGCTATGAACCTCTCAACTATACCCGTTGTTCGTTTGGTAATTCAACAACTTCTCAATTATGGAGTTCATCATGTTGTTATTTCACCAGGTTCAAGAAATGCCCCAATAACAGTTGGTTTAACAACTCATAAAGCATTCAAAACTTATAGTATTGTTGATGAGCGATCTGCTGGGTTTTTTGGCCTTGGTCTTTCTCAACAACTTGGTAAGCCAGTTGCTTTGCTGTGCACTTCTGGGTCTGCACTTTTAAACATTTATCCTGCTGTTTCAGAAGCATATTACAGTCGTTATCCACTTCTAGTACTAAGCGCTGATCGTCCGACTTATCAAATCGATATTGGAAATGGTCAAACTATTAGACAATCTGGTGTGTTTTTAAAACACCTCATTTCAGAATGTTCGCTTTTACAAGACATCACACATAACCAGACTGCAATTATTGAGAGCAATACGCAGCAGATGCTTGATGAAAAATTAACTCTTCAAGAGGTGGAGAGTCAACAAAAAACAATTGAGAAGAACAACACAAAATTCCTTCAAAAAGTGCTCTCGGAAATGCTTTTTCATCAAGGGCCAGTGCATGTTAATATTCCTTTGGAAGAACCCCTTTACGATTTTAATGATCATAACGACCTCGTAGTCGAGCAAGTGAAACAGCCAAATAATCCAAAACCAAAAAACCTTGAATCCGTACAATCAAAGTGGAATGAATCCAAACGCATTCTTGTTTTGGTAGGAACGCTTTCGCCAGACGTTTTAGATACAAAAACCATTTCGGTCTTAGCGCAAGATCCAAGGGTTGTCGTCCTGCATGAAGTCACCTCCAATCTTTACAATGACAACTTTATCGCCCATATTGATCGTGTGATTTTACCGATAGAGAAACACAAAAACAGCCAAGAGATCTTTCAATCATTTGCTCCAGACCTTCTCATCACTATAGGAGGTATGGTGGTTTCAAAAAAGATTAAATCGTTGTTGCGATCATACAAAGGAGTCTCACACTATCATATCGGAACTGATCGACCACTTGACACCTATTATTTGGGTGTTCAACACCTTCAGGTTGACCCAAATACTTTCTTTAGTAACCTAGCCTCTTCATCTGACCCCAAGGCGAATTATCAAGATAAGTGGATTCAGTTGTCGAGACAACGAGAGATCGCACACAAAAACTTTCTTGCAAACGCGCCATTCAGTGATCTGTTGATTTTTGATAAAATTATGCGTGCGATTCCAAAAAATTATTTGCTACAATGGGCAAACAGTTCTCCGATTCGATATGCACAGTTATTTTCTGTGCCAACAGATTCCCAATCTTTTTGCAACAGAGGGACAAGTGGAATTGAGGGAAGTATTTCGACAGCAGTCGGAGCAGCTGTAGGAAGCAATAGACCAACTTTGGTAATCACAGGTGACCTAAGCTTTTTTTACGATGCAAACGCACTATGGAATCAATATATTCCAGCCACTTTCAGATTGATTGTCGTCAATAATGGAGGAGGAGGCATTTTTAGGATATTACCAAATGCAAAAGAAACGCCTGGCTTTGAAACTTACTTTGAAACCAAGCATAAACGAACTGCAAAGCACATGGCAAAACAGTATGGCTTGTCCTATCAAAGTGTGCGAACTAGCATCGGTTTGCGGTTGGCTTTAGGTCGATTTTTTTCAAAATCTAACCGTGGAAAAATACTAGAAATCAGTACACCATCAAATATCAATGACCTTGTTTTGCAATCCTATTTTAAGTTTTTGAGTGAACATTGAGATTAAGTCTTAATTTTGTAAAAAATTGAATATGAAACCAGTTTGGAAACCCATAGAAACCTACTCCGATATCTTGTTTGAAATTTACAACGGAGTTGCTAAAATCACAATCAATCGCCCAGAGGTTTACAATGCATTTCGACCCGAGACCAATATACAAATGCTTCAAGCTATCGAAATTTGCAGGGAGCGTGATGATATCGACATTGTTCTTTTTACAGGTACTGGCGATAAAGCTTTTTGTAGCGGAGGGGATCAAAACGTTAAAGGAATCGGTGGATATATTGGAGACGATGGCGTACCGAGGTTGAATGTTCTCGATTTGCACAGAAAGATTCGGGAGTTGCCCAAACCTGTAATCGCCATGGTAAATGGGTATGCCATTGGCGGTGGTCATGTTCTTCATGTTGTATGTGATCTAACCATTGCGAGTGAAAATGCCATTTTTGGACAGACTGGCCCAAAAGTAGGTAGCTTTGACGGGGGCTTTGGATCATCTTATTTGGCACGCCATGTCGGGCAAAAAAAAGCGCGTGAAATTTGGTTTTTGTGTAAGCAGTATAGCGCGCAAGAGGCCTTGGATATGGGTCTGGTGAACCGCGTTGTTCCCTTAGATGATTTGGAATCTGCCACATTAGAATGGTGTGATCTCATGCAACAACGAAGCCCTTTGGCACTTCGCATGATCAAACGCAGTTTAAATGCGGAATTAGATGGACAACACGGGTTGATGCAACTTGCTGGAGACGCAACGCTATTATATTATTTAACGGAAGAAGCGCAAGAAGGTAAAAATGCTTTTTTGGAAAAGCGACGACCTAATTTCGACAAATACCCTAAATTCCCCTAGTTAAAAATCAAATTTTTGAATAGGGTGACTTTTACGACTTGGATCAGAGCAGCTCGATTGAGGACCATTCCGCTTTCCATATCTGGAATATTAGTTGGGTCAGCGTCAGCCTTTTTGAAAGATGATTTTAATATTAGTGTATTTACACTAGCGATCTTCACTACGATTTGTTATCAGTTGCTTTCCAATTTTGCCAATGATTATGGCGATGGTGTCAAAGGAACAGATAATGATGAAAGACTTGGTCCAAAAAGAATCCTTCAATCTGAACTAATTTCTAGAGCACAACTTCGCCAAGCAATTTTTATCATTTCAGGGGTTGCTGTACTTTTAACAATTTTATTGGTTTATAACGCTTTTGGATTGAGTAGAACTGCTTTAAGTTTTCTGGGATTGGGCTTTTTTGCCATCGTTGCTGCCATACGATACACAGTTGGCTCTAATGCTTATGGCTATAAGGGTTTTGGAGATTTATTTGTCTTTCTGTTTTTTGGGTGTGTCAGTGTTTTGGGTAGCCATTACTTATTTACATTCGAATTTGATTTTTCATTGATTTTTCCAGCAATCTCAATAGGGTTACTTTCCGTGGGGGTTTTGAATATCAATAATATGCGTGACCGAGTAAATGACAAGCAATTTGGAAAAACTACGATTGCTGTTCGACTGGGTGCTGAAAAATCGGCCTTATATCAACTGGCATTGGTTGTTACCCCCCTTATTTTAACAGTTGTCTACGGCTTGATTTACCATGCTTTTGCTTTTTTTGTGATGTCAGCGATTATGATGATTCCGATATCACACCACCTCAATATTGTGTTTCAAAAACAAAGCGATAAAGCCCTCGACCCAGAACTCAAAAAAATTGCTTTGCTGACTTTCTTTTATGCCATCTCGTTTAGTTTATTGTTAATTTTCTTCTGAGCATGAAATTTTCATGGATGAGACACCAACTTCAATTTAAATCTCCGAGTGGGACATCGAGGGGGGTTTTGCGTTACAAAGACAGTTGGTTTATTCAAATTTCCAAAGGAGATCAATACGGTATTGGAGAGTGCAGCATTATTGAAGGGCTTAGTCCAGAGTCTCCGCAGGATGTTCAAAACATTTTGGATGATATTCCACAACATCTCAAAAAGGGAAAGGAATTTCTTCTAGAACGCTACTCAAAAGCTCCTGCTGTTCAGTTTGCCATTGAAATGGCTTTTTCTGGATTAGACTCACATCATCCTTTCTTGCATTTCGACACCCAATTTACTCACCATCAACAAATGATTCCAATCAACGGATTGATCTGGATGGGTGATATTGATAGCATGATGATACAACTTGAGCAAAAAATTAAACTTGGATTTTCATGTATTAAAATCAAAGTTGGCGCGATTGATTTCGAATCGGAATGTGAGCTCTTACATCATATCAGAAAACAGTATCACAGTTCTGATATTGAGCTTCGTTTGGACGCAAATGGTGCTTTTCAATGCGAGGATGTGATGTCAAAACTGATTAGGTTGTCAAAGTACGACATTCACTCCATCGAGCAACCAATTGCTCCTGGTCAATTGGATGAAATGGCCATTTTGTGTAACACTTCGCCCATTCCAATCGCACTGGACGAGGAATTGATCGGCATCAATTCTGAACAAGAGAAAGAGAATCTAATCCAAAAGATTCATCCACAATACATCATCATTAAGCCGAGCTTGCTAGGGGGTTGGCAAGGGTCAGATCAGTGGGTATCAATTGCTGAAAATCATGGTGTTGTCTGGTGGGCAACAAGTGCGCTGGAAAGTAACATTGGACTCAATGCTATTGCACAATGGGTAAGCACAAAAAAAACCTCTATGCCTCAAGGGCTGGGAACAGGTGGACTTTTTACCAACAATATCGCTGCACCTTTGTATCTTAGAGGCCAATATATGGGATTTGATCCAAACAAACTCACTGACGTTACATTGAAATCATGTTTATAGAAAATGGATATAAAGGAAAACCAGATGCGTGGCGCTATATTCTTGGTGTTTTTCTAATCGTGTTGGTTTATTTTATGGCCTCTATGCCATTTGGTATTGCCTTAATGGCAGAGGCAGGAGCTGAAAAAGTTGCTGGAATGTCTGAAACTGAAATGCTTTCTGTGCTCGATCCAAACACGACCTTATTTTACATGCTTTTGCCCTTTGTTTTTACATTTTTTGGGATTCTTGTTATTGTCCGTTTTTTGCATGATCAGCCACTCAAATTTATTGTTACAAGTCGTTCCTCGTTTGACTGGAGTCGTGTCGTTTTTTCGTTTCTGTTAGTTTCTATCATAGCAGTTTTATCCTTCCTCATAGATATAGCGTTTTCCCCTGATGATTACGCTTGGAATTATGATCCTGAACGTTTTTTAGGACTTGTGCTGATAGCCGTACTGATGATTCCTTTGCAGACAACTGCTGAAGAAATATTGATGAGAGGCTATTTGTTTCAGGGGCTAGGTGCAGCTTTCAAAAGTCGATTAGCTCCGTTGCTGATCACCTCCATTTCTTTTGGATTTCTTCACGCATTGAATCCAGAAGTAGCCAAATTGGGGTATGGGTTGGTTTCGATCTATGTCATTACAGGACTCTTTTTAGGTATGATTACTTTAATGGACGAAGGGCTTGAACTCTCCATCGGTTTCCACGCTGCCAATAATTTGGTTATTGCTTTGCTAGTGACTTCTGACTGGACTGCTTTTCAAACAAACTCGATTTATAAAGATGTTTCAGATCCTGTATTGGCTGAGTATATTATCCTTCCAGTTATTATATATTCATTGGTTGGATTTATTTTTAGTAAAAAATACAAGTGGAATTCCTGGAAATCAAAGTTGACGGGCCCTGTTTCTATTTCTTCATAATGCATGCTGATTTTCGTCTCAATGGGGTTTCTTATGATCGTGACAATCTGTTGTCGTATGCACATGAGCTGAGTAGCGCAAAGCCAGAATATCTGAACGAATTGGGTCGATTTGTTTTGGATTGGTTTTCCGATAGTCCTCATCTTGAGCTCCAAACCAGTGGTTCTACAGGCAAACCTACACAAATTGTTGCTCCAAAAGCCATGTTGTCTGCCTCGGCTATGACCACAGTGAAAGCACTTGTTCTGCAACCGACACAGCAAGCCCTTCTCTGCCTACCTCTTCGACATATCGCAGGAAAGATGATGTTGATTCGAGCTTTATTGGCTGGATTATGGATCGATGTAATCAAACCAACCGAATCGCCAATGGTTTCTAAAACCTATGACTTTACGGCGATGACACCACTACAGTTGAAAAGTTCTCTCAACCATTTAGATCAATTTAAACTAATCATTGTTGGAGGAGCCCCTGTCGAGGATTTTCTCAGAGCTGAGGTAAAGAATCATACGAGTCGAATTTTCTCCACTTATGGGATGACAGAGACCTATAGTCATGTTGCTCTTCAAAATTTAAGTGCAGGTGAAACACACTATACAGCGGTTGATCATGTTAGGTTTTCCACCCAAGGGGATTCTTTGGTTGTTCACGCGCCCCATATCGGTATTGAAAACCTCATAACGACAGATTGTGTGGATTTGATATCACCCACCCAATTTCTATGGAAAGGAAGGAACGACCTTGTGATTAATTCTGGAGGGATTAAACTGCATCCTGAACAGATTGAAAAAGCGCTTTCAGCGATTATCTCAGTTCCGTTTTTTGTATTTGGAAAGCCAGACAAGCGATTGGGGCAGTCATTGTCCATTGTGTTTGAAGGTCATATACCAAATGAGATTGAAACAATGGTATTAAATCTTGACACACTCAGCAAATACGAGAAGCCAAAAGATTATTTCGTACTTTCGCAGTTCGTGCGCAAAAACGGAAAAATTCTGCGAAATCAAACCATTCAAACAATCGACTTTTTATGAAGTTCAATAAAAATGTGATTTTTGCCATCGCATCTCTGATTTTAACCATCATAGGCATCGTTATAATCCTATTGGGTGCAATAAAGTATCCTGAATATATCTACTGGTCAAGTTTAACTGGAATTGGTTTTATCGCTGTTGGATGGGCATTCAATGCTCTTAAAGGAAGGGTCTAACGACCGATCATGTCTTCGGTACGAACCCATTGATCAAATTCTTCTCCTGAAATATATCCGGTTGCTATGGCAGCATCGCGGAGTGTTGTGTTTTCTTCATGTGCCTTCTGCGCAATTTCTGCTGCTTTGTAATATCCAATTTTTGTATTGAGCGCAGTCACCAACATGAGGGAGTTGTCAACAAGTTTTTGAATGACATTCCTGTTGGGTTCGATGCCCTGAGCACAATGTATATCAAAGCTTGTAACTGCATCTGCGAGTAAACGAGCTGACTGCAAAAGATTGTTGGCCATTAGAGGTTTAAACACATTGAGTTCAAAGTGACCTTGTGCGCCTCCAAACGCAACAGAAACATCGTTACCGATAACTTGTGCGCAAACCATAGTGAGTGCCTCACACTGGGTAGGATTTACCTTGCCTGGCATGATCGAGCTTCCTGGCTCGTTTGCAGGAATAGATAACTCACCAATTCCAGATCTGGGACCACTTGACATGACTCGGATATCATGGGCGATCTTATGAAGTGAAACAGCAACTTGCCGCAAAGCACCATGTGTTTCCACAAAGGCATCATGATTTGCCAGTGCTTCAAACTTATTGGGTGCCGTAACAAATGGATGACCCGTAAATTCGGCAATGTAGGCGGCAACCCGCTCTGCATAGCCATCGGGGGTATTGATCCCAGTGCCAACTGCCGTTCCACCCAAAGCCAACTCGGCCAAGTGCGGTAAGCTGTTTTCAATGGCTTTTATCCCATATTCAATCTGTGCGACGTAGCCAGAGAACTCTTGACCCAAGCTCAATGGAGTAGCATCCATCATGTGAGTACGTCCGATTTTGATTATATCTTTAAATTGTTCAGACTTTTCAGATAGAGTCTTTTTGAGCTGATATAGCGCAGGTAGTGTGTTTTCAACGATGCGTTTATACGCTGCAATATGCATTCCAGTTGGAAAGGTGTCATTAGAAGATTGCGACTTGTTTACATCATCGTTTGGGTGCAATGTTTTCTCACCTTCACCCAAAAGCTGGCCATCGAGGACATGACCACGATTGGCTATCACCTCATTGACATTCATGTTTGACTGCGTTCCTGAGCCTGTTTGCCATATTACAAGTGGAAATTGATCGTCATGCATCCCTTCCAATATTTCATCACAAACTTGGGCAATGAGGTCTCGCTTGTTCTCTTCCAATTCACCAAGTTCAGCATTGGCATAGGCAGCTGCTTTTTTTAGATAAGCAAAGCCATATATCAATTCGATTGGCATCGAACCGGGGTTTCCAATTTTAAAGTTATTTCTTGAACGTTCGGTCTGGGCACCCCAATACTTGTCTTTGGGTACATTTACAACTCCTAAGGTGTCTTTTTCGGCTCGGAATGTCATGGAAATAAATCTTTATACAAAGGTACGAAAAATCAAATGCTGATTTTATCAACCTTTCTTGTGTGCATCAAACTTTCTAAATAAATTTGCAACATCAATTGTTATCTATGTTTACGTTTGAACAATATTTAGGATTTATTCTATTTCTAACCATACTTACAACGGGTTTTTGGCTTATGATTTTCCTCATTGGCTTTGTAGTTCCTTACTGGTTAAGTGGTAACCTGATTGAGTGGTTTAAAGAAAAAAAAGCTAAAAAGTCAGAGTAGCTTTATAATTCAAATTCCCCAAAGTCTCCCTGTCCGTAGGATCCCCTTCGACCGCGCTGTCTGTTTTTTTCTTGTCTAAATCGGTATGTAAAGGTTAGGGTATATGTGGGTTCACGTCTTTGATAAATCCCGTCTGTTACAGCTACAGGAGTAATGGTTTGATAGTCATACTTCCCCGTATTGAACAAATCACTGAATCGAAAGTTGATTGTCGCATTATCATTCAATATGTCCTTACTCAAAGCGAGATCCGTGTATAGAAATCCTTTACTCTTCCCAAATGAGGATTCATTCGGTCCTCTGTAGCGCACAGAAAATTGAGACTGAACAGCAAAAGGTAAGCGATATGAGTTACTTAAATTTCCTGACCAACTCGTGTTGTTTGAATCGTAGGAAATGCCTTGATAATTACCTTTTTCTATACGTCTAAATAAATTCACACTAGCATTGGTACGCATTCCTTTGATTAAACGTAAAGAAGTGTTAAGCTCAACTCCAAATTGTTCTTCCGTACCAAGGTTTATCGGAAGACGTCGTATCACAGGAGTTTCTATGCCGTTGACAAAAACGGTTTCGTCAGTTACTATGGCAACTCGGCTAACGGCATCCGTTGACTTGCGGTAATAAACAGAACTGTTCAGAGTCACTTTTTTGAATTGTTTTAAATAGCCGATATCAATCCCGTTGGAGTAGCTCGGATCCAGTTTTGGATTTCCTTGAAAATAACTGGTTTTGCTAGATCTGGACTGGAACGGATTTAGCGTCCAAGCATTCGGTCGAGAGATTCTTCGGTTATACCCTAATGTGATGCTTGCTGTAGGGCTGATTTCCCAACCAAGATTGAGAGTCGGAAAGTAATCATTATAGCTTTTGTTATTGAGCGGAGAGCTCGAGTCGAGTTGTTCAACAAATATTCTGGTATTTTCAAAACGCAGTCCAGCTAGGAATGAGAAAGTATTGAATTTTTTACCGTATTGGCTATATAACGCATGTACCTCCTGCTCAAAGTCGAGAACATTCGACAGGTTTTCATCTACCGTTGCATTGTCATTTTCATCGATAATTTGAACCTCAAAGTCGATTTTTCTTTTGTTATCTGTTCCTCGATAACCCGCTTCAAGTTGCGTGTTTTTGTCTATTGGAAACACATAGTCTAGCTGTGCTAAGTTCTGCTCTTGATTTTCAACTGTTCTATTGATTTCACTATCATCAGAAGGCTGGCCATTTTCGAAAAATGAATTGATATCAGAAGTTTCTGTTTCGTCATTTTTTTCTGTTTGTAAAGTTGCAGTCAGTTTGTGCCCTTGTTTGTTGAATTGATGTTCAAAATCAACACTAAACTGATTGCTATCCTCTCGGTCAATTTCTTTTTCATAACGGTTTGTAATTAAAACCCCGTCTATTTGATATTGTGATTGCTCATTGATCGTGCTGTCGTCGCCATCTCTCTCGTTCGTGAGGTAGCTCATGGTTAGCGAAGTCTTTTCAGTCATTTGATAATCCAGTCCAATATTAACATTAAACCCTTGTCTTCTGCGATTGAATTGACGTTCTTCTACATAACGTTCTACCGATTCAAGAGGGTCTGAGTATACATTATCTTGAACAGCCCGCCCCTTGTTTGTGCGGTCACTATATCCCGAATTGGTAAAGAAGTTAAACTTCCCTTTTCGATAATTTAAATTCGCAGACCCGCTATAGGTGTCGTTTCTTCCTGCCGAAAGATTAAACACCCCATTGAGCCCTTTTAAGAATCGTTTGGTCAAAATGATGTTGATAATTCCTGTAGTGCCCTCGGCTTGGTAACGCGCAGAAGGTGAGGTGATTACTTCAACTTTCTCGATAGATTCTGCAGGTAGTCTTGTGATTGCGTCGATGCCACCGAGCCCAATTAGCCCCGATGGTTTGCCATCAACTAGAATTCGTACGTTGTTGTTTCCTCGAAGTTCTATATTCCCATCAATATCAACTGAAACAGAGGGTACATTTTCCAACACATCAGACACTGTTCCGCCTCGAATGAGGTTGTTTTTACTAACATTATAAACACGTTTATCTAAACGAATTTCAACTTCTGCACTTTGTCCTACGACATCAACACCCTCTAGAGAATCAAATGATGAAATGAGCTTAACCGTTCCAATGTTGATATTGTTTGGATATGGTTTAATGTCTATAGTCACACTTTCAAACCCGATATATTCAAAGTTTAGTGAATAGTCATTTGGAGGTAGATTGAGTTTAAAAACCCCATTTTCATCAGCAATTCCTCCATCTGCTAAATCCCCATTGCGATTGTAAACAGACACAGTGGCATAGGGTAGTGGCTCACTGCTCTCAGCATCGGTTATGATTCCACTCAAAACAATTTGACCGGACTGCCCAAAGCTTGCAAGAGTAATTAGAAAAAAAATAAAAATTAAAGTTGTGTTTCTTATCATTATATTTTGATGTTTAGTTCAAGTAGTTCATTTCGAAGTTGACGGTAGTTTGAAAATTGAATTCCTTTAAATCCCAAATGAACAGCCGCCTGGACATTGTCAGCTCGATCATCGATAAATACACAAGTCTTAGCATCTAGATTATATCGGTCTAACAATAATTTATAGATTGCAGGGTCTGGTTTCACGAGTTTCTCATCGCCAGAGACAACAATACCCTCAAACCATGATAAAAAGGGAAATTTTTGCAGCGCAACCGGGAAGGTCTCTCCGCTCCAGTTGGTCAATGCGTAGATCGAGTAATCGGTAGATTGATGTAATTTTTTTAGAATTTCTACTGTTCCAGTAAGCTCATAACCAAGCATCTGTTCCCATTCACCATAATACATTCGAATAAGACGCTCATGTTCAGGAAAGAGAGCAATTCGCTCAAGGGTTGCTTGTTCTAAGTTATATCCAGCATCTTGTTGTTCATTCCATTCTGAGGTACAAATATTTTCAAAAAACCAGTTCATTTTTTTACGATTTCCGCGAAATTCTTTCAGGAAAACATATTCAGGGTTCCAGTCAATTAGAACACCGCCAAGGTCAAAAACAATTGTATTTATCATAAAAGTTCATTTGATTTAGATTCTTGATTTGTCATTAAAAAAGATTGAAGAAAAGGGTCTAGTCCTCCATCCAAAACGGAGCTGACGTCACTTGTCTCATATCCGCTTCTTACATCTTTTATCATTTTATAGGGTTGCATGACATAATTTCGAATTTGAGACCCCCATTCGATTTTCATTTTATTGGCCTCAATTGCATCTCTTGTTTTTCTTTTGTTTTGAAGCTCAATTTCGTAAAGTTGAGAACGCAACATTTGCATGGCTCTCTCTCTATTTTCGTGTTGTGATCGTGTTTCCGAACAGCTGATTTGAATTCCGGTCGGTTTATGGGTCAGCTGAACTTTGGTTTCAACCTTATTTACATGCTGACCTCCCGCTCCACTAGATCGTGCAGTTGTGATTTGAATATCAGCTGGGTTAATATCAATTTGTATTGTATCATCTACGAGTGGATAAACATAAACAGATGCAAAACTAGTGTGTCTTTTTGCATTGCTGTCAAAAGGAGAAATCCGCACCAAGCGATGGACACCATTTTCACCCTTTAGCCAACCGAATGCATAATCTCCTTTACATTCGAGCGTAACGGTTTTGATACCAGCTACATCACCTTCTTGTAGATTGAGCTCGCGAACTTTATACCCTTTCCTTTCTGCCCACATCATGTACATTCTCATCAGCATTGAAGCCCAATCACAGCTTTCCGTTCCACCTGCCCCAGCAGTGATTTGCAGTACGGCAGAGAATGAATCGCCTTCTTCAGAAAGCATATTTTTAAACTCGAGCTGTTCAATAAAGTTAGTTGCCTCAGTGAAAAGTGAGTTTAGCTCATCTGCTACATCATCACCACTCTTGGAAAATTCAACCAGCACAGAAATATCATCAATTTTGGAAGTTAAACTATCAATGTCTGAAAGCCATTGCTTTAGCGGTTGAAGAGCCCGTACATAAGCTTCGGCAGCAGTGGTGTCATCCCAAAAATCAGGTGCTAGGGTTTTTTCCTCTTTATTTTGAACATCTATGGTTAGCGATTCAACGTCAAAGAGACCTCCTTAACGCAACCAGGCGATCTTTAAGTTTTGAATAGAGTTCTGTTGTAAACATGGCATTTTTTTTGCGAATATAAACAAACTCTACACAAAACTTGTATATCAATATGTCTTGATTGTTTAATTTTGTTTTACCTTCTTTAAACAATACTTTTTTAAAAATTCGATTTTTCCAAAAACCATTAAAATTCTGTAAATTTGGACACGAATCAATAAGCCAAAGGCTTGTTATTTATGACTAAAAAAACAATTGAGTCACACGATAATGTACTAGAGTTGATTGGTAACACTCCACTCATCAAGCTGAATGAAACTGTAAAAGAGTTTCAAGGTCGCTATTATGCCAAAGCTGAATTTACCAACCCAGGTCATTCGAATAAAGATCGCATCGCTCTTCATATTGTTGAAGAAGCAGAGCGAAAAAATATTCTTAAACCTGGAAATACGGTTATCGAGACGACTTCAGGAAACACAGGTTTTAGTATTGCTATGGCCTGTATCATTAAAGGATATCAGTGTGTTTTAGCTGTTTCCTCAAAATCATCCCGAGATAAGATTGATATGCTTCGCGCTATGGGAGCTGAAGTTTATGTATGCCCGGGTCATGTAAAAGCCGATGATCCACGATCCTATTATCAAGTTGCAAAGCGTTTACACAACGAGATAAAAGGTTCCGTTTATATCAATCAGTATTTCAACGAACTAAACACAGAAGCACATTTCCTGACAACAGGCCCTGAAATCTGGCAGCAGACTTCTGGTCAAATCACCCATTTGGTGGCAGCCAGTGGAACAGGAGGTACGATTTCCGGTATTGGACGATATTTGAAATCGAAAAACCAGAATATCAAAATCATTGGAGTTGATGCCTATGGATCGGTATTGAAGAAGTTTCATGAAACTTCTGAGTTTGATGAAAATGAGATTTACCCTTACCGAATTGAAGGTCTTGGAAAAAACTTGATTCCCTCGACGACCCATTTTGAATACATTGATCATTTTGAAAAAGTAACCGATGAAGACAGTGCTCATTCTGCTCGGGAAATCACAAAGAGTGAGGGACTTTTTGTGGGGTATACCTCTGGCGCGGCTCTTCAAGCTGTTCGGCAGTTAAATCAGCAAAACCAATTTTTTGATAAAGACAGTGTTGTAGTCGTTATCTTTTGCGATCATGGATCTCGTTATATGAGTAAGATCTATAGTGATCAATGGATGAAAGAGCAAGGATTTTTCGACGCAAACCATTTGCAAGATGAAAAAGCAATTGAATATATCAAATAGCTAAATTACAATTTGAACGAAAAGAAACGTAAACAATGAATCACGATATTTTTGACAGAATGCGCACAAATAAAGGTCCACTTGGGAAGTGGGCATCCCTTGCAGAGGGTTATTTTGCGTTCCCCAAACTAGAAGGACCTATCGGAAATCGGATGTATTTTCAGGGAAAAGAAGTCGTTACTTGGAGTGTTAATGACTATTTGGGATTAGCCAACCATCCTGAGGTGAGAAAAGTTGATGCTCAGGCAGCTGAAGATTATGGGTCTGCATACCCTATGGGCGCTCGACTTATGTCTGGACACACAAGTGCACACGAGCAATTACAAAAGGAGTTAGCCGATTTTGTCAATAAAGAAGCTGCATATCTTTTGAATTTTGGATACCAAGGAATACTTTCTACAATCGATTCTCTTGTATCAAAAAATGATGTTATTGTTTATGATGTCGATGCGCATGCGTGTATTGTAGACGGAGTGAGACTTCATCTAGGGAAGCGATTTACCTTTCAGCACAACAACATAGAAAGCCTAGAGAAAAACTTGATTCGTGCGACCAAAGTCGTTGAGGAAACAGGTGGAGGAATACTTGTTATTTCGGAGGGAGTTTTTGGGATGCGCGGGGAGCAAGGTCGCTTGCGTGAAATCGTTGCCTTGAAAGAAAAATTTAATTTCCGCTTGCTTGTCGATGATGCACATGGGTTTGGTACACTTGGAGCTACCGGTGCTGGTGCAGGGGAGGAACAAGGCATTCAAGACGATATCGATGTTTATTTTGCCACATTTGCCAAGTCAATGGCAAGTACAGGTGCATTTATCGCTGCAGATAAAGACATCATTGATTATCTCAAATACAATATGCGTTCGCAGATGTTTGCAAAATCCCTCCAAATGGTGCTTGTTAAAGGGGCATTAAAACGTTTAGACATGCTGCGCTCTATGCCTGAATTCAAAGCAAACCTTTGGAAAAACGTAGATGCACTACAAACTGGTCTTCGACAGCGTGGTTTTGACTTGGGATCTACGCAAAGTTGCGTTACCCCAGTTTACCTCAAAGGGAGTGTTCCTGAAGCTATGGTTTTGGTGAAAGATTTGAGAGAAAATTTTGGGATTTTCTGTTCGATTGTTGTTTATCCAGTGATTCCCAAAGGATTGATCTTATTGAGATTGATTCCAACCGCTTCACACACGATGGAAGATATCAATGAAACTCTTGAGGCATTCTCAGCTATTCGAGAACGACTCAATGACGGTTTGTACAAACGTCTATCCTCAAAATTTATTGAAGAAGTAGGCGTGTAAGGCCTATTCCATGTCTATCATCACAACGGCTTCCCCTTTGCTACTTATATATCCTCGTGGCATAGCTACGGTATTGCAGTGGATGACAACACCCCCTTGGCTATCAAGCCCGATAACGCCCCCATCACCACCCTGACTTTTCAGTTTCTTCATCAAGGTATTATAACCCGCTTCGTCTAGGGTTGTATTTCCATATTTGACTTGTGCGGCAATGTCGTAGGTAGCTACATTGCGTATAAAGTACTCCCCATGACCAGTTGCAGACAAGCCTCCAACACCGTTTTCCGCATAGGTCCCCGCTCCAATCACAGGAACATCGCCCACGCGCCCAAAGCGCTTGTTGTTCATCCCGCCAGTTGAAGTCCCAGCTGCTATGTTTCCATTGTGATCAATGGCAACTGCACCCACAGTACCGAACTTTGACCTGTCCTCGCTCAATCCCTCTATGTGTTCCTTATATCGATCTTTATTATAGAAATATGTTTGAGGTACGGTATCCAAGCCATGAATCACTGCAAATTCCTCGGCTCCCTTACCGATCATAAATACATGAGGGGAATGTTCCATGACAGCAATGGCAGCGTCGATCGGATTTTTGATGTTTGTGAGTCCAGCGACTGCTCCCGCTTGCCCGTTTTGTCCATTCATGATTGAAGCGTCCAATTCATTGGTTCCTGAAGAGGTAAACACAGATCCTTTTCCTGCATTGAAATAGGGCGAGTCCTCCAATATATTGATTGCAATCTGAACCGCCTCAACACTCGTACCTCCATCTGCTAAATGTTGATGACTTTTTTGAAGTGATTTTTCGATTGCCTTTCGAATCCCATCTTCTTCTTCTTGTGTCATGAGCTCGGTGTTGATATAGCCAGCTCCACCATGTACAATTACCGTGGCAGTAGGTTGTGGTTTGGGGTTTTTACAAGATAAAAATGTAAAAAAAACTAAAAAAAATAGAGTAGGTATGTGCATATGATTTGTTTTTTGATTGCTCTAATTTATACTAATTATTTTAAAGAGAACGGCAAACATTTTTTTTGAGAGATTCCACCTTCCTTAATGGTTATTTTGAAGTGCGTTTGTTATTCCCTATTCAGATTCTATCTAATTCATATAAATTTCCTAATTTTGCTCAAATAATTATGGATGAGTAATCGACTTCTCCTCGATACTAAAGAAATTCAAATCATCCTCAATCGCCTAGCTTGTCAGTTACGCGAGACCCATCAAGATTTTTCTAATTCTGTCCTTATCGGGATCCAACCACGTGGTACTGTTTTGGCCAAACGACTACTGTCTATTCTCAATCAAGAACACCATATTCAGGATATTTCGAATGGTTTTATCGATATCACTTTTTTTAGAGATGATTTTAGACGTTCAGAAAAGGTATTGTCTGCTAATGAAAACTTGATGGAAGTTTCGGTTGAAAATAAAAAAGTGGTACTTATCGATGACGTATTGTACACAGGACGTAGTATTCGAGCGGCTTTAACGGCTATCGACTCCTATGGCCGTCCATCAGAAATCGAACTGTTAACTCTGATTGACCGTCGGTTTTCTCGGCATTTACCTATACAGCCAGACTATTTGGGTCGACAAGTAGATGCGATTGCTGACGAAAAAGTACTTGTGCACTGGGAAGAAGAACATGGAGAAGATGCGGTTTATATCATAAATAAGGCAAATGAGTAAACTGAGTGTTTCGCATTTATTGGGAATCAAATATTTAACGACTTCTGATATTGAACTCATTTTTGAAACAGCTTCCCATTTTAAAGAAGTGATCAATCGACCAATTAAAAAAGTACCGTCTCTTCGAGATGTTACCATCGCCAATTTGTTTTTTGAAAATAGCACACGAACAAAACTATCGTTTGAACTTGCTCAAAAACGGCTTTCAGCAGACGTTATTAATTTCTCTGCTTCCAACTCTTCTGTCAAGAAAGGGGAATCATTAATTGATACCGTCAACAACATCCTGTCCATGAAGGTAGATATGGTTGTGATGCGTCACCCAAATCCTGGCGCGGCTATGTTTTTATCCAAGCATGTTAATGCCTGTATTGTCAATGCCGGTGACGGCGCACACGAACACCCAACACAAGCTCTTTTGGACTGTTTTTCTATTCGGGAAAAGCTGGGAGATATCGCTGGAAAAAAGGTTGTTATCGTCGGAGACATTCTACATTCTAGAGTTGCATTGTCAAATATTTTTGCTCTGAAAAAACTCGGGGCAGAGGTGATGGTCTGTGGCCCATTCACACTTATTCCTAAGCATATTGAATCTTTAGGTGTTACCATTGAAACCAGTCTGGAAAAAGCACTACAATGGGCCGATGTTGCCAATGTACTTCGTGTGCAGTTTGAGCGCATGAGAACCAGTTTCTTTCCATCAAATCGTGAATATGCTATGCAATACGGTATCACAAAACAGGTGGTTGAAAATTTAGAAAAAAGACTCTTAATTATGCACCCTGGTCCGATCAATCGAGGAGTTGAAATCTCATCTGATATTGCAGACTCAGAGCATGCGATTATTCTTGATCAAGTTGAAAATGGAGTTGCTGTCCGCATGGCGATTTTGTATCTTTTGGCTAGTAAAATTGAACAATGACATTTGAGAGTAAAGAAAATACCACCATTATCACCTGTAAAGATTCAGATATAATTGGACGTCCATTCCGTGATGAAATTAAGCGCAAATACAAATCCTTTTCGTCCCACAATATCGTCGTGGATCTAAGTTTAATAAAACCTGTTTTATCCAAACATATTAAAGACTTTATCGAGCTCGCAGGTCATCATAAAAATTTAAACAACAAGTCTTTTGTTATCGTAACTGGTCCAATATCTTTAAAACGATTACCAGAGGGTCTTACTGTTGTTCCGACCTTACATGAAGCCCTTGATACGGTTGAGATTGAGGAGATTGAACGCGATTTAGGGATCTGATGAAACTCACAATTCTTGGGTGTCATTCTGCTACTCCACATACTGATAAAGCACCTACTGCACAATTGTTGTCGACCAAAAAGCATCATTTTCTGATTGATTGCGGTGAAGGAACTCAAGTATTACTGCGTAAAGCGAAGGTCAAATTTGCACACATTAAACATATTTTTATTTCCCACCTGCATGGTGACCACTTTTATGGGCTACCTGGATTGATATCTACCTTTCGACTTTTGGGTCGTGAAGCCCCCTTGCATATCTATGGACCAGTCGGGATACGAGAAGCGGTAACGCTACTTCTCAAATTGTCTGATTCATGGACAAATTACCCTTTACATTTTCATGAACTGAGCGAAAAAGAGCCCGTTTGTTTGTTTTCAGATGGCGAAATGGAGGTCCACACCATTCCATTGAAACATCGCGTATATACGAATGGTTTTTTGTTTCGAGAAACACCAAAAGAACGCAAAATCAATCCTAAGGCAGTAAAGAAACTTCGAATTGACCAAAGTCAAATGAGAAACCTAAAGCAAGGAAAAGATGTGGTCAATACAGATGGAGAAAGCATTTCGAATACACAATTGACGCACGACCCAAAACCTTCAAAAGCATATGCGTTTTGTAGCGATACGGCATATCATCCTGAAATGACTCGACAAATACAAGGGGTTGATGTCTTGTATCACGAAGCAACTTTTTTGGATGATAATCTGGAGTTGGCCAAAAAGACTGATCATTCTACTGCCAAGCAAGCTGCGCAAATTGCCAAGGATGCCAACGTCAACTGTTTAATATTGGGTCATTATTCGTCACGTTACAAGAATTTAGAATTATTTAAAATCGAGGCAGCCGAAATTTTTCCCAATGTCGAGTTGGCATACGATGGATATTCGCTAGAGTTTTAATGATTTTGTAATTTCACAGTAAAATTCAAACGATGGATCTCTCTGATTTTCGAAAACAATACACCAAGGGGCAGTTGCTGGAGTCTGAAGCTCCACCCAACCCATTCGATTTGTTTGGACACTGGTTTGATGAGGTTCAATCCCATGGAAAGGAGCAAGAGACCAATGCCATGACACTGAGTACGCACCTAGCAGAAGGCGGGATTGCATCTCGTGTTGTACTTTTAAAAGAAGTACGTGATGATGGTTTTGTTTTCTATACCAACTATAACAGCACCAAAGGGCAATCGATCGCACATGATCATCGGGTCTGCTTGTCATTTTTTTGGCAAAGTATGGAACGTCAGGTAATCATTCAAGGAATCGCTACCAAACTAACCGCCAAAGACTCAGATCAATATTTTAATTCTCGTCCACGTGGCAGTCAACTGGGCGCTCATGTCTCATATCAAAGTACAAAAATTCAAGATCGAACTGCGCTTGAAAGCAAGTTAGCAGCCCTAGAGACCCGATATCAAGACCGACCGATTCCCAGACCGACTCATTGGGGTGGTTATGTAGTGACACCCTCTTCTATAGAATTTTGGCAAGGACGTGCAAACAGACTTCATGATCGTTTGGCTTACAAAAGGGAATCATCTGCTTGGACAATCACACGCCTTTCCCCATGAAAACATGGGTAATGGTTCGTCATGCCAAATCGTCTTGGGAGTTCAACTTGACAGACCGAGAACGTCCGCTAGCCGATCGAGGGGTCAAAGATGCGATTTTGATCGGACGAGAACTCAGTAAACACAATCTGCATATTGATCAGGTCTTTAGTAGCCCAGCAAAACGTGCTTTCGACACCGCCTTGCTCATGGGATCTGAACTGGGGCTATCGACAGAAAATATTCAAGTCGAAGAAGATCTCTATGATTTTATGGGGAAACAAGCTTTAGGGTTTGTTCGTTCTCTTCCCGATGATCTCCATACCATCATGACTTTTGGGCATAACAATGCCTGCACGCACCTTGCACAATCCTTGGGAAATTACACAAACGCCAATATCCCGACAGCAACAGCTGTGATTTTTCATTTTGACGTATCTTTATGGTCGGATATCCAGCAGTGTAACTGCACTTCTATTCGTCCAAAAACACTACGCTAAATGTCACAAAATCGTTTCGTCAATAGGGAAATTAGTTGGTTGGACTTTAATGCGCGTGTATTGCAAGAAGCGCAAGATGAGAAAGTCCCACTTATTGAGCGTTTGCGCTTTATTGGCATTTTTTCGAATAATCTGGATGAGTTTTACAAAGTGCGTTATGCGACGGTCAAGCGAATTGCTCGGCTGGAGGAAGCCAAAAACAGAGTGTTTGGAGACCGCCCTGCAGAAGTTCTACTCAAAGAAATTACAAACAAAACCATCGCCCTGCAAAAGGAAAGTTTAGACACCCTAAACGCCTTACACACTGCCCTAGAACAAGAAAATATTTTTATCGTTAGAGAAGATGAAATCAATGAGGAGCAACGCTTGTTTATCAACACCTATTTTTCGCAAGAAGTCGGCCCCTCATTAGTCACTTTGATGTTGAATAATATCGAGTCGATTTCAAGAATTAAGGACGTCAATGCGTTTTTGGCTGTACGTATGGAGCTGGATGCCGAAAAACACCCTTTTCTAGATCCTATACAGTTTGCATTGATTGAAATTCCATCCTCGCTCAAGCGGTTTGTTGTTTTACCATCTGCAGAGGGAAAAACCCATGTGATGTTGTTAGACGACCTGATTCGCACCCAGTTATCAACAATTTTTGATGTGTTTCAAAACAAAACAATTGAAGCGCATATGGTTAAATTTAGTCGTGATGCCGAACTCGATATCGACGATGATTTATCCAAAAGCTATGTCGAAAAAGTAGCAGAGAGTGTCAAAGACCGTTCGCATGGTGAAGCAGTTCGTTTTGTATATGATCAAGATATTGCAGAGGATACCTTATCGCTGTTGCTAGACCGTCTTGATATCGATAGTCGCGATAGTGTCATCGCTGGCGGTCGATATCACAACCGCACAGACTATATCAAGTTTCCCGATTTGGGCAGATCGGATTTAAAATACCAACCGCAAGACCCATTGCCGATCGTTGATTTTGATTTGCATAAGAGTATATTCTCCCAGATTGCAACCAAGGATCGCTTGATGTTTACGCCCTATCATTCCTTTGCCTATTTGGTTAAATTCCTTCGTGAAGCAGCCATTGACCCCAATGTTAAAAGCATTTCGATTACCATCTATCGCCTTTCCAAACTATCGAATGTAGCGAGTGCCTTGATTCAAGCCGCTCGAAATGGCAAACGCGTAACTGTTCAAATTGAATTACAAGCCCGTTTTGATGAAGAAGCCAACATCAGTTATGCGGAAGAAATGAAAAAAGAAGGGATCCGACTCATTTTTGGGGTTCCTGGACTCAAAGTGCATTCCAAAATCTGTGTGGTTCATCGTCTTGAGGGCGATAAACTCAAACGCTATGGATTTGTCAGTACAGGGAATTTTAATGAGTCCACAGCAAAAATATATACAGATTATACGCTGTTTACCTCCAACCAACCGATTTTAAAAGAAGTTGACAAAGTGTTTCGGTTTTTGGAAGCGAGCTATCGCGTCAACAAATACAAGCATCTCGTCGTATCCCCGCATTCAACCTCTTCCTTTTTTACCTCTTTGATTGAACAAGAAATCGATCATGTAAAAAATGGTAAAACAGGACTGATCAAGTTAAAAATGAACAGTTTGACCAACTACAACATCATCGAAACGCTCTATGATGCGAGTCGGGCAGGGGTGCATATCCAGCTCATTGTTCGTGGGGTTTGTTGTTTGATTCCAGGCATAGAAGGGATGAGCGAAAACATCGAAGTCATCAGCGTGGTCGATAAGTTTTTGGAACATACTCGCATGATGATTTTTGAAAATGATGGCGACCCCTTGGTCTATATTTCATCAGCGGATTGGATGACACGTAACCTTGACAACAGGGTAGAGGTGTCTTGTCCAATCTATGACCCTGACATCAAACAAGATCTGTTAGACACTTTTGCCATCACTTGGGACGATACCGTAAAGGCACGTTTGTTAAATGGCAAAAAGCCCAATACCTATAAAAAATCCAGTTCGGAACAACGCAGAACCCAAATCGATATGTATAACCACTACAAAAACAAGCTCACTCTTGAAGGTTAAAAAATATGCTGCAATTGATGTTGGATCCAACGCAATTCGATTGTTGATCTTGAACATCATTGAACGCAAAGGGGAGGAGCCGCTGTTTACCAAAAATGCGATCATACGTGCACCCATTCGATTGGGTTCGGATTCGTTTGTGGTTGGTGAAATATCACCCAAAAAGAAAAAGCGAATGATTGATTCCATCAAGGCCTTTCAGCTGTTGATGAAAGTGCACAATGTCGATCGCTATTTGGCCTATGCGACCTCCGCTTTGCGTGAGGCAAACAACGGCTTACAGGTCACTGCCGAGATTCGAAAAAAAACAGGGGTTAACATCGAAATTATCGATGGTCATCGTGAGGCAGAAATCATTGCTTCAACTGATTTGTATAAGGTGGTAAAGCCAGATCAAAACTATCTGTTTGTCGACGTGGGTGGCGGAAGCACCGAGCTGACGGTTTATAGTCAAGGGCAGATTGTGGTGTCGAAATCCTTTAAGATCGGAACGGTACGTCTGCTTAAGAAAATGGTGGACAAATCAGTTTGGAATTCCTACAAGCGTTGGATTATCAAACACACTTCTGGTTACAAACAAATGTCGGTGTTGGGTTCTGGCGGAACGATTAACTCTCTGTTTAAGCTTTCTGGAAACAGTGCTGGAGAGCCCTTGTCCTATGACTTTATCAAAGAAAAGTACAAAACCTTCCAGTCGATGAGCCCCAAGCAAATGATGGTTGATTTTAGTTTTAATGCCGACCGTGCAGATGTGATCGAGCAAGCCACCCGCATATACCTTATGGGCATGAAGCACTCCAACTCTACGCAGATTCATGTCCCGAAAGTTGGACTAGCCGATGGGATGGTAAAATTGCTTTATAAAGAGAAGGGGTAGCCCCTTCAGTTCAATTCCCCTTCTATCTAAATCTTTTTTTGATACCCTTACCCATGCATGGTCTCTTTTTTGCCAAAGCTTTTGATAAGTTCGCCTTCAAAGTCGAGTAGGGCTTTCCATTTCTGATCGGTTTTTTCGCGTCCGCCATAGGTGCGGGCAAACTGTAAAAACATGGTATAGTGATTCGCTTCGCTAATCATCAGTTTTTTGTAAAAACGAGCCAACTGCTTATCTTCCAATTTTTCAGATAACAAACGGAAACGCTCACAGCTCCGCGCTTCAATAAGGCCGGCATACAACAACTTATGCACCAAATGAACCTCTCGGCTACCGCCTTTGGGAAAAAATTGCATCAATTGATTCACATAGGCATCTTTACGCTCTCGACCGAGCGTAAATCCGCGTTCAATCAAAAGTTCGTGTACCATTTTAAAATGACTCATTTCCTCAGCGACCAAATCAATCATGGCTCGTACCAATTCGGTTTTTTCAGGAAAACCAATGATAAAGGAAATGGCTGTACTCGCTGCTTTTTGCTCACAATAGGCGTGATCAACCAAGATCTCTTCGATATTTTTCTCTACGATATTCACCCAGCGTGGGTCGGTAGGGAGTTGAAGTCCTAACATGATGATTAATTTAAATCCAGATTAAATTCTTTGCGAATGTCATCGACCAAAGGGTTGATTTTGACCAGTTGCTCGTATTTGTCTCTGGGCGTATAGACATAGTTTTGCTGTTCTTCCTGGCTGACATGAATTACAAATTGAAGCAAATCATTTTTTAACGCATCAGCAAGTACACCGATAATCTTTCCCTTCTCACTTTCCAGTTCGAGTTTGTTGGTTTTATTGGGAAAATTGAGGTGAATTTCCACTTTGTTTTTCAATCGTGGACTATCGAGATTGAGTAGGGCAGCGAGATTGTACTCTCCATCGGCTTCCAACTGGGAAGACAAGGCTTTCCACGCTGTTTCCAAACTCTCTTGACCAATGGTTTCCTCGCGTGTACTTTTGCCGATCGTGGGCTGATTCGCCTTGACGTTCTTTTGATAAGCAATACTGGAGAGAGACAATCCAGAAACCCCTTTGGGCTGAATATCAAGTGCTATGGGCTTTTCCTTGACTGGCTCCGCTGGTGCTGTGGTTGATTCCGCATCTGGTTTTTCAAGATTAGGGGGCTGAATGGTTTCTACAGAAGTCTCCTCAATGGGTTTGGCGACTATTGACTCAGCAATTGATTTGGGTTCTTCTTTTGCGGCGGGCTTTTGGGGTGCTTTGTCTGTCTTTAGGGCTGGTTTGATGTAGGGTTTATCCTTTTTTTTTTCGTCCTCTACAGAGGCGATTTGCATCAAACAGAGCTCAACATGCAAACGCTGGTTTTTAGATCCTTTATACTGTAAATCGCATTCGTTTGTCAAGGTAATTGCTTTTTCGAGAAACGATAGGTCAGCCATTTCGGATTGGGTTAGATATTTTTTTTGCGTCGAAGAACCAACTTCAATTAAAGAAACGGTGTCTGGGTGCTTACACATCCACAAATCACGAAAATGACTGGCAAGCCCAACAATAAATTGATGCCCGTCAAATCCTTTGGATAAGACTTGGTCAAACGATAAAATTACACCTCTGATATCTCCTTCAATCAATTGCTTGGTGATTTGCAAATAGGTGTCAAAATCGAGTATGTTTAGGTTGACAGAAACATGCTCTGCCGTGATGGTATCATTGGAAAAGCTAACAATACGATCAAAGATGGAGAGCGCATCTCGCATGGCGCCGTCTGCCTTTTGTGCTATGAGTTGAAGGGCTTCTTCCTCGGCTTGAATCCCTTTGGTTTTGGCGATTTTTTGCAAATAGTTTTTTGTGTCCGTTACGCCAATGCGTTTAAAATCAAAAATTTGACAACGCGAAAGTATGGTAGGGATTATTTTGTGTTTTTCGGTTGTAGCAAGGATAAAAATAGCATGGGCAGGCGGTTCTTCCAACGTTTTTAAAAAGGCATTAAAAGCAGCTTGGGAAAGCATATGTACTTCGTCGATGATGTAGACCTTGTATTTCCCCACTTGCGGTGGAATTCGCACCTGATCGATAAGATTTCGAATATCCTCAACAGAGTTGTTTGAGGCGGCATCCAACTCAAAAATATTAAAGGAAAAATCGTTGTCTTGGGCAGCGGCTTCGTCGCTATCATTGATTTTTTTGGCGAGGATACGCGCACAAGTCGTTTTACCAACTCCACGTGGCCCGCAGAACAACAAGGCCTGGGCAAGATGGTCTTTGGCAATTGCATTCTCTAGGGTTTGGGTAATGGACTTCTGTCCAACAACGTCTTCAAACCGCTGAGGGCGATATTTTAAGGCCGATACAACAAAGGGTTCCACAGAAACAAAGATATCAAAACCGCTTGGATTTCCATCTGCTCTTTTCATGTGTTTATCAACTGTAAATCATGTATTTTTGCAAAGCAGGCCACCTTACCGCTGTGCGCAAGTGCAGAGGAAAGTCCGGACACCATAGCGCAGTATAGCGGGTAACGCCCGTCGTCCGCCTAGCGGATAGGACCAGTGCAACAGAAAGAAAGTACAGTTCGGCTGTAGTGAAATCAGGTAAACTCTATACGGTGAAACGCCAAGTAAACCAGTGTTTGAAAGAAGCGCTCTTGAGCTGGTGGGTGGGCGGATAGAGCCCCGCAGTAATGTTGGGTCGAGATCAATGGTAAGGCACGACAGAATCCGGCTTATGGCCTGCTTTTTTATTTGTTTGTTGGCCCCATCAAATCACTAAAAAAGTTATCATTGGCTTCCCATAATTCGATTGCATTCCCCTCGGGATCCAATATGTGTACAAATTTCCCACAGGGGTAAGTCGTGACTTCATCGATGATTTTTGTTCCAATTTTTCGCAAGTACGCTACCTTTTTTTTGATGTTTTCCACTCGAAAATTAACCATAAACTCTTTGGTTGAGGGCGAAAAGTAATCTGTATCATTTTTGAAAACAGACCACAGAAAATACTGAACCTTTTCAGGGTTATTTGCATTTCGAAACTCAAATGAGGAACCGTAAGGATTAAGATTAAAACTCAAATGGTCTTTGTACCACTTGCGAAGGCGACTTGGCTTTTTGGCTTTGAAAAAAATACCACCAACTCCGATGACTTTGGGTTTTAACATGGGGCTTATTTTCAATAAATATAAACATTTAATGGGACTGCAAAAGGGGTACGGTCTCGGGACCGTTGTTGAATAGTAAATCCAAAATGCTCAGGTCAGGGATAAACCCATTTTTGTCGCTAAAGACTTGGGTGTATTCACAAGCTGTGGTTGCCTTAGTGGTTTTCGCACCGATCAGATGCCGTAAATCGTGGTGAGGACTATCTTTTTCATAAATCTTTGTGGTTTCTTGGGGTGCTTGAATCTGCAACAACTCACAAATCGTTTTCATGACCTGGATGTTAAACGCTAGTAGAAACTCAAATCTGTCTTGGTATAATGGTGCGATATCGTCTTCATAGTATTCAAAAAAGGGAGAAGACTGGTATGCGGTCTTGAGTGACAACCAATGATTTCTTTGCCATGGAAATTCGTTTGCGATTTGTACATCTTTATAGTTTTGATGCCCGTCATAACCGAGATGTTGAATCGGAATACTCAGCATGAGCTTTCCGTTGGCTGCATGGATTTCCATGCGATTGCGATAGGTTTGTTTCTGATAAAAATCCTCTACTTCCCAAAGAATAGGTTGCTGTTTGCATATGGGAACCCAATGCGAGATTGGTCCTGCATAGGCAAGGGGAAGTAGGGTGTGGGTCATTGCTTTTTAAGACGCTTACGAACACGTGTATAAACTTGGTAAACAACGATAATCGCCAAAAAGTGCCAGCGATAGGAAACGGGTTCTCCATTTCCGTTGGTTGTTGTGAAGACACGATTCCAGCGCACTTTCCAATTGGCGACCCCATCATTGATCCCACTAATGCTCATCCATATAAAAATGGGTTTTCCAACGATATGATCTGCTGGTACAAAGCCCCAAAACCTACTGTCTTCCGAACGGTGGCGATTATCTCCCATCATCCAAAAGTAGTCTTGTGAGAAGGTGTATCGATCTGTTGGCTTGCCATCGATCAGAATGGTATTGTCTTCGTAGCTTAGTGTTCGGTTTTCATAATCCCGAATCAATTTCCGATACAAGGGAATATTTTTTTTGCTCAGGCTAACAGTAACTCCTTTTTTTGGCATTACGATTGGCCCAAAATTGTCTTCGTTCCAGTTAAAGCGAATGTCATTTGGGAAAAAGCTTGTGTTGTATGATTGTCGATTGTTGATGTTGCGAACCAAACTATCAAAACTGATTTCTTTTTTCAACTTTTCGGCTTCTTCCAGCGTGAGGAAGATTGTTTTTTGCACATCTCGAAGTTCGGTTACCCGCAACCGCTGTCTTCGAATAAGATCTGTTGGAATTCCTCGCGCGCCTGAAATCGCGATGAGGTTAT
>PBNJ01000002.1 GCA_002723075.1 Flavobacteriaceae bacterium | reverse complement strand
CCCCCCGTATTACCGCGGCTGCTGGCACGGAGTTAGCCGGGACTTCTTTTATGAGTAACGTCATTATCCTCCTCATTGAAAGAGCTTTACAACCAAAATAGCTTTCATCACTCACGTAACATTGCTGGATCAGGCTTTCGCCCATTGTCCAATATTCCTCACTGCTGCCTCCCGTAGGAGTCTGGTCCGTGTCTCAGTACCAGTGTGGGGGATCCCCCTCTCAGGGCCCCTATTTATCGTGGCCTAGGTGAGCCGTTACCTCACCTACTAGCTAATAAAACGCATGCCCATCTTTTACCACCGAAGCTTTAATCTTTTTCCTATGCAAGAAAAAGATATTATGGAGGATTAATCCAAATTTCTCTGGGCTATACTCCTGTAAAAGGTAGGTTGCATACGCGTTACGCACCCGTGCGCCGGTCGTCAGCGGAAAAGCAAGCTTTTCCCTGTTACCCCTCGACTTGCATGTGTTAGGCCTGCCGCTAGCGTTCATCCTGAGCCAGGATCAAACTCTTCATTGTCAATTTTTAATAATGTTGACAACCAAATTGATTCGAGTACTCATGATGGTTCTACTTCATTTCGTTCGAGCTATTTTAATAGCTCATTACGCGCTGTCATTCTCAATAAGTCAATGAACTTTTAAAATCGTTTGCTTTAGATTTTTCTGAAAGCGGTTGCAAATTTAAGCTCTTTTTCTATTCTCACAAGCATTTAAAAACTTTTTTTTTAAATGTTATTAACTAAATAGGTAGCGTCTTTTGCGGGTGCAAATATAGACCTCTTTATTAAGCTGCCAACCTTTTTGATGAATTATTTACTCGTATTTTGCTAAATGTGATCTTGGACATAGCTAATATGTTGACTTAAAGATCAATACAATGTTTAGAATTTTTCAGGATTTTCTTCAAAATAAGTTGTTGTCAGGCCAGAACGAAACAAAATATCCTCGATCCACATGTCTTCCTGTACTTCAGACGGATTAAACTCTGTCTTCAAATCAATGTCAAACAACTTGGCCGTAAACTGATAAACAGATGCACGAAGGCCATTGCGATAGGTCTTGACTAAGGCATGTGTTGTAATCCCCGTTTCGCGATGAATCAGTTTAACCAATATCTGACCCTCTTTCCGCGTGAGCTTTTTTAGTTCCTCAGAAAACTCACCTTCTAAATATTTCTCAATCAATTTGGCATATCGCTTTTTTTGGCGTCGACTATCCATACGATCCAATCGTTCTTTGAGTGTTACAAAACGCTCAGAGGCCAGTTCCGCGTAGGGATACACCTTGATTACGCGACGGCGTAAAAGCATGTATTTCTTCATTTCCTCATAGGAATTGAGCTTCACAGGCTGATAGACAACTACTTCGTCCAAACCGATATAGGACTGGGGCGTCTTCTCTCCTGGAAGAATTACCATGGGTAACGAATCTGTTTGTGCATAAATTGACATGACAAACAAATACAAGAATGAATTAGTCCATTTCATGCTTCAAAAGTAAACAATGCACGAAAACAATACTGGTTGACAATCTTTAAAGTTGTATTTTTGCCCAAAATAATTTTAGATGAAAAAATCGAATGTGCTGAATAAAAAGTCGATGCGCTTTTTGGAAACCTATCTCAACAATCCCTCCCCTACTGGATATGAATGGGAAGGCCAAAAAATTTGGATGGACTACTTAAAACCATATGTTGATGCCTTTATTACGGATACGTATGGAACTGCTGTTGGTGTGGTCAACCCAGATGCACCATTTAAAGTTGTTATCGAAGCGCATTCAGATGAAATTTCATGGTATGTAAACTATATTACTGAAAATGGACTCATACACGTGATCCGGAATGGTGGCTCAGACCATATGATTGCCCCCTCTAAATGGGTAAATATTCACACGAAAAAAGGTATCGTTAAAGGTGTTTTTGGTTGGCCCGCTATCCATACCCGTATGGCTGGCAAAGAGGATACACCCAAGCTCGAAAATATCACGATTGATATCGGAGCGAAAGACAAAAAAGAAGTCGAAAAAATGGGCGTACACGTTGGATGTGTGATTACCTATCCAGATGCTTTTCATGTCCTCAATAAAGATAAGTTTGTGTGCCGTGCCCTCGACAACCGCATCGGTGGATTTATGATTGCGGAAGTTGCACGTTTGCTGCATGAGAATCAAGTAAAACTTCCTTTTGGTCTTTACATTACAAATTCCGTACAAGAAGAAATTGGATTGCGTGGTGCTGAAATGATCACACAGCGTATCCAGCCCAATGTGGCAATTGTAACCGACGTTTGTCATGACACTTCTACCCCGATGATTGACAAAAAGAAACAGGGGGATAATGTGATTGGAAAAGGTCCTGTGATTTCCTACGCGCCTGCCATTCAGCAAAAACTACGCGATCGAATTATCGAAACCGCAGAAAACAATAAAATTCCGTTTCAACGCCATGCGTCATCACGCTACACAGGGACAGATACCGATGCCTTTGCCTATAGCAATGGCGGTGTGCCTTCTGCATTGATCTCGTTGCCGCTCCGGTATATGCACACCACCGTGGAGACGGTTCATAAGGACGATGTGGAAAATGTCATTCGTTTGATTTACGAAAGTGTTCAAACGATACAAAACGGTGAGACCTTTAGCTATTTTGACGCTTAATCTCCTCGACTACTTCTGGGTTTAACAAGGTGGAGATATCGCCCAATTGGTCATACTCGCCAGCAGCGAGTTTGCGTAAAATCCTGCGCATAATCTTCCCACTACGTGTTTTTGGCAGTCCGCTGACAATCAGAATTCGATCTGGTTTGGCAATCGGACCTATCGTTTTGGCGACCTCCTCTCGAATTTCTTTTTCAATGGAAATAGAGTCAACGCCCATATCGCGTACAATTACATAGGCACAAAGCGCATTTCCTTTGATATCATGTGGAAATCCCACCACTGCACTTTCGACCACTTCCGGGTGCTCGTTGATGGCATTCTCAATCGGTGCGGTACCCAAATTGTGACCAGAAACAATGACCACATCATCAACACGTCCTGTGATGCGATAATTCCCATCCGCATCTCGTAAGGCACCATCTCCAGGGAAGTAATAACCCGGATAGGCACTGAAGTACACATTTTTGTATCGCTCGTGATCTCCCCAAATAGTACGGGCAATCGATGGCCAAGGATGCTTAATCGCTAAAATCCCTTCACCCTCCCCTTCAATTTCATCGCCTTCGTTGTTTAAAAGTACTGTTTGAACCCCTGGCAAAGGTAAGGTTGCAAAGGTTGGCTTCTGTGGCGTCACCCCTGCCAAGGAGCTGATGAGTATCCCGCCAGTTTCGGTTTGCCACCAAGTATCTACAATCGGACAGTTGTGTTTCCCAACATGCTCGTCGTACCAGTGCCATGCTTCGGCATTGATGGGTTCGCCTACGGAGCCCAATACTTTTAATGAGGACAAGTCATGCTTTTCAACAAGTGATGTGGGGTGTTTTTCCAACGCACGAATGGCGGTTGGTGCTGTGTAAAAATGAGTGATCTTATGCTTGGCACATACCTCCCAAAAGCGATCTAAAGCTGGGTAAGACGGCACACCTTCAAACATGACTGTAGTCGACCCATTGGCCAAAGGGCCATAAACGATATATGAGTGCCCCGTGATCCAACCAATATCTGCCGTACACCAGTACACATCGTTGGGCTGACACTGAAACACATTTTTAAAGGTGTAAGCGGTGTAAACCATGTAGCCCCCACAAGTGTGTACCATCCCTTTTGGTTTTCCCGTAGAGCCAGAAGTGTAGAGGATAAACAACGGATCTTCACTGTCCATCACTTCAGCTGAGCAATTGTCATCGACTTTTTCCAACTCTTCATGCCACCATTTATCTATGAAATTCCATTGTACTTCTTGCTGGGTACGTTGAAGAACCAAACAACAGTTGACCGTTGAACAAGAGTTCAATGCTTCATCAGCGATTTCCTTTAGCGCAATGGTTTTCGCGCCACGAAATCCACCATCAGCTGTGAGCAGCATACTACATGAAGCATCATTGATGCGTGCAGCGAGAGCCGTTGCCGAAAAGCCCGCAAAGACAACCGAATGAATCGCCCCAATTCGTGCACAAGCCAAAACAGCAATGGCTAACTCTGGAACCATGGGCATATAAATACAAATGCGGTCTCCCTTTTTGGCGCCATTGGCCCTGAGCATATTGGCAGTTTGACATACCCTAGTGTGCAGTTCTTTATAGGTAAGGCGTTGGACCTCCCCAGTCGGGTCATTCGGTTCAAAAAGAATAGCGGTTTTATTTGGCTGAGTTGCAAGATGGCGGTCGAGACAATTTTCTGTGATATTCAATTTTCCTCCTATAAACCATTTTACTTCTGGTATTGAAAAGTCATAGTCGAGGGTTTGTTTCCAAGGGGATTTCCAATGAAATTCACGAGCTACTTCACTCCAAAACCCACCGGGGTTTTCTTCAGCCTGAACCTTTGCTTGTTTAAATTCGGATAAGGACTTGATCACGGTTATCGTTTAGCTTTCGAATTTACGCAATTCTACGGTTTTAGAAAATTAGAATGACACAGCCTATTCCAATGAGTAAGACCCCAAAAAAATGATGTACTTTTTTTTCGTATCGCTTCAGAACTGCTATAAAGCGTGGGTGTGAAATCAATAAGGCGACCAAAGAAAACCAAAAGATAGTTGTCACCACTAGCAAAACTGAAATCACCACCAAAGTCAACTCGCCAACCGTTGGGTCGAGCATGGTCGAAAATATACTTAAAAAAAAGAGAGTGGCTTTAGGGTTTAGAACATTCGTGATAAAACCGATACGTATTGCTCGGAATGGAGAAATACGGCTTGAGACAGTGACGGTCTCTTGACTTATCTGACTCTGAAAGCTACGCAAGGACTGAAAGCCAATCAACATCAGATAGAAAGCCCCAAGGTATTGAATAATTGTAAAAATAAGTTCATTATTGGAGATCAACCACGACAATCCAAAACCTGCATAACTGATATGGACACAAATCCCCAATCCAAAGCCCACAGCCGTATAAATTCCTATCGACCGTGAATACATCAGGGTGTTACGACAGGACACCACAAAGTCGGGGCCAGGGCTAACCAATGCAACTAGGTGAATCAGACCAATGGCTGTAATGAGTCCAAAATCAAGCACAAGCACTTATTTGGTTGGAAAACCACGTGCGCGCAACAAGGCGTTGACATCTGCATCTCGACCTCTAAACAAACGAAAAGCCTCATTGGGATCAATAGAATTGCGAGGTGCAAAAAGGTATTTGACCAACTTTTCGGACAATTCCTCATCATAATAGCCGCCCGGTGATTGGGCGAAAGCTTCGGAAGCATCGGCAGTCAGAACGTCGGCCCACATATAGCCATAATAGGCAGTGGCATAACCCTCTCCAGAGAACACGTGCCCAAAATGGGGCGTGCGGTGCCGCATAGGAAGCTCTTTTGGCATATTTAACTCCGCCAGAGTTTCTTTTTCAAAAGCCCCTACATCCATGCCCGTTGGATCTGCCAAGTGTATTTTCATATCGATCAATGCGGAAGCAAGATATTCGGTTGTCGCAAAGCCCTGATTAAAAGTCGCTGCGTTTTTGATTTTAGCGACCAACTCATCAGGCATTGGCTTGCCGGTTTCTGCGTGGAGCAAATAGTTGTCAATCACCTCATCGGTTGAGAGCCATCGCTCAAGGAGTTGCGACTGGAATTCGGTATAGTCACGAACCCCACCGTTGAGTGTTGGATAGCGGACCTCTGAAGAAAAAAAATGGAGTGCATGTCCGAACTCATGAAAGAAAGTAGTCGCATCATCCCAAGAAATTAATAGAGGCTCGCCAGGTGCGGGCTTGACAAAATTAGAATTGTTGGAGGCCAACACATTTGTTTTTCCATCAAAGGTGGTATGGCTGCGGTAGGTGGTTGCCCATGCTCCTGATCGTTTACCTTCTCTTGCGTAGGGGTCGAGATACCACAATCCAATGTGATTACCAGTTGTGATATCTGTCACATCCCATACTTTTACATCCTCGTGAAAAACAGGAACACTCCCCTCCGGAACGGGATTAAATGCATAGTTAAACAATCGACCTGCCACATAGTGCATGGCATCGGTAAGTTTGTCCAATTGTAAGTATTGCTTGACCTCCTCTGAGTTGAGCTCGTATTTTGCGCGGCGTACCTTTTCGGCATAAAAGCGATAATCCCACGGTTCGATGATAATTTGATCTCCATTTTGATCGGCAATGGCTTGCATATCAGCAACTTCTTCAGCAACACGCGCAATGGCAGCTGGCCAGATCGTTTCCATCAACTGAAGTGCGTTGGCTGGGTTCTTTGCCATACGATCTTGCAGGCGCCATGTCGGATAATCGGGATACCCCAAGAGTTCTACCCGCTCGCGCCGCAATTGAAGAATTTTGGCAATAATTTCTTTGTTGTCATATTCATCATTATTATCTCCTCGTGAATAATATTTGGTCCAAACAATTTTACGGAGATCGCGTTCTGTTGAAGATGTCAAAAACGGATCCATAGAAGATCGCGTATTGGTCACTGCGTATTTCCCTTCTTGTCCCTTGGATGTGGCAATACGAGCAGCGGATTTGATATAGCCTTCTGACAGTCCACCCAATTGATCTTCCGTCAAAAAGGTGATGTAATTTTCCTCATCGTGGAGTACGTTGTTTGAGAATGTAGTGTAAAGCGATGATAATTCCCGATTGATATCGGCATAACGAGCTTTAGATAGGGAGTCCAAAGCAGCGCCATTCATTTCAAAACTCTTATAAGTTAGTTCCACAACACGTTGTTGATCATCCTCCAATGGGGCCTTAAGTGAACGCTCATAAATAGTTTTGATTCTTGAAAACAAGCGTTGGTTTTGGGTGATTTTGGCTCCGTAATCTGCAAATTGAGGAGCGAGTGCCACATCAATTTCTCTAAACGCTGGTGAAGATATATTGCTTCTTAAAATCCCATAATACCGGAATGCACGGTCGAGTGCTGCGCCAGAACGCTCCATTTCTTCAATCGTATTTTTAAAATTGGGGTCGTCAGGGTTGTTTGCGATGGCTTCAATTTCTACTAAGCTCAACTCCATTCCAGTCAACATCGCGTCTTGTACATCGGCAATATCGATTTGGTCAAAAGCTGGCAGACCACCATAAGGACCTGTCCACTCTTCTAATAAAGGGTTGTTTACTCCTTTATTGGTCGTGCAGAAGGTCATGATTACACAGACCAAAATCAGAAGTGTGTATCTAGATAATTTCTGAATCGTCATTGTAGTTCTTTTAGAGTTGTGAACTTACAAAAATTACCGAAATGTTTCGTAACTAACAATAAAATCGTGGTATTGCAAACCAGCTAAGTGAGTGATTAAAGAAAATTGAGGCGGGTCATCAGTTGCAAATTTACCAATGATTGAATCAATAATATTTAAAATATAAATTGAACAATTTTTAGTTTAAAAATGATATAGAAAAAGGGCGATTCGTAAAACAATAAGTGCAATAAACAGAAAAGCCATGATTTGTTGGACTCAGGTAATAATGTATTGCAATAAAAAATATTTTTCTTACAAAGCCTTCAGAATACGCTTTACCATTCCAGGTCCTTCATAAACAAAACCAGTGTAGATTTGAAGCAAAGATGCTCCTGCTTCAAGCTTATCTATAGCATCTTGGGGGGTATGAATTCCACCAACTCCAATAATAGGAAAGCTACCGTTACTTTTTGTATGGAGAAAACGGATCACTTCGGTACTTCGATTACTGAGGGGTTTCCCACTCAGACCACCTGTTTCTTCGCAAATCTCAGAGTCGCTTTGAAGTCCATCACGAGCAATAGTTGTGTTTGTTGCTATCACACCATCGGTATTGGTTTTGGAAACAATGTCGATAATGTCCAACAATTGGGTGTCGGTCAAATCCGGTGCGATTTTTAACAAGATGGGCTTTGGGTGTTCTCTTTTATGGTTTTCAGCATGTAAGGTTTGTAGCAGAGCTGTCAACGGTTTTTTCTCTTGCAATTCACGCAAGTTTGGTGTGTTTGGCGAACTGACATTCACAACAAAATAATCGACATGAGGAAATAAGGCGTCAAAACAAATGAGATAATCTTCAATAGCTTGGTCGTTAGGTGTCGTTTTATTTTTGCCGATATTGCCCCCTATGATCACATTCATATTTTTTTTCAGCCTCGAAATTGCCGCATCAACTCCTTGGTTATTAAACCCCATCCGATTGATGATACCCTTATCGGCTACTAATCGAAATAAGCGTTTTTTGGGGTTTCCGTCTTGAGGTTTTGGCGTAAGAGTCCCGATTTCAATAAAGCCAAATCCAAAATTTGATAGTTCTTTATACAGCTTGGCATCTTTATCAAAACCTGCAGCAAGACCAATTGGATTTGGAAAACGAATACCAAATACATGACGCTCCAGTTTGGGTTGATTTACACTAAACAAACGACGAACCAAGATCCCAACAAAAGGAATTTTATGAAGTAGGCGGATTGATGTAAAAGAGAAATGGTGAACGCTCTCCGCATCGAATAAAAACAAAATTGGTCTGATGAGTTTTTTGTACACCTTTCAATCATAAAAAAAGCGCCAGAGGCGCTTTTGGTAGTTATTTTTTGGAGGACGGTGCTAGCTTTTGACTGAGTTCCATCGATATGAAACCTCGTTCCATTTTCAATTTTCCAGCCATGGTTTCCACCACACAAGAATCATTTTGGTCATTGACTTCTACGATTTTGCCGTGGACACCAAACTTGGTAATTACACGGTCACCTTTTTTCAAATTGTTTTTAAAGCTTTTCTCTTTTTTCGCCCTGCGTTGCTGAGGTAAAATCATAAAAAAGAATATGATTCCAAACATCATCAATAAAAAAGGGAGCTGACCTGCAAATGCGCCTTCCATAGTTGTTGTTCGTTTATTGTTGGTTGGCCTGCATCGCTTGGCGACGGGCTTCTCGTTGTTGTTCTTTTAAAGGGTCTGGAGTTACAAATGTTCTGATTTGAACAACTTCTCTACCCTTCTCTGTATTGGTTGTGAACGTCACTGATCGATTGTTCGCATTAGGCTTGTTGTTGGAGTCGAATTTAACAGTAACCTCTGCACTATCGCCAGGAGCAATGGGTTGGTCTTTTGGATAGTCTGGAACCGTACAACCACAACTTCCTCGTGCATTGAGAATGATCAAATCGGATGATCCAGTATTTGTGAATGTAAATACCGTTTCTACAACCTCACCTTCGTTGATTGTCCCAAAGTCGTGTGACAATTTGTCAAATGTCATTACGGGTGCATCTGAAGCCGAAACCTCCTCTGCCGCCGTTACACTTTCATTTGCCTTTGCTTTCTTTGACGGATCGCTAGAACAAGCAGTTAATAGAACTGCGATAAATAAAATATGAATAAATTTCATGCTATAAATTTTGTTGTAAATGTACGCATTTCGATTGATACTTTTTTAAGATTTATCATTCAAGATTTTGCTTTCTAAGTCTTTAGAAATCACATCTAAAATTCCATTAATAAATGTACTGCTTTTTGGGGTAGCATATTCTTTGGCTATTTCGAGGTATTCATTGATGGTGACTCGAGTTGGAATGGATGGAAAATACAGAAATTCGGCGATAGCAAGTTTTAGTAAAATCATATCCAATACGGCAATGCGGTCTTGCTCCCAATTGGGTGTGCGCCCTTTCAGATGAGTCATTACCTCCTCCTCATGAACTGCAACTGATTTTAACAAGTCGATCGCAAATGTTTTGTCGTCATCATCTTTGTATATTGACGTTAATATCAAATCCTCAGGGTCAGTATCCTCGTTCATATGAAAAAGTGTATTCCGCACAATGGTGTTGACCAGTGGGTAATCATCAACCCATGAGGGTTTGATTTCTTCGATCAATTCATGTAGTCTTTCATAGGGCGCAATAACATTGGTAAAAAGATCAATTAAAACAGCCTTATCGGAAATAAAACCGATTTCATTTTCTGAAATATAGGTAGCATAACGATCACTTGCAGCAATTTGGTCCCATATCAAACGAACATACTCATCGTGCTGTTCCCAATAATTGACCTTAAACTTGGCGGTTTTTGACTCCAAAATCTTACTATTAGATAATTTGGCAATTGCTTGATTGGAAAAGAATTTTGGATTGAGTTGATAAGAATCGGCTTTTAAATACTGCTTTTCAGCGAGTTTGTGAAGTGACCGACCACACGCTTGTACCTCAATAAACATATTGAGCAGCAACAAGTACAATTCAAAAAAACCTGTATTGCTACGCTCTAGTTGCTGTTGAGCGACTTTCATGTCAAAAGGATAACTTATGGTGTTCGCGTAAAGCTGTTGCATTACTTTTACGCGCAAATGTCGTCTGGTCAGCATTTCAAAGATTTCATAAATTCTCTACAAAAGTACACTTATTAACGGTTTGAAATCCACAAACGGTTAATTAAAACTTGCACACTATCTTTGAGGTCAGAATTTCAAACCATTGCGCGCATTACAATACCTTAACAAATATCTTTACAAGTATCGAACACGTCTTGTTCTCGGATTTGTTTTTACGATCACTGCCAAGGTATTTGCTGTTGTTGCGCCGAGTTTGGTTGGAGATTCAATCACTGTAGTCAATCGGTATCTGACCCAACCCACTGGAGTCCTCACAGAAACCAAAAACATCTTGCTACAAAACATTGCATTGATCGTTGGAGCTGCCATACTTTCAGGGTTGTTTACCTTCACCATGCGGCAAACGATTATCAATGTGTCGCGTTTTATTGAGTTTGATCTCAAAAATGAAATCTATCAACATTATCAACGGTTGAGCTTAAACTTTTACAAAAACAATCGTACTGGAGATTTGATGAACAGAATTAGTGAAGACGTTTCCAAGGTGCGTATGTATTTTGGACCCGCATTGATGTACAGCATCAATACGGTATCGCTTTTTGTAATTGTGATCTCTTATATGATTAGCGTAGCTCCCACCTTGACTCTCTATGCTTTGGCACCCCTCCCGCTGTTGTCATTAGCAATTTATCAATTGAGTAGATCGATTCATAAACGCAGTACCATCGTACAAGAATACCTGTCTAAGCTCTCTGCCTTTGCGCAGGAAATGTTTAGCGGAATTGGCGTTATCAAAGCCAATGCTATTGAACCAACTGTAAACCAAAAGATGGGGTCTTTAGCATTGGTCAGCATGTCAAAAAATATGCACTTAGTTCAGGTGCAAGCATGGTTTTTTCCATTGATGATTTTATTAATTGGGCTTTCTAATATCTTAGTCATATTCATAGGAGGCAGACAGTTTATCAATGGTCAAATTGAATTGGGTACGCTAGCGGAATTCATCATATATATCAATATGTTAACATGGCCTGTGGCAACTGTTGGCTGGGTGACTTCGATAGTACAACAAGCGGAAGCTTCACAAAAAAGAATCAATGAATTTTTGGGGCAAGAGCCAGAAATCGTCAATCCGAAAAATGGCAAAGCGCTCCAATCCTACAGCATCGAGTTTGAGAAGGTCTCATTTTCTTATGACGATGCCAGAGAAGAAGCCGTTAAAGAAGTGAGCTTTCAACTTGAATCTGGAAAGACCTTAGCGATTTTGGGTCGGATAGGTTGTGGAAAGACAACGCTCTTACAACTCATTACAAGGATGTATGATGTGAGTTCAGGAGCCGTCAGAGTTGGCGGTATAGATGTTCGCGAACTCGATCTCAAGATATTGAGGGATCATATTGGAGCTGTACCGCAAGAGGCCTTTTTATTTTCAGATACTTTGGAAAACAATATCCGTTTTGGGAAAGCCGAGACGACCAAAACCGAAGTTGAAAATGCTGCCAAACAAGCGGCTATTCACAATAGCATCATGAATTTTTCTAAGGGCTATCAAACCGTTATTGGAGAACGAGGCGTATCCCTTTCTGGGGGTCAAAAGCAGCGAATGTCAATCGCCAGAGCTTTGATCAAGCAGCCCAAAATTTTACTTTTTGATGATTCTTTTTCAGCTGTAGATACGCAAACCGAGGAAACCATATTAAACAATCTAAAATCGATGCCATTTCAATCGACAACAATTGTGGTTTGTCATCGGATATCTTCGGCCAAAAATGCTGATCAAATTTTAGTTATGGACGAGGGTCGAGTTGTCCAATTTGGCACGCATGAGGCATTGGTCGATGAACCTGGTTATTATGCGGAGTTATGCAAGAAGCAGCTGTAAGCTGCTTGTTTTTTCGTACAAATAACTTAATTTAGACAATATTAACCCGAATCAAAATCCAATGGACGTAAACAAAATACATCGCAGTCCTGTGATGTCTCACCGATTTAGAAGCCGACATAAGACCTATTTTTTTGATGTTTATGAAAATAAGAATGGGAATCATTATCTTAAATTGACACAGAGCATTCGAGATATAAATTCTACTGCTGAAAATCCACAATATTTTAGTGAAAACCTTCATATTTACGAGGACTCCATCTATGAATTTTACCAGCACTTTAAGGAAGTCATTCGGCTCATCGAACAAAAAATAATAATAATCCATCTATAAAACAGAAAGTGTGGTTGATAACTCAACTTCGAAAAAAGAGGATGAGCAGGAATGATATTTGTATGTTTGTAAAAAAATATGGCACGTACACCATCAAAGATGTTGCCCTTGGGCACACAAGCACCTGCATTCTCACTTCCAGATACAGTAAGTGGGCAAATTTTATCTCTTGATCAAATACATGGTGTCAAAGGTACTGTTGTGATGTTTATTTGCAATCACTGTCCATTCGTCAAACATGTGTTTACTGGGATTGTTGATTTGGCCAATGACTTCTTGAACATGGGCGTTTCTTTTGTTGCGATTTCGAGCAATGATGTTGAAAACTATCCAGACGACGCTCCAGACTTGATGACCAAAGTAGCTGACGAGCAAAATTTTCCTTTTGCTTACCTTTACGATGAAACGCAAGAAGTTGCACGCGCATACGACGCGGCTTGCACCCCTGATTTTTATATTTTTGATAAAAACAGGTCTTTGGTATACCGCGGACAGTTGGACGACTCTAGACCAGAAAATGGAATTCCCGTTACTGGAACCGACATGCGATCTGCATTGGAGGCCTTATGCAATGGAAAAGAGATTTCATTGACTCAAAAGCCTAGTATCGGTTGTAATATCAAGTGGAAGAGCTAGCTTACTGCCACAAGCTCAACATCAAAAATTAATACAGCATCTGGTGGAATCACACCTCCTGCACCCCTAGATCCATAGGCCAAGTTTGATGGAATCACAAAACGCGCTTTGTCTCCTAATTTTAGTAAGGAAACCCCCTCGTCCCATCCGGGGATCACTTGACCCTGTCCCAAGACAAAGTCGATGGGTTGTTGGCGTTTGAATGAAGAATCAAACACAGTTCCATCTAGAAGTTGCCCTTTGTAGTGAACCGAAACCGTTTGGCCAGCAGCCGCTTGCTGCCCCGCTCCTTCTTGTATGATTTGATAGCGAAGGCCACTGTCCGTTTGCTGAAAACCCGCACTCACCTTATCGAGTTCTTCTGCTTGTTTGGCTTTTTGAGCTTCGATGCGCTGCTCTGCCATTTGGTTAAAAGAATTAAAGGCAGCAACAGCATCCCAGTCTTGAGCGTCTTTACCTATACGCTGAATCTCGATTTTATCAATTGTATCGCCCTGAGCAATAGAGTCAACGATTTCTTGTCCTTCAACAACGCAGCCAAAAACCGTATGTTTTCCATCTAGCCAAGGGGTAGGAACATGTGTAATAAAAAATTGGCTTCCGTTTGTTCCCGGTCCAGCATTCGCCATCGATAATATACCGGCTTTGTCATGACGTAAACTGGAATCGATTTCATCGTCAAACTGATAACCGGGTCCGCCAACTCCACTCCCTTGTGGACAACCGCCCTGAACCATAAAATCTGGTATTACACGATGAAAGTTCAACCCATCATAATATGGTACACCGTTTGACTTCACTTTGTTCGCTAGACTCCCTTCTGCCAAACCGACAAAATTACCTACAGTAGCAGGTGTTTGTTTGTAATGGAGTTGAAGGGTTAGGGTTCCTTTTGAGGTGTGGATTTCAGCGTAAATACCGTTTTTCATCTCTATTTATTAGGCGGCAAATATAGCAAAAAGAAAAGTGCTTAATTGGCAACTTCACTGATAAATTTGATGCGAAAAATTCGTAAGTCATCTTCTTCAAATTCGCCATCAAACTCATCAAAAGCTTGCTGGATATCATCATTTTCGGCTTCCATAAAATACGCTTTCAGTTCGTCCTGTTGATCCTCGTCAAACAAGGCATCAACCTCGTACCCAATATCCAGCTTTGTACCCGAAAAAACAATTGTTTCGATTTCTTTGATAAAGGTGGTTCTGTCCATTCCCTTGGCATCGGCAATGTCTTCGAGGGGTAGTTTTCTGTCGATATTTTGAATGATATATAATTTAAGTGTTGAATTGGCACCCGTGCTTTTGATGATGATATCTTGCGGACGGACGACGTCATTGTCTTCACAATATTTTTCGATGAGTTTCACAAAAGAGCTTCCAAATTTCATTGCTTTCCCCTCACCTACTCCGTGAATATTCTTGAGTTCCTCAATACTTATTGGGTACTTTAAAAGCATATCTTCTATGGAGGATTCTTGAAAAACAGCGTATGGAGGGACTCCAGATTGTTCTGCTACTCTTTTTCGCTCTTTCATCAAGAGTCCATGTAATTTTTTATCAAACACCGCTACACCACCCCTGTTCGATGATGTAGGGGATTGAACTTGATCGTATTCATGATTTTCAGTCATGAAAAACGAATGAGGAGATTGAAGAAAATCCTCACCTTTTTTGGTCAACTTAATGACGCCATAACTTTCAATCTCTTTTTTAAGTAAACCAGCTACAAGAAGCTGGCGAATCAGTGCTCGCCAATACGATGGAGTTTGATCAGAACCTACACCAAAAAAATCTTGATCGTCAACCTGACGAGTAATCAATAACGCATTTTTGATACCAGAAAGAATATTGACGATTTCCTTAAATCTATATTGTTGGGCGGTATCAGTGATGACAGTAAGTAATTTTTCAACTTGTTTTTGGGCTTCTTTTTTGGGCTTTGGGTTTCGTGAGTTATCATCCATATCCGCACCAGGACCATTGCTTTCATCAAACTCTTCGCCAAAATAGTGTAAGATAAATTTGCGTCTGGACATCGAGGTTTCTGCATAAGCGACCATTTCGTGAAGAAGTGCATATCCAATCTCTTGTTCTGCAATGGGCTTTCCAGACATAAATTTTTCTAATTTTTCAATGTCTTTGTAGGCATAAAAAGCCAAGCAGTGCCCTTCACCTCCATCACGACCTGCACGACCTGTTTCTTGATAATAGCTCTCAATACTTTTTGGGATATCGTGGTGGATTACAAAGCGCACATCGGGCTTATCGATTCCCATTCCAAATGCAATTGTAGCGACGACAACATCTACATCTTCCATCAAAAACATGTCTTGATTTTTCACACGTTGTTTTGAATCTAATCCTGCGTGATAGGGCACCGCTTTGATCCCGTTGACCTGCAAGACCTGAGCGAGCTCCTCTACGCGTCTTCTGGACAAACAATACACAATTCCTGACTTCCCTTCATTTTTTTTGATAAAAGAGGTAATATCGCGATCGACTTGATCCGTTTTTGGCAGCACCTCATAAAATAAATTAGGACGGTTAAAAGATGCTTTAAAGGTAATCGCTTTGGTGATTCCAAGATTTTTTAAAATGTCCTCTTGTACCTTGGGTGTGGCAGTGGCAGTTAATCCAATCACTGGGATCTTTTCATCAATGCGATCAATTATCCCTCTAAGGTTTCGGTATTCAGGCCTAAAGTCATGGCCCCATTCTGAAATACAATGCGCCTCATCTACTGCCAAAAAACTAATGGGCACCGAACGTAAAAAATCAACATAATCTTGTTTAGTCAATGATTCTGGCGCTACATACAACAATTTTGTAACTCCTTTTGTGATGTCATCCTTTACCGTTTGAACTTGACTTTTAGTCAGTGAGGAATTCAAAACATGCGCTACGCCATCTTGTTTTGAAATTCCACGAATGGCATCAACTTGATTTTTCATCAAAGCAATAAGAGGGGATACAACAATGGCTGTTCCATCGAGAAGCAATGCAGGCAATTGATAGCATAAAGATTTTCCTCCGCCAGTGGGCATAATCACAAAAGTATCCTTGCCAGAAAGCAGGGTTTGAATTACTTCTTCTTGAAGACCACGAAATTTAGAGAATCCGAAAAAATGCTTTAAAGAAGATGAAAGCTTATAATCTTTGGAACTCATATTTACCTGTAAAGCCGATTTTGTACATTTGCCGCCTAAATATACGTCATAATTTTCAAACTTTGTGAGCTCATCTAACATTGGGTAAAAAATCTGATAATTTGAACAAGCCCTGTACAAATGGCTGAAAAGGAAATGTCTTTCTTGGAACACTTAGAGGATCTTCGATGGCATCTTCTTAGATCAATTGTTGCCATACTTATTGCTGCTTTAGCTGCATTTTTGGCTAAAAACTTTGTCTTTGATGTTTTATTATTTGGTCCCAAAAAAACAGATTTTCTAACCTACAAATTACTGTGTCAAGCATCCAATTTTCTTGGCTTTGATGACAGTTTTTGCATCAGTGAATTGCCTTTTCGAATTCAGAGCCGTACCATGGCTGGTCAGTTTTCAGCACATATTTGGACCTCGATCACCTTGGGATTTGTCGTTGCGTTTCCTTATGTGATTTATCAGTTTTGGAAATTTATAAGTCCAGGTTTGTACTCACACGAAAAAAGAACAGCAAGCGGGTTCATTTTCATTTCATCTCTTTTATTTTTTACAGGTGTTTTATTTGGCTACTATGTTGTTACACCATTATCCATAAGGTTTTTAGGCACCTACACGGTAAGTGTAGAGATATTCAATGATTTTGATCTCAATAGCTACACCGCGCTTGTGCGGGCATCTGTGCTGGCATCAGGTCTGATCTTTGAGCTGCCCATTTTGGTCTATTTTTTGACTAAAATTGGACTGATCACTCCAGAGCTCATGCGTAAATACCGAAAAATAGCACTGGTCTTGGTCATGTTTTTATCAGCGGTAATCACACCGCCAGATGTAGCCAGTCAAATCATTGTAGCAATTCCTGTGCTCATTTTATATGAGTTGAGTATTTTTATATCCAAGCGAGTTGTTCGAAACATCAATAAAAAAAGCTGAAAAATGTTGAAATTAACAGCTAATCATATCACTAAACGATACGGCAAACGAAAAGTCGTTGATGACGTCAGCATTGAGGTGAGTCAAGGTGAAATTGTCGGTCTACTTGGACCAAATGGTGCTGGTAAAACAACCTCTTTTTACACCATCGTTGGCTTGATTAAACCTAACTCTGGTTCTATCGTATTGGACAATGCCAATATCACCTCCTATCCGATGTATCAACGCGCGCAAAATGGCATTGGCTATTTGGCACAGGAAGCATCCGTATTTCGCAAATTGAGTGTAGAGGACAATATCCGTTGTGTGTTGGAACTCACAGGAATGAGCAAATCTGATCAAAGAGAAAAAACAGAATCATTACTCGAGGAATTTAGTTTAACTGCAATACGAAAAAATCGTGGGGACTTACTGTCGGGAGGAGAGCGTAGGCGTACAGAAATCGCTCGTGCATTGGCAACAGACCCTAAATTTTTACTTCTAGACGAGCCCTTTGCAGGAGTTGATCCAGTTGCAGTTGAGGATATTCAAAAAATTGTGGCTCACTTAAAGAAAAAAAATATCGGAATCCTGATTACCGACCACAATGTCCAAGAAACTCTTGCAATTACCGATCGTACCTATTTAATGTTTGAAGGGAAAATATTAAAGGCCGGAAAACCAGAAGATCTAGCAAATGATGAGATTGTAAGGAAAGTTTATCTCGGTCAAAACTTTGAATTGCGCAAAAAGAAAATCAGTCTTTAGATTTCGGGATAAAACTGTAAACTACAGAAAACAATATATAAATCGCTATGGCTAAACTCCATGCGCTACTATTAAATTGCAACCACAAAACCAGCAATAAAATCAAGATCATCAATACAATTACAACAGAAGACAGTGTGTTTTTAATCTGAAGACGATAAAAGACAAGCGAGCTATTAAGCAAAAAAGATGTGATGACAATCCCAGCCAGTACTTGGGAAAATGTCAAATCGATGTTGAGGTGTGGAACTCCAATCCACAGCAAAGCATTTGCAGGAGTAGGCAGACCTCTAAAGTAGGCTTGATTGTTCGTGCTTGTATTATATTTTGCCAAACGGTAAGCAGAAGCTAGCGTAATAATAAACCCGAGAAATATCCAAGGGGATTCAACTTGTATCGACGTTAGCATCGCCGTGGCAAGGGCCCCAGGAACTACACCAAAGCTTATCATATCCGCTAAAGAATCCAGCTCAGCGCCAAATCGACTTGTCCATCCCATAATACGAGCAATAAAACCATCAAAAAAATCAAAAACAGCGGCCAATAAAACACAAAAAGTGGCAGAGTTAAAATCCAAAATTGCAATAAAAAAAAGTGCACAACAGCCAAGTGCGGCATTGGCTAGGGAGAGGACATTTGGGATTGACTTCATAATGCGAAGATAACAAAGTCATCAACATCAATACGATTTGCTTTTTCCTATCTTTGAAAGGATGAACAGCAATCTATTTAAAAGTATACTCAGTGCAGTGTTGCTAACGTTTGCTTGGCCGATCAATGGATTTTCTGTGCTCATCTTTGTCGCTTTTGTGCCTTTGCTTCAAGTACTTTACAATCAACCAACAAAAAAGTCAAAGCAAACAACTGCTTTCTTTTTTCTGAGCTTTTTTCTTTGGAATTTAGGGATCTCCTGGTGGATCTGGAACGCATCACCATTTGGGATGTGGTTTGCTGTCATTGTAAACAGTTGGTTGATGACGATTGTATTTATGGCAACTCGCATGGTCATCCAAAGACTATCACACCGAGCAGGTCTTTTGTTTCTGACCACGTTTTGGATGAGCTTTGAACTTTTGCATTTACATTGGGACTTTTCATGGCCATGGTTTCAACTGGGCAATGTGTTTTCTGAAACGACCTCATGGATACAATGGTACGAATACACTGGGGTATTTGGGGGTAGTCTTTGGGTTTGGATTGTCAATATCCTATGCTTTCAAGCGGTTCGAGGGACTTCGTTCGAATTGAGAAAATTTGCTATGGTCATTGTTGCGATTGCCATTCCGATCTGTATCTCTTTGTTGGTCTACAGTAATCATAAACCACAAAATAATCCAACGATTGAGATTGCTATCGCACAGCCAAATATTGACCCATATGAAGAAAAATTTGTAGCAAGTGACATCAAACAATCCAAATCACTTTTTGAACTCATTATTCCAGAACTCACCCCATCAACGGACTTAATTCTTGCGCCCGAAACCTACTTTACGGAAGGTTTTGGTGCTTATATGCCAAACTTTTTATCGAGCCCGCTTTATCAGACTATTCAAGACGAACTCGATCAAATCGGAACTGTACAATTGATGTCAGGCATACAGTTTTACCAAGTTTATACAGAATCAACAAAAACCACGTCTTCAAATCAATTTGGCAACCAATGGGTTGACTTTTACAACAGTGCATTTTTAAGTGGAACAAATCCTTTGCAAGTTTACCATAAATCCAAACTTGTTGTTGGGGTTGAAACCTTACCTTATAAAGAAGTCGTAGAGCCCTTGCTGGGAAACATTATGCTCGACTTGGGAGGAACCGTTCGTAGCCGGGCTACAGGATCTGAACGAAGTGTATTTCAACTTCACAGCGAAACAAAAGTTGCTCCGATTATCTGCTACGAATCAGTTTATGGTAGTTTTATAAGTGGTTTTGTACGCAACGGTGCAGAGTTTTTAGCCGTAATGACCAATGATGCTTGGTGGGGTAAGACACCTGGTCATCGTCAATTATTGAGTTACACAAAACTTCGCGCAATCGAGACCAGATTGCCCATTGTCAGATCTGCAAATTCAGGGATTTCAGCAGTGATTGACACCTACGGAGAGGTCACACAACAAATCCCTTATCTTGAACGTGGTGCCATGTCTTCTACAATCACCCCACAAAAACGAATCACTTTTTACGTTTTGTATGGAGATTATATTGCTCGTTTGTCTTTATTTATTTCTAGCCTCTTACTTTTACTCGCAATTGCACGAAAAAAACTGATTTTTAGGTAGTTATATTAATAATCTTCTTAACTTAGCAAAAAAAATTGCACCTGCATCTTGCAGGATTTACTCATGAAAATCTATACCAAAACTGGCGATCAGGGGATGACCTCACTGTATGGAGGTGAACGTGTATCCAAAAGCCATCTGCGTATCGAAACCTACGGAACCGTAGACGAACTCAATGCTTGGATGGGTATGATTGCCTCAAACTCAGAACGCGAATACTACTATTCTGACTTGGTGATAATTCAAAACCACCTGTTTGTTTTAGGAGCCATGTTAGCTGTCGATGGGGAGCATACCGAATTGCCCTTGAAAAAAATTGATACTGATGACGTAGTATGGATTGAAAAATGTATAGATAAAATTGTGTCGAATCTTCCGCCAATGACCCATTTCATCCTCCCTGGGGGTAGCACTTTGGCTTCTCATGCTCACCTTGCTCGATGTGTTTGCAGACGAGCAGAAAGACTCACCGTTACGCTGAGTAAAAGTGCATTTGTCGACGACATTACTGTGATTTATCTCAATCGACTCTCAGATTATCTATTTTGTCTTTCGCGATTAATCTGCAAAAACACTGATAGTGAGGAAGTTAAGTGGGTCCCTAGAATCTAACTTTTTTACTTGCATAATTCCACTAAACCTATATTTTTGCAACTTTAATACAATATGCTATGTATTGGACTTTAGAACTTGCTTCTTATCTCAGTGATGCCCCTTGGCCAGCTAACAAAGACGAGCTAATCGATTTTGCCATTCGTACTGGCTCACCCCTTGAAGTTGTTGAAAATCTTCAGGCTATTGAAGACGAAGGGGAAATCTATGAATCTATAGATGAAATCTGGCCTGATTACCCAACTGACGACGATTATCTTTGGAATGAGGATGAGTATTAAAATTTAGCTGCACACTTTAAGTAAACAACCCCCTTTTTTTGCTTATTTTTGATGTCCTAGTTAAACACCTATGACTTTTTTAAATCGTGTTTTAAACGTTTTTGTTGGGGATAAGTCCCGTAAAGATTTAAAATCTATTCAACCTATTGTTTCTCAAATTCTTGAACAAGAGAAAAAACTCTCAACAATTTCTAACGATGAGCTAAGAGAAAAAACTAACATTTTTAAATCTGAAATCCAAGACATCAGAACACCCCATCAGGAAAAAATAAATATCCTACAGCAACAAATTGACCAAAGCAACGATATAGACGAAAAAGAATCTCTATACAGTGAAATTGATGCGCTACAGGAAGAAGCAAATCAAAGGGTTTCGGCTTATCTCGATGAAATTTTACCAACTGCCTTTGCCATTGTCAAAGAAACTGCCAAACGATTTACAAACAATACTTCTGTAGAAGTTACTGCAAATGCATATGACAGAGAGATTTCAAGTACAAAACCATACGTAAAACTAAATGGAGAAAAGGCGACTTGGTCCAATTCATGGGATGCCGCTGGCAAACAAGTCACTTGGGATATGATTCATTATGATGTGCAGCTTATCGGAGGGATTATCCTTCATCAGGGAAAAATTGGCGAGATGCAGACCGGAGAAGGGAAAACCTTGGTAGCCACACTTCCTGTATATCTCAATGCCTTAAGTGGTAATGGGGTTCATTTGGTTACAGTAAATGATTACCTGGCCAAAAGAGACAGTGCATGGATGGCACCTATTTTCCAATTTCACGGCCTTAGTGTGGATTGTATCGATTACCACAAGCCAAACTCTCCCGAACGTCGAAAAGCTTACCGAGCAGACATAACTTATGGCACCAATAATGCTTTTGGATTTGATTATCTGCGAGACAATATGGCACACTCAACTGAGGATATGGTACAGCGTGTTCACAACTACGCAATTGTAGATGAGGTGGATTCTGTCTTGATTGATGATGCGAGAACGCCATTGATTATTTCTGGACCCGTCCCAGAAGGAGATCGGCACGAATTTACCGAACTCAAACCGAAAATTGCTCGGCTTGTACAGAACCAGAGGCAATATATTACTACGGTCTTGGCCGATGCGAAAAAGCACATCGCAGAAGGTAACACAATTGACGGAGGATTTATGCTTCTTCGTGCTTTTCGAGGATTACCGAAAAACAAAGCGCTCATAAAATTTTTAAGTCAAGAAGGCATTCGACAGATCTTGCAAAAAACCGAAGGACAATACATGCAAGACAACAACCGAGAAATGCCGAAAATTGATGCAGAATTGTTCTTCGTTATCGATGAAAAAAATAACCAAATCGAACTGACAGATAAAGGAGTTGAGTACTTATCGGACGATAAAAATACTACTGACTTTTTTGTCCTTCCTGACTTGGGTGCTGAAATTGCAAAAATTGAAAGCAAAGGCTTGGAGATTGAAATTGAAGCAGAAGAAAAAGAGAAATTATTTAGTGAATTCAGTGTGAAAAGCGAGCGGATTCACACCTTGAACCAACTGCTGAAGGCTTACACCCTATTTGAAAAAGACATTGCCTATGTTGTGATGGACAACCAAGTCAAGATAGTCGACGAGCAAACGGGACGGATCATGGAAGGTCGCCGGTACTCTGATGGCTTGCATCAAGCTATTGAAGCAAAAGAAAATGTGAAAATTGAGGCTGCCACCCAAACCTTTGCTACAATCACACTTCAAAACTATTTTCGAATGTACCGCAAACTGGCAGGAATGACCGGTACAGCAATCACAGAATCTGGTGAGTTTTGGGAAATCTATGAACTTGATGTTGTCGAAATTCCGACCAACCGACCGATTGCCCGAAATGATGACAACGATCTGATATATAAAACCAAACGAGAAAAATACAATGCGGTTATTGACCAGGTCTCGCAACTATCCAAAGTTGGTCGCCCCGTATTGATTGGTACGACCTCTGTTGAGATTTCAGAGCTTTTAAGTCGAATGCTACAGCGGCAAAACATCAAGCACAACGTACTCAATGCCAAGCTACACAAAAAAGAAGCAGATATTGTTGCACAGGCAGGAGACGCTGGTATCGTTACGATTGCAACAAACATGGCTGGACGTGGAACAGATATCAAAATAAACGATGTTGTCAAGTCTGCTGGTGGATTGGCTATAATCGGTACAGAGCGCCATGATTCTCGGCGAGTAGATCGTCAGCTTCGCGGTCGATCTGGTCGACAAGGAGATCCTGGTAGCTCTCAATTTTATGTCTCGCTGGAAGACAATTTGATGCGATTATTTGGTTCTGAGCGAGTTGCCAAAATGATGGATCGGATGGGAGTGAAAGAGGGTGAAGTCATTCAACACTCCTTGATGACCAAGTCGATTGAACGTGCCCAGAAAAAAGTAGAAGAAAATAATTTTGGTATACGTAAGCGTCTGTTAGAATATGACGATGTAATGAATGCCCAGCGAGAAGTGGTTTATAAGCGTCGTAAACACGCTTTGAAAGGCGAACGCTTGAAAGTGGATATTGCCAACATGATCTATGAAACTGTACAGAATATTGTTGAAAATAACCGGGAGACCAAAGATTTTAAAAACTTCGATTTTGAGTTGATTCGATTCTTTTCCATGAGCTCGCCTGTCGACGCAAAAGAATTTGAAATCATGGATCATACCGAATTAGTTAATCAGGTTTACAAAGCTGCATATGATCGTTTTCAAAGCAAGACCAACCAAAGCGCAGTTCAAGTATTTCCTGTGATCAAGGATGTATATGAGAATCCTGCAAATAAGTTTGAACGTATCGTTGTTCCATTCACAGACGGAAAGAAAACCTTAAATGTGGTTACGAATTTGAAAAACGCATATGAATCGGAGGGAAAACAACTCATTGAAGACTTTGAAAAAAATATCAGCTTAGCAATTATTGATGACTCTTGGAAAGAGCACCTACGCAAAATGGACGAGCTCAAGCAGTCTGTACAATTGGCAGTTCACGAGCAAAAAGATCCTTTGTTGATTTATAAGTTCGAGGCATTTGAACTCTTCAAATCTTTGATGGATAAAATCAACCGAGATATTGTCTCTTTTTTGTTTAAAGGCGAATTGCCTGCTCGCGAAAGTCAACCCATACGGGAAGCGCGAAATGTACGTCGCAAACAAAACATTCAAACCTCAAAAGAAGAGGTGTTGAATAGCGATGAAATGGCAATGCGGAATCGTCAGGTTGGCGCATCGGCTGGACAAAGACAAAGAGAAGTGGTGGAAACCATTGTCCGCGAAAGACCCAAAATTGGGAGAAATGAAAAAGTTGAAATTCAGCACATCACTTCAGGAGAACGAAAAACGGTAAAGTTTAAACAAGCCGAACCTCTACTCATCAAAGGCGAATGGGTTTTGATTGAAACATCATGATTGTAATCATTGGTCCTGCACATCCATATCGAGGTGGGATTGCTGACACCAATGAGTCTTTAGCACAAGCCTTGATTGAATTGGGTCAAGATGTTGAAATTTTTTCATTTTCAAGACTGTATCCAAGTCAACTTTTCCCTGGAAAAACACAATTTAGCAGTAAAGAAAAACCAGAGGGAATTGATATTGTAAGAGGTATCGATTCGATTGGACCTAACACTTGGCGAAAAACAGCTAAAGCAATCAATAAAATGGCGCCTTCTCTTGTTATCTTTCGCTACTGGACTCCTTTTTTAGGACCGTGTTTAGGAACGCTTGCGCGCTTTATCAAAGCCAAATGTGTAACGATCGTTGACAATGCCATCAGTCATGAGCCAAAATTTGGCGAGTCGTTTTTTCTTCGCTATATGTTAGCAGCTCAAGATGGAGTGATTTCACTATCGCATCATACTTCGAAACAACTGAGTTCTACAAAAGAAAAGCCATGCTTGACACATCCTCATCCAATTAACAAAGGACTTGCTCCAATAATTGAAAAAGAAAAGGCACGATCAATACTTGGATTGAATAACAATGCTCCTGTTGTCTTGTTTTTTGGACTGATTCGGAAATACAAAGGAGTTGGACTTTTGATCGAGGCAACTGCCAAACTCAAAAATCAAATCCCTGATTTACGTGTTTTGATTGTTGGTGAGCCCTATATTCCAATGGCTCCCTACTTAAAGCAATCAAAAGAACTTGGCCTGGAAGAAATCATAAGCTTTCACACTTCCTATGTAGAGGATAAGGATGTTGGGGTATGGTTTTCTGCCTGTGATTGCGTTGTACAACCCTATCAAGCAGCAAGTCAAAGTGGAATTACGCCAATGGCATTGCACTATCAACGTCCGATGGTCGCAACAGATGTCGGTGGCTTATCTGAAGGACTAGACATGCCGATAGCTAAAATCGTTTCTCCGTATGGAAGTTCAATCGCAGCTGGCTTGGAGACGATTCTAAAGGCAGATTCTCCTTCAAAAAAAGATTTTGTTGTCCACCAAGAACAAAGAAGCTGGAAAAATTTTGCGCAAAAAATACTGACTTTTGCACAATCTTTGTAGCACAAACCAAAATCATTATTATGAAAACACTTATCACCTACTTTTTGACTGGACTCATTTACCTTCTGATGTTATCTTGCCATATCGCACCCCCAAAAATGATTGACAATCCCACTCCCGTGGGGCTACCAAATTCGATAGAACTACAAGAATATAAAACAGCTTATTTCGCATCAGGGTGTTTTTGGTGTGTAGAAGCAATATATGAAAGTGTTTATGGCGTTGAAGAGGTCATTTCGGGATATGCTGGAGGAACCACCGTAAACCCAAATTATCAACAAATTGGAACCGGACGTACTGGTCATGCTGAGACAGTTGAGGTGTATTACGACCCGAGTAAAGTAGACTTTAAAACGCTTCTAGCTGTTTTTTTTAATTCCCATGATCCAACGACAAAGAATCGACAAGGACCAGACTCAGGCACGCAATACCGCTCCATTGCTTTTTACAACCATGATAGCGAAAGGAAAATCATTGAAAACTATATTGCAGAGTTGACTCGCGATCAGGTGTTTGATAAACCAATTGTTACCGAAATCAAGCCGCACACCATATTTTATAAAGCTGAAGAATACCATCAGGATTTTGAAAAGCTCAATCCTCTACACCCCTATGTACGTCAGATTTCCATTCCTCGATTGAATCGATTTAAGGCAAAAAGCCCAGAAGTTTTAAAAGAGTCAAAATAGGAATATTTTGATTCTAAGGGAGTAAATATCGGCGTGACAATCGCGCAAACATCAAACCAATCGCTGACCCAAAAAGAGCACCACAAAATATATCGATGGGGTAATGTACGCCAACATACACTCTACTGTAAGCAACAACAGCCGCCCACAAAACCAGCCAACGCATGGCGGGATATATCGATTTAAAAAATGTGATAAAGAAAATGGCTAAAGCAAATGAGTTTGAGGAATGGCCAGAGAAAAATCCATAAAGCCCACCACATCTGTCTTTTACCAATCGCATCAAGGGTGAAATATAAGGGTCATGACAAGGTCGTAATCGTTCGAATCCGTCTTTAAATAAATTGGTTATTTGATCTGTACAAGTGATTAATAAAGCAATGGTAAAAACAAACCACAGCCCCTTTTTCCATCCAATATGTCGAAAAGTATAAATCAGTAGAACCACATAAAGGGGTATCATGTTGAATTTGTTGGTCATAAACAGCCAAAATCCATCCCATGACTCAGATCCGAGATTGTTTAGAAACAGAAAGAGTTGCTCGTCAAGTTGAATCACTGGTATGATGATATTTGTTGATCATAAAATTGGGAAGCTTGTTCAATCCATTGTGCTACTTCCTGCGTTGCGATTTCTTTATCTTCAGCAGTAAATGATTCCCACCATTCAATCTGATCGTTTTGCAGATTGATCACAAAGCGAGGAAAAGTGGTGTGCACCACAAAAATTGAATCTGGGTATTCAGATGAATCCGCTAAAAGAAATTCAGGTAGTTGTTCCATTGTTACGAATAAGTTTGTTGGTCTGGTATAAAAAACGAAGATACAACAACAAGGAAGATGCCACCAAACCAGATAAAAGTCCGATCCAAACCCCAAAGGCCCCTAAAGGCGTGTAGAGGCTAAGGTATACCATCGTTGTAAATCCAACCAAGCCGTAGGAAGCAAAGCAGATCCAAGTGGGAATAATCACGTCTTGCAATCCGCGAAGTGCACCAAGGGCAACGACTTGAGCGCCATCAAAAATTTGAAAAAAGGCAGCTACTAAAAATAAGGAAGATGCAATAGTCGCGACTTCTACTACATCGGCTGCAGTCGATGACTCGAGATAAAACCAAGGAAAGGCATCTTTGGCTAATATAAAAATCACTGCGAAGACAATATCAATCAAAAGTGTCAACAAAAAAACTGACTTGGCAATTCTTCTCAAATCCACAAATGCACCCAAGCCCTTTTGGTTCCCTACTCGTATCATCGCTGCGACACTGAGTCCCATGGCTACCATAAAAGTCATAGAAGAAATATTGAGTGCAATTTGATTTGCTGCCTGTTCGTTTTTACCTAGCAGCCCACATACCCAAATCGCAGAGGTAAAAAACGCAACCTCAAAAAGCATTTGAAGGGCAGATGGAAATCCCAAACGAAAGAGTTTACGCATTTTAATTTTGGAATACGCCATTTGCCATATGCCATGGATATAATATGATAAATGTTTGTGGTAGCGAATCAAAACGATTAATGCCAAAATCATCACTAATCTCGAGATGAGCGTTCCTATCGCAGCACCTGTTACACCCCAAGCAGGAAAACCCCACTTTCCAAAAATCAATACATAATTGACAAGTACATTAACCACGTTGGCAAGCACAGTCGCATACATGGAGTAACGAGTCAACGACATTCCATCCGTAAACTGTTTAAAGGCCTGAAAAACAATTAATGGAAAAAGAGAGACAGCAACCCATTTCAAATACGGAAATGCCAATTCAACAACTTCTTCTGGCTGACCCATAGAGAACATCAAATTGCGAGAAAGATAAACCGACAAAAACAGTACCAAGCCCAAAACAAGACACCATAGCAAGCCGTGATAAAAAATCGACTTGACCTCTTCTGGGCGTTTGGCTGCATCTCCCTCGGCTACCAAGGGTGTAATCGCAGTTGAAAATCCAATCCCAACAGACATCGCAATAAAAATGAAACTGTTGCCAAGTGAGATTGCTGCCAATTCAGCAGTCCCCAGTTGCCCCACCATTACATTATCGATAAACTGAACAAAAGTGTGACCCAACATTCCAATAATAACTGGGTAGGACAACTTTAAGTTATAAGAAAATTCTTTGGTGTATGCCGCAAGACTCAAATCCGTCTGATTATTTGGTTTCTAAAGGCAATCCCCCAACAAGACCATAGGTGTCATATAAATAAATGAGAGAGGTCAAGGTGGCAGCACCCAGTTCAAGCTCTCTTTTATTTACAGCGTCAAAGGTGTCAGTGGCCGCATGATGGTGATCAAAATATCGTTGGGAATCGGGGCGTAATCCAGCCAACACATTGGTTTTGGTTTTCAATGGACCAATATCTGCTCCACTCCCACCCTTTTCAAAGTAATGGATTAAATACGGCTTGAACAAAGGTTNCCATNATTGCACNTGTTTAAATTCATAATCTGGAAGGTCAAAATTAAATCCCCTTGGNGTAAATCCNCCTGCATCNGATTCNAGTGCNAAAATATGTGTTTCTCCTTTNANGGCAGCCATTTCGGCATACTTACGCCCACCNCGAAGACCGTTTTCCTCNTTCATAAANAATACCACACGAATTGTGCGCTNNGGNTTNTAGTCCAATTCTTTNAAAAGACGTAANACTTCCATCGATTGTACACAGCCCGCNCCATCATCATGGGCACCATCGCCAATNTCCCAAGAATCNAGATGGCCGCCCACNAAAATAATTTCATCTGGATATGTTGAACCGGTAATTTCTCCNATCACATTGTATGACAATACATCATCATACTGTTTACACTGNTGACGGAATAAAAATTTGAGTTTTGGAGCAATTTTNAGNAGATTACTNAGTTTCTCTGCNGCATTGGTGCTTATTGCAGCGGCAGGGATNCGTTGGCTCACAGGCTGGTCACCATAGCTCATGGCGCCTGTATGGGGATAATCATCCAACCGNAGACTCATCGACCGCACAATAACGCCAATCGCACCGTATTGGCTTGCCTGACGAGCCCCATCATAACGTTGATTGACACAACCCCCATAGGCAGAGAAAGTACTGATCAAATCCGCTTGCATCGGTCGATTAAAAAACACAATTTTTCCATCGATATTTTCTCGTCCTAAGACAGCGAGTTCCTCAAAATTTTGTACCTCTACTACCTCTGCTTTTAACCCAACCGAAGGAGTGGCTACCGATCCCCCTAGAGCGGTAATTGGGACGTTGAAAGTCACCCCTGGCTCCGTTTCGATCAGCGCAAATTCTTTAGAGCCACGAACCCATTTTGGGACCAGTACCGGCTGTAACCACACCCTGTCTAATTGTAGCTTTTCCAACTCCTCTTTAGACCATTCTACAGCACGTTCAGCATTGAGCGAGCCCGAAAGACGTCCACCGATTTGGTTGGTTAGATGGTCTAGCCAGTCATATGCATGGCCATCGAGGAGAGCCGTTCTGTAAATCGACTTTAACATCAAAGAATCTTTTTGTTGTTGGGCTTGGGAAAAGCATACCAAAAATAAGAAAATAAAGAGTGTGAATTTTTTCATGGTAACTAGTAGATTTAGTGGTTTACAAACTGTTTCACGACATCTGCAGTAATACGATCATCAGAAAGAATATGGAGACGTTCAACTACATTTCGAAGCTGTCGCACGTTTCCCGTCCAATTCATTTCTGTTAGAAGTTTGATTGCATCTTGTTCAATCGATTTTGTTGGTTGTAATGCAGCACTAAAATGGTCAATTAGAAGTGGAATATCGCCTCTGCGGTCATTTAATGGTGGTACTTGTATTTCGATAACCGCTAGCCGATGAAATAAATCCTCACGGAAACGCCTCGCATTGATTTCTTCCGATAGATTTTTATTGGTGGCTGCGATTACTCTCACATCAACAGAAATGTCTTTATCACTTCCAACACGTTGCACCTTATGCTCTTGAAGGGCACGCAAAACTTTGGCCTGGGCTGGCAAACTCATATCGCCAATTTCGTCTAAGAATAGTGTGCCGCCATGAGCCGCTTCAAACTTTCCTTTACGATCTTTATGTGCCGAAGTAAACGCTCCTTTTACATGACCAAATAATTCACTTTCGATAAGCTCGGAGGGAATCGCTGCACAATTCACTTCCACAAAAGGACCTTTATGACGAAGACTGTGTTTGTGAATGGCATCAGCAATTAACTCTTTACCACTCCCATTTGGACCTTGCACCAATACGCGAGCCTGTGTAGGTGCAACTTTAGAAATCAACTTGTGAATGCGCTGCATGGCATCAGACTCTCCAACCATTTGCTGGGATACATTCGGTTTTTTTATAGTCTTTGGAGCAGAGATTGACTGGGATTCCGATTGCAAAGCACTTCTGACCGTTGATAACAAATGGTTGAGATCAGGGGGTTTTGAAATATAATCGAATGCACCCATGCGCATGGCCTGAACTGCTGTTTCCAGATTCCCATGACCAGAAATCATTACAACGGGGGTTGCGGGTGTGTGATTTCGAATGAAATCCAGCACCTCAATCCCATCTTTTTTGGGCATTTTAATATCGCAAAGAATGAGATCAAAATGTTGTTTTTTAACGGTCAAGATTCCCTCTTGCCCGTCCGTTGCTTCGGTAAATTTATAGGACTGATTATCTTGTTGTAAAACCTTTTTTAACACCCGGCGAATGCTATCCTCGTCTTCAATAAGTAAAATATTCGACATATTATGTGGAATGAATTACGCGTTGCGGGAATGGAATTTCGATTTGATGCTCTGCAAAGGCCTCATAAATTGAAAATCGAATATCGCTTTGAATCGGAACGGCTTTAAAGCTGTTTTTCAGCGAAAAGGCAATTTCAAAGTCTAGACTGCTTTCTCCAAAGTTTTGAAATAAAACTGTGGGAGCAGGCGTTTTCAACACTGCACTATGTCCTTCTGCAATATCGATCAGTATTTTAGTGACGAGTTTAACATCTGTTCCGTAGGCAACGCTAACAGCTACACGCTCTCTAGTAATTTTTCCATTTTCTGTCCAATTGTAAAGGGTGTTGGTCAGATATAGGTGATTTGGAATCACAAGAACTTTATTATCTATGGTTACAGCACGTGTTGTTCGAAGGGTAATATTTTCAACTTTACCGACCTTGCCGTCTACTTCGATAATATCCCCGACATGAACCGATTGGTCAATGAGGATAAAAACCCCAGAAATGATGTCTTGGAAAAAGGTTTGGAGGGCAAATCCAATCCCCACTAACAAAGCAGCAGAAGCTGCAAAAATTGCGGTGAGTTCTACGCCCATGTTTTGCAGAGCTAATAGAACAATAATTGTATAAACACTGTAATTGATAAAGCCGAAAATCGGCTTGAATTTTCCTTTTCTTTCAGAGGTGAAATTGCGCGAAACAATTCTTTTGAAAAGCCGTAGGATCAATCTGGCAGCAAAAAAAACAAGAAGAAAAATGAGAAATAGTTTCAGATTGAAACTCAAGCCGCCAAACGATAGATTTTTCGTGAAGAAATCAATAAACCTTTCCATTCAACTAAAGTACAAAATGATTGTAAAATAAAACCCACCCTTAATAAAATTAAGGATGGGAAAAAATTGCTATGAAAAAGAAAAATTAACTATAGAATAATCTATCGTTGGTTCAAATATAGCACAAATTTTAATTGATGACTGTTTTTTTTTACGAAAACATGTCTTTTACCTTATCAAAGAAAGATTTTTCACCTTTTTTCGGGTCTGGTACAAAGTGTTCATCGGAACGCATTGACTCAAAAAAATGCTTTTGTTCCTTGGATAGATGTTGCGGAGTCCACACGTTGACATGTACCAGTAAGTCCCCAGTGCCATATCCGTTTAAGCTTGGAATTCCTTTCCCTTTTAAACGCAATATTTTTCCAGACTGAATACCTGCCTCTAAACGAATTCGAACAGAACCACCTACGGTTTCGATTTCTTTTGATGCACCCAAAATCGCATCTGGTAGGCTCACATATAAATCCATATGAAGGTTATCACCCTCTCGACTGAGTGATTGATGGTTTTGTACTTGTACCAAAACTATTAAATCCCCAGAGATTCCACTTCCCGGGGCATCGTTTCCTTTTCCTGACATTTTGAGTTGCATGCCATCTTCCACGCCTGGGGGGATATTGACAGCCACCATCTCTTCTTTGCTGATCAATCCATTTGCATCAGATCCCGATGGCCGATTGACAAGCGTCTGTCCTGAACCACCACATGCCGAACAGGTTGATGCCGTTTGCATACGACCGAGCACCGTATTGGTCACACGCATGACTTGTCCTGTACCGTTACAAGTTGAGCAAGTTGAAAATCGGGCTTCTGGGGCTTGGACTTTTCGTTTGACCTTGATTTTCTTTTCAACGCCCAAAACGACTTCTTCTAGTGATAACTTAACACGCACCCGAAGGTTGGTGCCTTTTACTGTCCGTCTTCCGCCTCCGCCAAATCCACCAAAACCTCCACCAAAAGCACTGCCAAAAATATCTCCAAATTGGCTAAAAATGTCTTCCATGTTCATGCCGCCACCGCCAAACCCCTGAGCACCTTCAAAGGCAGCATGTCCAAATCGATCATATTGCTCTCGCTTTTGCTGATCACTCAGAATCTCATAAGCTTCTGCTGCTTTCTTAAACTCTTGTTCCGCTTTGGAGTCCCCGGGGTTTTTATCAGGGTGATATTGAATGGCCTTTTTACGATATGCCTTCTTGATTTCGCCAGCCGAAGCCGATTTAGATACCCCTAATATTTCGTAATAGTCTTGTTTCATTTTATCGCAATTGATATTAGTTTCCGACAACTACCTTTGGGTAACGTATAATTTTTTCTCCGAGAGTATAACCCGTTCCAACAACGTCTACAATTTTGCCCTTCAACTTGTCTTCTGGAGCTGGAATTTGCGTGATTGCTTCGTGCAATTCTGCATCAAAATCATCTCCTTGACCAACTTCCATCTTGGCCAAGCCCTGATTTTGCAAGATGTCAATCAGCTTGTTGTAGATTAGCTCAATTCCTTGTAACTGATCTTGCTTTTCGGATTTTTTCATTTCGGCCAAAGCCCTTTCAAAATCATCAACCACAGCTAAAAGGGCAGTTACAACTTCTTGAGAAGCTGTTTTATAAAGCTCTAAACGTTCTTTAGAGGTTCTTTTTTTATAGTTTTCAAACTCGGCAAACAATCGTAAAAACTGATCTTTTTCTTTCTCTACTTCTAGCGTTAGTTCATCAATTTTACTTTGAAGATCCTCCTGATTGCTTTTTTTTGAAGACGTTTTTTTTGTGTTTTTTTTAGAGTTGGTTTTCGCCATCACTACATTTTAAAAATAATTGGCAAAAGTAACGCCAAAAGTAGACTTCTGCCAATTTGACATCAATTCATTAATTTCTTGCAATCAAATCGGCTACACAAGTTGTGATATCGAGAAACTTGTACGGATATCCACAGCTCAACAGACGCTGTGGTTTGGCATAAATACTATCGTACACCAATTTGTGCATTCCACCCAGAGTGAGAGACATCAAAAACTTGGGTATTCCAGGGAGAAACTGGGGTACTCTAAGCTCTTTGGCCATGGTTTGAATCAAATCCCGCTGACGCACTGGATTTGGAGCTGTTGCGTTGATACAACCCTCCAATTGGTTTTGTAAACAAAAATCAATCAAACCAATCAAATCATCGATATGAATCCACGACTGCCATTGTTGCCCATTTCCAAACCATGCTCCTAACCCCCATCGAGTCGGTTGTGACAACGGAACGAAAGCACCGCCTTTATTTGACAGCACCAATCCAATACGCAATATTGTTGTTTTACAAGATAGCTTTTCAAACTGTTTGGCTTCCCCTTCCCATTGACGAACAACCTCACCATCAAAATCGTTTGAAAAAACAGCATCTGACTCAGAATATTGTCGCTGAAAATCACTGGGATAAATTCCAATGGCTGATGCATTGATAAGATGTGGTTTTTGTTTGCTTTGCTTTACAGCATCAAATAATAAGCCTGTAGACTGTATCCGACTGTTAAGTATTGAACGTTTATTTTTTGTTGTCCAGCGCTGATTGATTTTCGACCCCGCGAGATTTACAATTGCATCAACGCCTTCTAAAGAGCGATGATCGATTTGCATCTTTTGGGGAGACCACTGAAAAACTCGGGTTTGGGGTCGGTCTGTTTGCCATGGTGTTCTCGTTGTCAAAATGTGTAGAGAATGCCCTTTGGAAAGTAAGTAACTACACAGTTGTGTACCGATTAAACCCGTTGCACCAGTAATAAGAACCCTCATGTTTTTTTACAAAATTAAAAAGCTAACGATTTTCAATCTACAACTTTTCGTAATTTTGTTATAAAACTACAACAATGCTCATACGCCCTATCCAAAAATCTAAAATTGAATCTGTTGATTTCGACAACCTGTCTTTTGGTACAATTTTTTCTGATCATATGTTTATTTGTGATTATGCTGACGGGGCATGGGGTGAACCAGAAATCATCCCCTACGCGCCCATCCAACTCGATCCGTCGGCCAGTGCCCTACACTATGGGCAAGCTATTTTTGAAGGAATGAAGGCCTACAAAGATGATCATGATGATGTGTGGCTCTTTCGCCCCGATCAAAATATCAAGCGACTCAATAAGTCTGCAGAACGTTTGGCAATTCCTCAATTTCCAGAGGATTTGTTTTTAGAAGGACTTCATAAGTTAATTGATTTAGACAGAAATTGGGTACAATCAGGAGCTGGAAACTCTCTTTATATCCGTCCTTTTATGTTTGCCAGTGAAGCATGTGTGCAGGCCTCTCCTGCGAAAGAGTATCGTATTATGATCATCTGTGCGCCTGTTTCGAGCTATTACAATAGTGGGGAGGTACGCGTAAAAATCGCTGATCATTTTAGCCGTGCACCTCAAGGAGGTACTGGCTATGCCAAAGCAGCAGGAAACTACGCTGGCCAATTTTACCCCACCCAGCTGGCTATTGATGAAGGATATCAACAGATCATCTGGACCGATGCTGCAACTCATCAATATATAGAGGAAGCCGGTACGATGAATTTGTTTTTCTACATTGGAGACAAGCTGATTACTGCACCAACCTCGGATAGTATTTTGGATGGTGTGACGCGTAAAAGTGTTATTGAACTTGCAAAAGATCTTGGGATTGAAGTCGAAACACGTCAACTCTCTGTATCGGAACTCATTGAGTCAGCAAAAAACAACTCCTTAAAAGAAATTTTTGGATCAGGTACTGCAGTAGTGGTTTTACCAATTCACGGTTTTGGCTATAAAGAAGAAGACTTTCAACTTCCAAAATCAGAAGATTCAATCGCGTTAAAATTAAAATCTAAACTGACATCCATTCAATACAACAAAACTGACGACCCTTTCGGGTGGCGCGTAAAAGTCTAATCTATTGCTTTAGAATTTTAGCAATATCTGGCTTAAAGTAATTTGGGCCTTTTAAAACCTTTCCATCTTCCCGATAGATTGGTTTGCCATCACTACCGAGTTTACTCATGTTGCTGCGTTGAATTTCTTCAAACACTTCATCAATCACATCTTGCATGCCATGGGTGATAATGGTTCCACATAGAATATACAACATGTCTCCCAAAGCATCTGCCACTTCAATCATATCGTTGTTTTTTATCGCGTCGAGATATTCTTTGTTTTCTTCATCCATCAACGAAAAGCGCAAATTCATGGTTGACTCATCTATCTCTGTAGTGGGTGTGTTGTTTACCCCTAATCCAAATGCTTTGTGAAATGCAGTGACTGCGGAAAGTTTATTCTTCATATTTTTGTTTTGCCTAAAATAAAACAATGTTTAGCACAGGACAACTTCTTTTTGCACTATTCTTTATTGTTGGATTTATCATACTAACGGTATGGAGTTATCGGAAAGACCGCGCCAAAAATCCCGTTTACTTTAAAGGGAGTTTCTGGGTACTTATTGGCTTTCTCGTTTTTATTGGATTGCTACTATTTCTGAAAAGAGGAGTGTCATTATGAGAGAGTTAGTTTGGGTTTTTATCGGAGGTGGTTTGGGAAGTATCTGTAGATATGCGATTACCATACTATTGAAGGAAACCGATTCACTCTACCCTTGGCCGACCTTATTGGCTAACGCCATCGGTTCATTATTGATCGGGGTTTTGGCTGATCAATTGATGCGAAGCACTTCTGTACAATCTGCTAATGCGTTGTTTTGGATCATTGGATTTTGCGGTGGACTGACGACTTTTTCTGCCTTTGCTCTGGAAAACCTCACATTGTTTCGCGCTTCTAGTGGTATTTCGTTACTTATTTATGCCAGCCTGACCTATTTTGTTTGCCTTGGCATGGTAGTGCTGGGGACTTCTTTGTCTAAGCTGATTTTTTAAAAATATCTCCTGTTTATTGCTTTATGCCCTATAGTTTACGGCGTATAACATCACAATTTTGGTATTTCACGATCCACACCCCATTAATTTTAAAGTATTTCTGAATTTATTATAGTTTATTTTTTCAATACCCTAATACTTTAGGGGGTAAAATTTAAAATATAATAAAAATTGAATAATAAACCCCATTTTTTTCATGGGTATGTAACTGAAAGTATACTTTTGGGGCATCAATAATTTAAAATTATATTATTATGAAACTAATTAAAAATGTATTAGGAATCGCAGCAATAGTTGCAATGACACTTTCAACTACAAATGTCAAAGCCCAAGAACTCGACTTTGGCGCTGATGTTGTTAGTCAATATGTATGGAGAGGTACACAGTTTGGTGCAGGCCCTCACGTACAACCATGGATGTCAATTGCTTCTGGTGATTTAGAGCTTGGTATCTGGGGTAGCTTCCCAACAACTGGTGGTGACGGTGGTCATGAGCTTGATTTGTACGCATCATACAGCTTTGGTCCTGCTTCATTAACTGTTACAAACTACACATTTCCAGGTGCTGGTGGCGCATATGCTACTGATGAGGGACTTTTAGAAGATGCTTACTTAGAAATTAGTGGTGGAGCTTCAGTAGGTCCAATTGATTTAACTGTAGGTTATTTTACGGAAGTAGAGGCGCTTTATTTTGAAGCTGCTTTTTCGGTAGGTGTTGTTGATGTTGCCCTTGGTTATGGAAGTGACGACGCTGAAACTGCATGGTACGCCAATGGAGATAGCGGACTCGTAAACATTGCTGTCGGTGGAAGCAAAGACATCAAAATTACCGAAGATTATTCCCTTCCTGTATTCTCATCTTTTGTTTACAATCCTGATGCTGAGACAGCTTTCCTAGTTTTTGGAATGAGCTTCTAATTAAGAATTCTAGAAAACATTTATTCACTTAATTATTAGTTATGAAAAGAATAGAAGCGATTATTCGCAAAACCAAATTCGAAGACGTCAAAGACGCTCTTTATGATGCTGGTGTGACTTTTTTCAGCTACTGGGATGTAACTGGAATTGGAAACGAAAAGAAAGGGCACGTTTACCGTGGGGTTTCTTACAGCACCTCTGAAATTCAACGCCGTTTGTTGTCAATTGTTGTCAATGATGACTTTGTTCAACCTGCTATTGATGCCATCGTAAAAGCTGGTGCCACTGGTCGTGTTGGTGACGGTAAAATCTTTGTTCTCCCTGTTGAAGATGCTTATCGCATCCGCACAGGAGACAAAGGAGGAGATACATTAAACTAAAATAAAATATATACTATGGAATTATTAACAACAAACAACGTATGGATGATGATCTGTACTGGTCTTGTATTCTTTATGCACTTAGGGTTTACCTTTTTAGAAAGTGGAATGACCCGACAAAAGAATACCGTAAATATTTTATTTAAGAATTTCTTTGTTATCACTATGGGGCTTCTTGTGTACGCCATAGGCGGATTCAACTTGATGTACCCGGGAGACTTTAATGGCTATTTCGGCTTTGCGGGATGGGGTCTTGACTCTGTTGCTGCTGCTGACCTTGCCTACAATGAGGGCTATACATATTGGACAGACTTCTTGTTCCAAGGAATGTTTGCTGCTACTGCTGCAACCATTGTTTCTGGAGCTGTTGCTGAGCGAATCAAGTTAGGTGCGTTTATGCTTTACGCCTTACTTCTCGTTGCATTTGTTTATCCAATTGTTGGTTCATGGCAATGGGGTGGTGGATTCTTCAGCACCTTTACTGAAGAAGTTGGCTTTTATGACTTTGCTGGTTCTACACTCGTTCACTCTGTCGGTGGCTGGGCTGCTCTTGTAGCAATCGTTTTCTTAGGCGCACGTTTTGGTCGATTTGACAAAGACGGTAAGCCCAATGCGATTCCTGGTCATAACTTACCAATCTCTGCTGCTGGGGTATTAATCCTTTGGTTAGGTTGGTTTGGATTCAACGGTGGTTCTGTATTATCTGCTGACCCAGCATTGACATCTTTGGTACTAGTGACAACATCTTTGGCTGCTGCTGCAGGTGGAATCTTTGCGTTTATATTTTCACTGGCACTTTACAAGAATTACGACGTAACAATGTTTATGAATGGTATTCTTGGTGGATTGGTAGGGATCACAGCTGGTGCGGACTTGATGAGCCCAATAGAAGCTGTTATCGTCGGTGCAATCGGTGGTATTGTTGTTGTTCTTGCCATTGCCTTTATGGACAAGCAAAAACTTGATGATCCTGTTGGTGCAATCGCTGTTCACTTGTTTGCTGGTATCTGGGGTACCCTCGCTGTAGGAATTTTTGGAGACAGTGCTTCATTTGAGCAATTTGCTGTACAAGCTGCTTGTGTTGGTATCACTGGGGTTTTCTGTGTGGTGTCCTGTACAATCATCGGTTTCATTACAACTAAGGTATGTGGTGGAATGCGTGTGAGCAAAGAAGAAGAAATTGCTGGATTGGACGGAGCCGAACATGGTATGTCTGCGTATGCGGATTTCCGTTTAAACCAACATTAATTAGGTTATAGTTTAGTTCTTTGAAAAATCCCGCTTAGGCGGGATTTTTTTTATCCTCTTTCTAATGATTACATTTGCAACCGATATGAGCGCACTTACTCTTGTCATTCAGTGTCCCGATCAAAAGGGAATCATTGCAGAAGTCACCCAGTTTATCTACAGCCATAAGGGGAATATCCTGTATATCGATCAATATGTCGATCGTGAAAACAAGGCATTTTTCATGCGTCTGGAAAGTGAATTTAATGGCGATCTTCAAGCGATTGAACAATTTCAACAGGCCTTTGCCCATGGCCCCGCCGAAAAATATCAAATGACATGGTCACTCTACCCCCAAGAGAAAAAGCCACGTATGGCACTGTTTGTGTCCAAATACGACCACTGCCTATATGACCTTTTGGGTCGATTTAAATCTGGTGAGCTCGAGGTAGAAATTCCATTTATTTTGAGTAACCACCCTGATTTACAGCCGATCGCAGAATCATTTGGTATCCCCTATTTTCATGTCCCTGTCACCAAAGACACCAAAGCGCAAGCCGAAGAACAACAGTTGGCATTACTTAAACAACACAACGTCTCATTTATTGTTCTTGCTCGATATATGCAGATTGTCTCCCCAAAGCTCATCAATGAGTATCCGAATAACATTATCAATATTCATCATTCCTTTTTACCTGCTTTTCCTGGGGCAAAACCCTATCATTCTGCTTTTGAGCGCGGTGTGAAAATCATTGGAGCGACAAGCCACTACGTAACTGAAGAACTTGACGCTGGTCCAATTATTGAACAGGATGTTGCGCATGTGTCCCACACCCACAGTGTCAGTCAGCTTGTGGCTAAAGGGCGGGATTTGGAAAAGATTGTCCTCGCTCGTGCAGTCAAAAATCATATTGCCCACAAAGTCATGGTCTATGGCAATAAAACAATCGTATTTTCTTAACGATTGAGTTTCTCAATAAATGAAATTGAACGAGAATTAAAGGTCTCTGGCTGATCCACGTTGACCACATGCCCTGATTTTGGAACAACACAGAGTTGTGCAGATCGGTGCGCCGCTGCTAGTTTTTCAATACTTGGCAAAAACATATAATCTTCACTTCCCATCACATATAAAGTAGGGATATTGATGTCCACTTGGCGAAACAATCGCAACAAAGGCTTGAGTTCGGCAGTGAGCTTATACCAGCGTAAAAATTCTTTTTGATAGAGTTTTTTGGCCTCTCGAACAAATAATAACCTCGACTCCTTATGGCTCTTTTTTGGCATTATGATATAGGCAAACAATCGATATAGCCAGAGGTAAGGGATAATTGACTTACAGATGTTCCCAAAGCGCATTAAAATCTGTGAACGAACATTGAGTTTCATAATCGCACCTGCCATCACCATACTCTGTACGCGTTGAGGATACATTTCTCCAATCTGACGGATTAAAATCGTGCCAAGCGAAATCCCAACAAAATGGGACGATTTGATTTTTTCTTTGTCCAAAACAGCGATAATATCTTCTGCCAGTACATCAAAAGTGTATTTCTTTTTAAATACGTTAGTCAACTGCATTCTGGATTTTCCATGCCCCCTGAGGTCAAGCAACAATACATTAAAATGTTTTGAAAACTCACGCAACTGCTTAAACCAAATCGAAGAACTCCCTCCTGCCCCATGGACAAAAGTGACCCAAGTTTTGGAAATGGGATGCAAATGGGTGGAATAGTGCAGCATCAGAGCAGTTTTTTCATTTGTTGTTGTAAATCCATTGCAGCATTTCTGGCTGCTAAGGCATAGTCATCTCCGCTTGAAGCAAAAATGATACTTCTTGAGGAATTGACCAAGAGTCCGATATCGTCATTAGCTGCCGCATGAAATACAGATTCCAAATCCCCGCCTTGTGCCCCCACACCAGGGATCAAGAAGAAAGATTTTGGGGTCAAAGCGCGAATGGTGGCTAGATGTTCGGTTTTGGTGGCGCCAAGCACATACATCAGTCGATCGGCGCCATCCCAAGTACGACTGGTTGCGACGACGGTTTCGTAGAGTGAACGATCGACAGTGTTTAAAGTCTGAAAATCATAAGCTCCTTGATTAGAAGTCAGTGCAAGCATAATCGCATACTTCCCCTCAAATTTCAAAAAGGGTTCAATGGAGTCACGTCCCATATAAGGAGCAACCGTAACGGAGTCAAATGGGAGCTTTTCAAAAAAGGCACGGGCATACTGGGTTGAGGTGTTGCCTATATCCCCTCGCTTGGCGTCTGCAATCGTAAAATGGTTTGGATGGTTTTGATCCAAATATTGTATGGTTTTTTCTAGGGCTTGATACCCTTTTGAACCATCAGACTCATAAAAAGCGGTATTGATCTTATAGGCAACCGCCAAATCATGGGTTGCCTCAATGATTGCTTTGTTGAATGCAAACTGCGCTTCTGGGTGATTGCGTACTACTGGTGGCAACTTGGCAAGGTCTGAATCCAGGCCTACACATAAGAAGGATACTTTATTACGAATCTGCTCGGTGAGTGATTGGATTGTCATATCAGTTCGCCAGAAACTTTGAGTTTTTCGGTATTGTAATGCAATTGGATTTCGTCGACCAACTTGTCGAGATCCCCATTGACAATATTTTGTAGGTCGTAAAGTGTAAGTCCAATGCGGTGATCAGTCACACGGCCTTGCGGATAATTATAGGTCCGAATCTTTGCAGATCGATCTCCAGAAGACACCATGGCACTACGCTTGGCAGAGTCTTCTTCCAGTTTTTTGCTGAGTTCGAGCTCATACAAACGCGAACGAAGCACTTTGAGCGCTTTTTCTTTGTTTTTATGTTGCGACTTCTGATCTTGACATTGTGCGACAATCCCTGTTGGGATATGTGTGAGCCGCACAGCAGAATAGGTCGTATTGACCGACTGTCCACCAGGACCCGAAGAACAAAATAGATCGAGACGAACCTCATTCATATCGATTTCGATATCAAATTCCTCCGCTTCTGGCAAAACCATCACCGTAGCAGCAGAGGTGTGTACCCGGCCTTGCGTTTCGGTTTGGGGAACCCGCTGCACACGATGCACGCCAGACTCAAATTTCATTGTGCCATATACGTCTGTACCCGATACCTCCATGATGATTTCTTTGAATCCACCTGCAGTACCTTCACTCAAATCAACAACACTCACTTTCCACCCCTTGCTTTCGCAGTATTTGGTGTACATCCGATACAGGTCTCCAGCAAAAATTGATGCTTCATCTCCACCTGTACCCGCGCGGAGTTCCATAACGATGTTTTTCGCGTCCTCAGGGTCTTTGGGGATCAACATAAAGCGAATGGTTTCTTCAAGTTCTGGAAGCTTAGATTTGACTTCCTCCAACTCCTCTTTTGCCATATCAGTCATTTCAGGATCCGATCCATCAGAGATGATTTCTTCTGCTTCCTGTTGTCTTTGGGTCAGATTGAGATATGCAGTTCGTTTTTCCATCAAGGCACTCAAATCTTTGTACTCCCGATTGAGAGCGACATAGCGTTTCTGGTCGGCGATGATATCGGGTTGAATTATCAAATCCGAAACTTCGTCGAAACGCTGCTTTACAATGGCCAAACGGTCGATCATAGGGCAAAGTTACGACAAAATCACGCAACGGGTCACTCGGAAAAAAGACGTGATTAATGTGAAATGCTGAATGAATTAGAGATTCAAGTCCTTTGTTTAAATCTTTAATACCTAAACTCCCCATAGGGAGACAAAATCGTGAGTTGTTTTTTTGGTGAGGCCTCTACCCGACCGACAACTTGGGCATCTACTCCGAAAGACTTAGAAATTGAAATCAGTGTGCTGGCAATCGCTTCGGCTACATACAACTCCATGCGGTGGCCCATATTAAAGACTTGGTACATTTCTTTCCAGTCCGTTCTAGACTGCTCTTGAATCAGTTGAAACAAAGGAGGTGTATCAAACAAATTGTCTTTGACAACATGAAGATCATCGATAAAATGTAAAATTTTGGTTTGAGCTCCCCCACTGCAATGTACCATTCCGTGGATCTGCTTCCGATCGACTTGATTTAAAATCGCTTTGATAATGGGTGCGTAGGTTCGTGTTGGAGAAAGTACCAACTTGCCTGCATCCAATGGGGTTTCAGTAGCGTCGGTCAATGATTTCTGTCCTGCATACACCAACTCCTCTGGTACATTGGGATCAAAACTTTCTGGGTATTGTTCGGCTAGCATTTTGAAAAAGACGTCATGTCTAGCAGAGGTAAGTCCATTGCTTCCCATTCCACCGTTGTATTGGCTTTCATAGGTGGCTTGTCCAGAAGAGGCCAAGCCAACAATCACATCTCCATCTAGAATGCGAGCGTTGTCAATCACGTCGGCTCGGTTCATGCGCGCGGTAACCGTCGAATCCACAATAATCGTACGCACCAAATCCCCAACGTCGGCGGTCTCCCCACCTGTGCTGTAGATATGTACATCGTGTTGGGCCAAATCGGCTATCAGTTCTTCTGTCCCCTGAATAATGGCAGCAATAACCTCACCGGGGATATTGTTTTTGTTTCGTCCAATGGTCGATGACAACATGATATTGTCTGTCGCCCCGACACATAGCAAATCGTCGAGGTTCATAACAAGAGCATCTTGTGCAATCCCTTTCCAAACAGATAAGTCCCCTGTTTCTCTCCAATACATATAGGCAAGCGAAGACTTGGTTCCGGCTCCATCAGCATGCATAACGATACAAGAATTCGGGTCATTCGTCAAATGGTCAGGGACGATTTTGCAGAACGCTTTGGGAAACAACCCTTTGTCAATGGAGGCAATGGCTTTATGAACATCATCTTTGGTAGCGGAAACCCCACGTTGGCTGTACCGTTGGTCGGACATGAATGGTATTTTTTACAAAGATATCCGTTTGTTTGTTAGCGCAAAAACAAAAGTTCACGATACTTAACCATAGACCATAATTCATCGTCAACAAGAAGCTCGAGTCGGTCAGAGTGATAGCGGATTTCATCAAAAAATGGTAACACCTCATTGCAATACAACTGTGCACGTTGCTCATTGTTGGATATTGAATTAGCTTTTTTACGTGCGTTGATCATCTCTGTCACTCCCCGATTGATGTTGGCGATATAAGAAGATATTTTTTCAATGAGCTCCATTTGCTCACTGGCATGTTTGGCATATTCTGAACCATAGATTTCTTTTAGCCCACGCACATTCTCGATCAGTGTATTTTGATACTTTACCGCTGTGGGGATGATATGGTTTCGCGCAATATCCCCAAGCACGCGACTTTCAATCTGGATCCGCATAACATATTCCTCCACTTGTATTTCATAGCGAGCACGAACTTCTGTGGCATTCATCACACCCATATCCTCAAAAAGAGAAATACTTTGCTTTTCCAAGCGTGCTTTTAAGGCATCTGGCGTTTTTGGGGTATTGGAAAGACCTCTTCGTTTGGCTTCTTTTGCCCAAGTTTCACTGTAGCCATCCCCTTCAAATAGTATGGGGCGTAGTTTTTTGATATAATCTCGCAAAACATTAAAAATCGCATCATCTTTTTTGAGTTTTTTGGTTTTTATCAGCTTGTCGACCTCTTTTTTAAAGGCTTTTAGTTGACTAGCAACAACAGTGTTAAGCACCGTCATCGGATTGGCACAATTGGCAGAAGAGCCAACCGCTCGAAACTCAAATTTATTTCCTGTAAATGCAAAGGGTGACGTTCGATTTCTATCCGTATTATCCAAAAGAATTTCGGGTATTTTACCAACAACATTTAATTTTAAATCTGTTTTCTCTTTGGGCGAAAGTTTTCCTTCTGACACATTTTCCAAATCGTCTAATACTCTGGTTAAGTGTTCTCCTATAAACACAGAGAGTATGGCTGGTGGTGCCTCATTGGCCCCGAGTCGATGATCATTGCTCGCGCTCGCAACTGAGGAGCGAAGCAAAAACTCATAATCCTTAACTGCTTTGATGGTGTTGATAAAAAAGGTCAGAAACTGGAGGTTTCTCATCGGCGTTTTCCCAGGACTCAACAAGTTTACGCCAGTATCTGTTTGCAAAGACCAGTTGTTGTGTTTTCCAGAACCGTTGATTCCTGCAAATGGCTTTTCATGCAACAATACTTTAAGGTTGTGCCTGCTGGCAATTTTGCCCATGATGTCTATAAGCAATGCATTGTGATCAACCGATAGATTGGCTTCTTCAAAAATCGGTGCCAATTCAAATTGGTTTGGTGCCACCTCATTATGTCGAGTTTTAACCGGAATTCCGAGCAACATGGACTCATGCTCAAGCTCTCTCATAAACGATAAGGCGCGGTTTGGGATAGAACCAAAATAGTGATCATCGAGCTGTTGGCCTTTAGCAGGTGCATGACCAAGAAGGGTACGACCAGTGAGTACGAGATCAGGGCGACTTTGCGCAAGCGATTTATCAATCAAGAAATATTCTTGTTCCCAACCAAGTGTAGCAATAACCTTGGTGACTGTTTTATCAAAATACTGAGCGACACTAGTTGCAGCTTGATCAACAGCATGTAAGGCACGTAATAAAGGGGTTTTGTTGTCTAGGGCTTCCCCTGTATAGGACACAAAAACGGTGGGGATACACAAGGTTGTACCGTAAATAAAAGCTGGTGAAGTTGGGTCCCAAGCAGTATAACCACGTGCTTCAAATGTATTGCGAATGCCGCCACTTGGAAAACTCGACGCATCTGGTTCTTGTTGAGCGAGCTGTGCGCCATCAAAATTTTCGAGGGCAGCCCCGTCGGAAGTTAGGTCAAAAAAGGCATCGTGCTTTTCGGCTGTTGCTCCAGTGAGGGGTTGAAACCAGTGTGTGTAGTGAGTGGCTTGTTTGGATAACGCCCAATCACGCATCGATGCAGCGACGTGGTCGGCCACTTTGCGATCGATTTGTCCACCTTTATCAATGGCCATACAAACTTGCTGATATGCCTCTTTGGTCAGGTAGGCACGCATGGCATTTTTATCAAAAACATGATTGGCAAATAGTTGAGAACGATCATGATGGGACAATGGCTCAATAGGTTGTCTTTGGGACGCATTTTGAACTGCAGTAAAGCGAATTGTTGACATAACGGTAGATTTTATTCAAAAATACGCAATAATGCCAATTGACTGTCTTTAATTCTGCAATATTCTCAATATGAATTATGAATATTAAGAAAAAATAAATTTACCCCTATCAAAAATAGGGTGTTCATAAAACTAGTATTAATGTTCATAGTTTACCCCCACAACTTTGACAGGGGGAGTCAAAAAAATATACATTTGTGCGGTAAAAATACTATTATGAGTAAGTCAAAAGTTGAATATTTATGGTTGGATGGGTACAAGCCCACTGCCAATTTACGCGGTAAAACAAAAATAATTGAAAATTTCAGTGGTAAGCTTGAAGATGTACCGATGTGGGGGTTTGATGGGAGTTCTACTCAGCAAGCCATTACAGGTTCTTCAGACTGCTTACTCAAACCAGTAGCTATCTATCCCGATCCAGCTCGTAGAGATGGGTTTTTGGTTATGACTGAGGTATTGAATCCTGATGGATCAGCTCACGAGTCAAATGGTCGTGCGATGATCGATGACGATGATGATGATTTCTGGTTTGGATTTGAGCAGGAATATTTCCTTTGGGATCCAGAAACGAATCTTCCTCTTGGATTTCCAAAAGATCAAACACCACAGGGTCAATTTTATTGTTCTGTAGGTGGAAGCAATGCTTTCGGTAGAGAAATTATGGACCGTCACCTCGATCTGTGCCTAGATGCTGGAATCAATGTGGAAGGTACAAACGCCGAGGTTGCTCCAGGACAATGGGAGTATCAAACCTTCGCGCAAGGTGCTGCAAAAGCTGGGGATGAAATGTGGGTTGCCCGTTATATCCTTGAGCGTTTGGCTGAGGAGTATGGTTTATCAATCAATTACCATCCAAAGCCATTAGGCGCTACAGACTGGAATGGATCTGGAATGCACGCAAACTTCTCGAATACAACCTTAAGAACCTGTGGTTCTAAAGAAACATATGAGACCATTTGTGAGGCTTTCCGTCCTGTAGTGAAAGAACATATCGAAGTTTATGGAGCTTACAACGACCAACGATTGACAGGAGACCACGAAACACAATCTATCGATGAGTTTAGCTATGGTGTTTCTGACCGTGGCGCATCAATCCGCATTCCAATTATGACAGTTGAAAAAGGCTGGAAAGGTTGGTTAGAGGACAGAAGACCTGCTTCAAACGGCGATCCTTACAAAATTGCAGCTCGAATTATCAAAACGGTAAAGTCTGCAAAGGTTTAGTTTTCAAATGCAAACCAAGACAAAAAAAGCACCTTTTGGGTGCTTTTTTTTAGTTTAGAGTATTGGCAATAAATGCGATGTAGACTACAAGTAAAATTAGACCGTCACGCCAGTAGATTTGCATTTTCTTAGGCGAAAAAACCAATGGGATTAAAAGCGCAGCGATTCCAATCATCACATAGATATCAAAATCGAGTAAGACATGATCAACCACAGTCAATGGATGAATGAGGGCCGTAATTCCCAGTACAGCAAGAATATTAAATAGGTTTGAACCTAGGAGATTCCCAATAGAAATCGCATTTTCACGCTTGGCTATCGCAACAAGCGAAGCTGCAAGTTCTGGCACACTGGTTCCGACTGAAACCACTGTTATCCCGATAACTCTTTCGCTTACCCCGAGTTGACTTGCAACATTGACAGCACCATTGACCAACAAGTCCGATCCGAGGGCCAGAAATGCGGNGCCAAATACAATTAACAACAAAATTTTTGGCCATGACAGTAACGACTCTAAATCATCGGCAACAAAATCTGCATGCTCCTTTCGTCGCAATAGGTAGAATAGCATCAGTATAAGCAGTGTTACCAATGCAAGTCCTTCAAGTGCAGTGATGGTTCCATTTTGAATAAACGCCCATAAAAGAATAGAGGCGATGAACATCATTGGCCAATCGGACTGGTAAAAGCTTTTGGTAACATGGATTCGGGTAAATAATAATACGACACCCAAGACAAGACCAAGATTGGCAATATTTGAGCCCACCACATTCCCCAATGCAAGGTCAGGGTATCCTGCTAAGGCAGAACGAACACTCACAATGAGTTCAGGAAGTGAGGTCGCAAAAGACACTANGGTCATTCCGATAATAAATTTTGGAATGGAAAATCGGTTTGAAGTCCCAACAGCTGCCCGTAACAACCACTCGCCACCTACAATGAGCCCAACGAGTCCTGCTACAATTTTTAATACATCCATTCCCATATTGCGAAGATACAACACAAGAGTTTTTGTATTTTTGATTATGAAAAAATTCTTTTTCCAAATTTTGGCAAAGTTGAACAAAGCCATTCTACCTAGTTTGTCCAAGAAAGGGGTTAATCTTGCCGAGGCCTCCAAGGCACAATTGGCTCTTATTGGGTGGAGATCTTATGTGACAATGCGAGCTTTATAGTTTTGTAAAGAAGGTAAAATAGGATATATTTGCCGACGCAAAAGGCCTCGTGGCGCAACTGAATAGCGCATCTGATTACGGCTCAGAAGGTTGCAGGTTTGAATCCTGCCGAGGTCACGGATTATTCCCAAAAATAATTTTTTATTTCTGGGAATATTTTTTTTTGGCTACATATCACTAATTCGATTCAAAAAGTCTGAACTACTGTATGTTTGGGTCACAAATTATCTCCAAGGATAAAAAATTATTTTTGGAGATATTTTTTTCATTAAATTTAGTCTGAACAAATTATTTAATGATAAATTTCCAATTAAATGATCCATCTTTTTCAAAAATTGTAGACCATAGATACGATTCGTTTAATCAATCAAAAGGAAGAGATTTTGAAGAAGGTAAATTGCAATTGACAGACCTATATGAATTGGCATTACATACGGATTCAATTCCAGCAATATGTGGAAAACAAGAAAGATTAGAAAATATTATCAATCAAAACATATAAATTATGACTTCAGTATTAGAGACTTTAGACTGGATTGTATTAGGAATTTATTTCCTGGCACTTATTGCAGTTGCTGTTTGGGTGGTTTTACAAAGAAATAAAAACACAGAAGATTACTTTCTAGCAGGTCGAAACGTTGGTTGGTTTGTGATAGGAGCTTCTATTTTTGCTTCCAATATTGGATCTGAGCATGTTGTTGGCTTGGCTGGTACAGGATTTGAATCAGGTACTCCCATGGCTCACTACGAGTTGCATGCGTGGATCGTACTCCTTCTTGGGTGGTTGTTTTTACCCTTTTATATAAGAAGCGGTGCTTTTACAATGCCAGAGTTTTTGGAAAAACGATTTGATAGTAGATCCAGGTGGTTTTTGTCTGTTTTCTCTCTTCTTGCATATGTACTAACAAAAGTTTCTGTAACCATCTATGCTGGTGGAATTGTTGTNTCTGAATTATTGGGAATTCCNTTTTGGTATGGAGCAATAGGNGTTGTNGTATTTACTGGTATATATACNGTNGTTGGAGGGATGAAAGCTGTNATTTATACNGAAACCCTCCAAACNATTGTTCTAATTTTGGGTTCAGTTGTTATTACGTACNTAGGACTACAACAAGTTGGTGGATGGNATGAATTGCAAGANACTGTACGAGCTGTCAGCCCTGATCACTTTAATATGTGGAGACCAATGTCTGATCCAGACTTCCCGTGGACTGGCTTGTTGATTGGGGGAACAATTGTCGGGATTTGGTATTGGTGTACCGACCAATATATTGTGCAAAGAACACTCGCTGCACATAATATCAAAATTGGTCGTAGAGGAGCTATTTTTGGGGCCTACCTGAAACTATTACCCATCCTTATCTTTTTAGTCCCTGGAATCATTGCATTTGCACTAGGCATTCAAAACCCTGAAGTATTTGCAATTGAAAAGGCCGATCGTGCCTTTCCGATGCTTGTCAAGACGCTGCTACCGGTGGGCCTGAAAGGCCTCGTAGCTGGAGGACTGATGGCAGCACTTATGAGCTCTTTAGCATCAGTTTTTAACTCTTGCTCGACAATTTTCACAATAGATATTTATAAAAAATTAAAGCCAAAAAAGTCAGAAAGAGAATTGTTGACTACAGGAAAAATTGCAACAGCAATTATCGTTGTATTGGGTATTGTTTGATTCCAATTATGGAACGAATCGGAGGTGGTGTAATGTATCAATATTTACAAAATGTACAATCCTATATCGCTCCTCCTGTAACTGCTGTTTTCTTACTTGGTATCATTTGGAAAAGAGTAAATGCGCAAGCTGCGATTTCTACACTTATTGCAGGATTGGCACTTCTTGTATTGCGACTTTCATCTGAGATATACTATCAAGCAGATATTTCAGCAGGGGCAGTACATGACAATCTGATGTATGGCTTTGCAACAATCAATTTTGCTCATATGGCCATATTTATGTTTCTATTTTCTGTAGCACTTTGTATCTCAATAAGTTTAGCCACTAGTCCTCCAGATTATAAAAGAATTTCAGGATTATCATTTGGTACACTCACCAAAGAGCATAAGTTTGAAAACAAAGGATCCTACGATACAATTGATGTTGTGTTATCGTTTGTTTTGGTTGCAATTGTAGTTGGAATATTGATGTACTTTACTAATTAATGATTAATTTTCCTTTATAATTTTAAAGCTTTTGATTGTTCCATTTTCTAAGAGGATTTGAACAATATAAGTT
>PBNJ01000001.1 GCA_002723075.1 Flavobacteriaceae bacterium | reverse complement strand
TTGGATAGAGTGATACGGCCATGACGTCACGGTCGCCAACCTTGACAGCCATCATATCCCAAATGTATTTTTTAGATGCTGTAAAGCCATAGTCCCGAACATTCTTTGCCGAAAACTTCCATGTTTTGGTTTTGGTTGTTGTGGTTTTTTCGTTGGCCTCAGCTTCTTCTTGAGTGACAATCATTACGGGCTTGTCATAGGTTTTTTTGGCTAGCTTGTAGCGATTCATCATTAATTTAGAAAACACCTCTTTACGATTGGTCAGTTCACCTGTGGCATCAACGATAAAGTTGGCTGGCACGGTCAGATTGACCTCGTAATCGCCAAAGGGAAGTGCAAACTCGCCATTGCCCCAAAACTGATAGTTTTGCCATCCCTCCACATCATCGTACATACACATCCGAGGGAAAAACTGTGCAATCACATAGGCGCGGTTATCATCGGCAGGAAAATATTCATAGCCCGAACGCGCACGGTTGACCACGTGGTTGTTGATGTTATACCACCATTTGATGGAAAACACCACTTGACCACCCGACTGCAATGGGGTTGGCAGGTCGATTCGCATCATGGTCTGATTGATGATGTATGGAAGGGGATTTCCTTGAGCGTCTGTTACTTTTTCGATGTTAAATCCACCGTCAAAAGGGTCGCCAAGGTGGTTATTGGCAAAGGTGGACAACTGGGATACCTGTTCCAGAGACTGGCTGTTTTTTAAAAGAGCTGGAGAATCTTTTTTTCGGATATTCTGATCGAGCTGCACCCATAGATAAGCCAACGCATCGGGCGAATTGTTGGTATAGGTAATCGTTTCCTCTCCGTAAAGGCGTTGGGTTTCATCATCGATTTTGATGTCCATCACATAGTCGGCACGTTGCTGATAGTATTTGGGACCTGGGGCACCACTTGCGGTTCGATAATCATTGGGTGTTGAAAACTCGTTGTAAAGCTGACGGAATTTGTTTTGATTGGTATGCCCTTGCTTGGGACCTTCAAGATTTTGTTCTTGGGCTAATGCCAAGGAAGGTAGTATAAAGCAGAGTGATAATATTGAGGAAATAAAAAGTTTCATATTGAACATTTTTTTTAATAAAAGGAGTTAAAAATAACGAAAAGGATTGGATTATATCATGTTTTTTTAAACAGGAATGTTTAACGACTGATAATAATATTCAATGCATAACAAAGTAATCTGCTAAAGGCATAAACCAAACAGCGTTTAGATAACACGAAACACATCCCGCGCCCGTCCTTGGGATTGCAAAAAGCTTTTTCGTTTTGTTGGGGTTTTGATCCGTACGATATTTTGCTGACCTTCCAATTCCGCAAAGAGTATGCGGTTGGACACTGCTAGGGTTTGGAGTTCTACCACGCCCATTACCTCTAAATACAAAACCAACTGATCGTCATGATACTCCCTCCCCAAAACGCTTGGATTAACGTATGTGTCATTGAGGTTTAATTCCAAATATTGTAGAAGGTAATCTGTGGAGTGGATCAACATTTGCTCCTCATTCGTGTCGGGATCCAAACGAAGGCTTTTATCATAGTGGGTGTTGAGCATCAACTGCCAATCGTCTGTAAACACACGCATGGTGATTTGTAAGGCCTCACGTTCGGGGCGGTAATCAATATCTAGGGTGCTGACATAATAGGGGTGAATCGTGGCTTGAAAAAATAGCAAGCACACAAAAAACGAAAATGCAAAGATTCGGTTAATCATTCCTTAGTTTGGGTGTTTGCGTACTGCGTCATCCCCTCAAGAACGAGCGGGTGATTTCCGTTTAAGTAATCCGTTTGCATCTCTGGACTGTTTTCTACACAAGCCAACACAAAGCCATAGACTTCCTCATCACTCAAACTGAATTCGCGTTGCAAAAAATCGGTCCCATAAAAGTCAATCATACGATGTACAGTTTGGAGTTGTTTGTTAAGCTTCCGACTTTGCCGAAGTCGTTTGTTATAGCCACTGATTTGTTTATACATACCTTCAATATCCAATGGCATGATGGGCAATAGCAAAGTACTTAAAATCAAGTTTCCTGTACTGCTGTATCTGATTTTTTCACGACGCTCTCCTTCAAACCCTGGAATCCCAACATCCTTAAAATTGATTGGGGGAGGCGGAGCAGAAGTTACATCGTCAGCGAGGTTTCCTGTCAGATTATGGGGTTTCACAACAACCTCTTTAAGTTCATTAACTGCATGCTCTATATACACATTAATTTCGGGTTGTGAGAGTACCAAGGAATCCATAACCAAGGCCTGCAGCTTGATATGAACTGCAGAAAAAAGAATAGTATCTGTGGGTTTAGCACCTATCGAAAATTCTCCTTTTCGATTGGTAATGGTGGTTGCGCCACTGTTTTTGTTAACAACATGAATCCCTGAAATGTCAAGGGAATCTGAAATGACTTTACCTGAAAAATCTTCGATACTTTGCGCTTGTCCTACAAATCCAACAACCCACATTAGCCAAAGAAAATTTCTATTTAGCCTTTGCAAACTTTTCACTTTGTTTGATTAAATAATCCATCAATTGAAATTCATTTTCCTTCTTTAACAGATCTTTCGCCTCCAATCGGTCATCGATATACTCCAAAAATAAACCGATTTGGTCTGGAGGAATTTGAAGTTCTTCCATAAAAAACACATCTGGGTAGATTTGACGAATTACATCACTTGGCGCGTAGGGAGAACCACTACTTTTGTCTGAATCCTTTTTGCGAAGGGTCTTGTACATTAGCTTGAAAATATTGACAAAATCAACGCCTTCATAGAGTTGATTTTTTCGCAGGATTTCATTATCTACACGAGTTGATTTATCTGAGGTGTAGTCGAACTTTTTAAATTCTTCCTCTTGCAAATCCAAAAACTTTTCCGGGCGTGTGGGACTCACGACCACCTCATCGAGAACTTGTATTTTTTCGTTTACATCGACCACCAAACGATTGCGTTGTAAGATCTCCTTAGTGATAATAAGCGCGCGGATTTCATATTGTACAGACGAAATAATGAGCTCATCTCCAAGTTTAACCTCAATTGCAAATTCTCCATTATCATCCGTAATCGTGGCTTGTTCAGAGTTGGTGTTGAGTATATTAGCAGCGACAACGCTGTTGTCTTGATATAACACCTTCCCGCGTAACCAAGTGCGATAGTCTTGTTGGGCAGCTGCAAAGACAATACAGAATAGTGCCAATATGGAGATCGCTTTTTGCATGAGTTTACGTTAAAGGTAGAGAATCGAATGTGAATGCCAAAATTTTACAAACGCTTCACAAAATGAAAGCCCAAATGTACAAAGCCCTCTCGTTCGTAAAAACGATGCCCTGCTTTGTTTTCTTTGTAGGCATTCAACTCGATGGCTTCGTAATCTTTAGCTTGGAGTTGCTGGGTGATCCAATCTAGAAATTGCTTACCATAACCTTTTCCTTGAAAGGACTTATCGATATAAAAATGATCGAGCTCACAACTCTTGCCAGAGTAATGACGTGTTTGATACCACAAACCGCAAAAACCTATAAGTTGATTTTCTAAAAAAATTGCAACACAGTCATAGTCGTAGGAAAACATGGCTTTTAATCGGTCGAGTAAAACCTCATCTGAATACTTCTTTGCGGTAAAGTCTTGCATAAGCGGAACAATTTGTGCTATATTGTTCTTTGATAAGTAAGTGAATTCTACATTCTGCATGGCATCTTCAAAAATACACATTAAAACTATTTCTGCAGAAACAACCCACAGCGTTCGTCATCCTGTATTACGTCAAGGTATGGCAGTCGAAAGCTGTATTTTACCAGGAGATGACCTTAAATCAACGATTCATCTAGGGGCTTATAATCATAACACCTTGGTTGGTGTTTGTACAATTTTGAACAACCCCAAAAATGGTCCGTTCACCGTTCCAAATGGACAAATACGTGGTATGGCAGTACGCAGCTCAAGCCAAAACAACGGGGTTGGTCGTCTGTTGATCAATGAAGCTGAAATTCAAGCAAAATCCTGCGGTTTTATGTTGTTGTGGATGAATGCCCGAAAGGGAGCTTCTGATTTTTATTTGAAGATGGGATATCGTATTGAGGGATCTGAGTTTGAGGTTCCTATATTTGGACCACACTATGTCATGAAAAAAAGGCTATTATGAAAGCACTGCTAAAGGGTTTATTTTTGTGTGTAAGTATGTATACTTCTGCACAACATATCGATCCCCTTTTCGTGTTGGGAAAAACTTCACCTCCACTCGTTGGTAGTATGCAAGAAGAGGTCTATGAAGCCTACGAACGCATGCGCCAGGCAGCTGCCAAAGAGGGCATCGACATCAAGGTGGTATCTGCTCATCGCAGCTATCATCGGCAACGGGAAATCTGGAATGCCAAGTACAAGACTTTGACCTTACAAGGTTTACCCGCTAAAGATGCGATTCAGGAAATCATTACCTATTCGACTTTACCAGGAACCTCTCGTCACCATTGGGGTACAGACATCGATATCATCGACAATGCCAATCCGCAGTCTGGTGATGTGTTATTGGCAGAAAAATTTTATGGCGATGGCCCGTCGAGTGCACTACGTTCTTGGATGAATCGCAATGCAGCAGACTATGGCTTTTTGGAAGTTTATACAGACCACCCCAACCGTAAGGGCTTTGCCCACGAGCCATGGCACTACACCTACCATTCCCTCTCAAAAGCGTATTTGGAAGTCTTGACAAATCAAGTGATTTCAGAAATTGCAAAAGATGAGCAGTTGCTCGGGCGTAAGTTTTTAGATGCGGATTTCTTCAAAAGCTACACAACAGAGCATCTTCTAGATATAAATCCCATATTATTTGATTGACAATACGGGTTGCTTTCACTGGGTTCTACTTATCTTTGCAGCATGAAAGCACTATTGATGATTTTGGACGGCTGGGGGATTTCTCCAGACCCATCTGTGTCGGCGATTGACCAAGCGAACACGCCTTTTATCGATTCTTTGTACATGAACAATCCCCATGCTACTCTCCGCACAGATGGTATGGATGTTGGGCTTCCCAACGGACAGATGGGGAACAGTGAGGTTGGACATGTGAATTTGGGTGCTGGCAGAGTGGTTTATCAAGACCTTGCCAAAATCAATATGGCTGTTGATAAGGATACGCTCAAAGACGAACCCGTATTGCAAAAAGCTTTCAAAACTGCTAAAGAAAACAAGGCCAAACTTCATTTTATCGGTTTGGTCTCTGACGGGGGTGTACACGCCCATATCAACCACATCAAAGGATTGGTTCGCGCTGCAAAGCTTGCCGAAGTTCCCGATGTCTATGTCCACGCCTTTACCGATGGTCGCGATGTTGACCCCAAATCAGGAGCTGCCTTTATTAAAGAGTTGCAAGAAAGCTGCGCAGCCAACAATGCTCAAATCGCATCGGTCGTTGGACGCTACTATGCGATGGATCGTGACAAGCGGTGGGAGCGCGTCAAAAAAGCATATGATTTATTGGTTCATGGGAAAGGCAAATCAACAACTGATTTTGTTGAAGCTATTAAGGATAGCTATGCAAATGGCACTACGGATGAATTTATCGAACCACTTGTTGGTGTTGGAGCAGACAATCAACCTATAGCGACCATACAAGCTGGTGATGTGGTGGTGTTTTTTAACTTCCGAACGGATAGAGGTCGACAATTGACACAAGCGCTTCATCAGCAAGATTTTGGGGATTACGATATGAAAAAACAAAATCTTCACTTTGTAACACTGACAAATTACGATGACTCTTTTAAGGGGGTTCAAGTCGTTTTTGACAAGGACAATGTGACCAATACCCTTGGGGAAATTCTTGCCAAAGCAGGAAAAAAGCAAATCCGCATTGCTGAAACAGAAAAGTATCCTCATGTGACCTTTTTCTTTAACGGCGGGCGTGAGGAACCATTTGAAGGCGAAGAACGCATTCTATGTCCCTCGCCCAAAGTTGCAACCTATGACCTGCAGCCAGAGATGAGTGCCTATGAGTTGAGAGATGCCATCGTTCCAAAACTCCGTAACCAAGAAACAGACTTTATATGCCTCAACTTCGCCAATCCCGATATGGTTGGACATACAGGCAGTATGGAGGCGGCTATCAAAGCTTGCGAAACTGTTGATGCCTGTGCAAAGGATGTGGTTGAAGCCGCCAGAGCAGGTGGTTTTAGTGTACTGATTACCGCTGATCACGGCAATTGTGATACGATGATCAATCCCGATGGATCCCCCAACACCGCACACACAACCAATCCCGTTCCCATGATTTTGATCGATGACAAGCACAAATCCATAGAAAATGGTAATTTGGGGAATATTGCACCGACAATCCTAGACCTTATGGGTGTAGAAAAACCAGCTGAAATGACAGCAAATTCTTTATTGTAATGGTATGAAAAATAATATCCTATTTCTATGTTTCATTTTTGGCTTTGTGGCATGCACAACGCCATTCCAATCTTTTGGAGAATTCAGCAGAGACCAATTGGAAAACAGCACCCACAACAGTTGGTTTGTAGAAAACTACAATGCGCACCCTTTAAACAAAGCGTTGGTTTCACAAATCGATTGTTTATTTGATGATATCGAGGTAACGATTTATATGGGTACTTGGTGTGAAGACAGTCAGCGGGAAGTGCCTGGTTTTTTTAAAATCATAGACTCTCTTGAAGCCAATGATCAAGTCCAACCGATAGTTGCTCTAAACGAGGACAAAGTCAGCCACGATGGGAGTGCTGAACAGGCAGGCGTTACCAACGTCCCCACGTTTGTCTTTTCAAAAGACGGCGAGGAAATCAATCGGATTGTTGAGTTTCCGATCATATCTCTAGAGCAAGATATCCTCGACATCCTGCAAGACAAGGGCTATAAGCACGCATACGATTTTTAGAAATGGCTTTGCAAAAAACAGCTGAGGAAATCGAACTGATCAGAGAAAGTGCGCTCGTGGTGTCCAGGACTTTGGGCATGCTCGCAGGAGAAATCAAACCCGGGGTGACAACATTATATCTCGACGGTCTTGCCGAAACCTTTATCCGTGATCACGGAGCAGTGCCCGGTTTTCTTGGACTATACGATTTTCCCAATACCCTTTGTGTGAGCCCCAATGCGCAAGTGGTACACGGCATTCCTAATGACAAACCACTAGAAAATGGTGATATCATTTCAATCGACTGCGGCGCATTAAAAAATGGATATTATGGTGACCACGCATACACCTTTGAGGTTGGGGAAGTCGATAAAAAAACCCACCAACTCCTCACGGTAACCAAGGCATCCTTGTATATTGGCATTGAGCAGTTTTGTGTGGGCAAACGAGTCGGTGATGTTGGCCATGCCATACAGCAATATGTGGAATCATATGGTTATGGGGTTGTTCGCGAGTTGGTCGGACATGGTCTAGGTAAAACCATGCACGAAAAACCAGAAATGCCAAACTACGGACGACGAGGTAGTGGCAAGGCCTTTCAAGAGGGGATGGTCGTCGCCCTTGAACCCATGATTAATATGGGGACTCACAAAATCAATCAGCTTTCCGACGGCTGGACAATCTTGACTGCAGACCGCAAACCAAGTGCGCATTTTGAGCACAATATTGCCATTGTTAATGGTCAACCTGAGTTGCTCTCTACTTTTGATTATGTTTATCAAGCACTTGGCATTCAAAGTGATGAAGAAGATCGCTTTCGAACAAAACCATTGAGCAAGTGAGTGCCTTGTTTCGTTTTGCATTGCGTCTTTTCCCTCGCCCACTATTGATACGAGTAAGTCAATGGCTTTATCCCCTACTCGACTATTGGTATCGTGGCAAGGGATTTACCGATCCAATAAACGGAAAATCCTATCGTAAGTTTTTACCCTATGGCTACCAAAAACAACGGCCAAATGTGCTGAGCCCGGGAACTCTTTCACTCGAAAGACATCGACTGTTGTGGTTGTATTTTGATCGAGAAACCGACTTTTTCGATCGTGCTGCTGATGTCTTACATATCGCCCCCGAACAGGCCTTTATCAAACGCTTTCGACAGCTAAACCACCGAAGCTACATCACTTCTGACTTGCACTCTCCCATCGCCGATGTGCAAGCCGATATCTGTAACCTCCCCTTTTCCGATCAACAGTTTGATTGGGTCGTTTGCAATCATGTCTTGGAACACATCCCCAACGATAAAATCGCCATGCAAGAGATATATCGTGTGCTTAAGCCTGAAGGAACTGCCATTCTGCAGGTTCCCTTACGCCTCGATCAAGACACTTTTGAGGACGATCGCATTACAGACCCCAAAGAGCGCGCCCAAGTTTTTGGACAATATGATCATGTTCGAATCTATGGGAAAGATTATCAAAACAGACTTGAGCAAGTTGGCTTTACAGTAAAGATGTTGGCTTATGCTGAGCAACTTACTTTAGAGGAACAGACACGCTATGCAGTGCCAGCCAACGAAATCATTCCGATTTGTACTAAGGCAAATTGAGCGAAGGAAATCCTGGGCTCCGTTGAATATCATAGTTTCCATTATCCCCAGCAAGAACCAACATATATTCAATCCCATCCAAGGGTAATGTTTCAATCTTTGATATGGGCATCGACATCAAGGCCGTTGCATAGGCATCTGCGGTCATACAGTCTGCTGCAATTACCGATGCACTCAGCACCTTAGATGGTTGTGCCGTGCCGTCAAAAGGATTAATCGTGTGTACGTACTTATTGCCCTTCTCGTCGATTCGGTATTTACGATAATTTCCAGATGTCGCCAAGGCCTGATTTTGAAGTGTGAGTGTTCGCAACAAATCCCGTTCTGCTGCATCTTCATTGGGCGTATCAATCGCAACAGTCCATGGGCTGTTTTTAAGTATATGTTTGCCTTTGGCTTGGAGCTCACCACCGATCTCAACAAGAGTGTTGGTATAGCCAAACCTCTTTTCCATATACGATGATAACACATCAACTGCATAGCCTTTACCAATGGCATTAAAGTCTAAGTAAATATTTGGATTGGACTTGTCAATACGACCTTCTTCATGTAGTGTAACTTTTTCAAATCCTGTAAGAGCTAGCAAGCGATCACGATCGGAAGCTGTGAGTGTCGCCAAACCCTCTTCAGGACCAAAACCATAGGCATTGACAAGACTCCCCACAGTTGGATCAAAAAAACCTTGGGTGGCTGTAAAAACAGCTTTTGAAGCATTAAAAACCGTTTTGAAATGATTATCGACAACCACTTGGTCATCCCCCCGATTGATTTTGGAGATGTCAGAGTTTTTTATGTAGGTTGACATCGATTTGTTTAGAACATAAAAAACAGAATCGATCGCTGGAACTAAATTGGGATTGGCTCTGGTGTCAAAATAGGTAATGTTATAGGTCGTCCCTAAGGCATAGCCAGACAAACGTTGGGGTTCTGTATTTGATGTACAGCCAACAAAAGCGAGAACAACGAATAAGCTATAAGTATTGAAGACCTTCATAATTGATCGCATAGGGTTGAGACTTTACCAAAGGTAAGTTGTAATTGTCAGCTCGTGCAAATCCTACACCTGCAAAACAAACTGTAGCATCGTATTTCTCTGCATGACTTTTGATTTTGTCGAGAAGTTCTAGATCGTAATCCTTTGGGTTGGCGGGATATACAGTTGCCTTTACCACGATAAAAATGAGTTGTTTTTCTTTTTTGCAGACAAATTGAGGGTCTTTTTTCAATTCACTATTGACCGCAACAAATTCGTATCCTTGGGCGATGAGATCATCGCCCACTGTTTTCATCGCCAATTGATGTAATTCTTTTTCTGTGGGGTTATCCGCCAAAGTCGTCAAATCGAACATTTTCTGGCGGAACGCCAAAGTCTTCGGCCATTTTCTCAACGGCCATATTCATCAATGGTGGTCCACAGAAATACACTTCAATATCCTCGGGCTCCTCGTGATGGTTCAGATATTGGTCGATCGCAACTTGGTGAACAAATCCAATAAATCCATCACCATCAGCGTCCAAATTGTCCTTCACCTTCCAATTGTCCTCCTCTAGGGGCTCGGAAAGTGCAACATAAAACTTGAAGTTCGGAAAATCTTTTTCCAAGGCACGGAAATGATCGACATAGAACAACTCACGACGTGAACGACCTCCATACCAAAAGGTAACCTTACGACCAGTTTTGAGTGTACGGAACAAGTGATATAAGTGAGAACGCATCGGTGCCATTCCTGCACCTCCACCAACATACAACATTTCAGATTCGGAGTGGTTGATAAAAAACTCTCCGTAGGGACCTGAAATTGTTACTTTATCTCCAGGTTTCTTCGAGAAAATATAGGACGATGCTACACCGGGGTTTACGTCCATCCATGCGTTTTTATTTCGATCCCATGGGGGCGTAGCGATACGTACGTTGAGCATAATCTCTTTTCCTTCAGCTGGGTAGGAAGCCATCGAGTAAGCACGCTCTACAACCTCAGTGTTTTTCATCTTGAGATCCCATAGGCCAAACTTGTCCCATTCGAGTTGAAACTTGTTGGCGTCATCAGGGTGCTCCTCAGGGTGAGCAGAGATATCAATATCTTTATATGGAATTTCACATTGCGGGATTTCAATTTGAATATAACCCCCTGCCTTATAGTCCATCTCCTCAGGAATCGCAACGACAAACTCTTTGATAAACGATGCCACGTTCCAGTTACGAACCACGGTAGCTTCGTATTTTTTAATTCCAAACACCTCTTCAGGTACTTCGATAACCATATCTTGTTTCACTTTTACTTGGCAGCCCAAGCGCCATCCTTCTGCAATTTCTTTTCTAGTGAAGTGGGGTGCCTCTGTGGGGAGTATCTCACCTCCACCCTCTTTAATAATACATTTACACTGGACGCAAGTTCCCCCTCCACCACAAGCTGATGGTAAGAAGATTTTATTATTTCCAAGCGTAGTTAGAAGCGTACTCCCTGAGCCAACCTCAACATCTTGTGACCCATTAATCATCAGCTTTACTGGGCCCGAAGGAAGTAACTTGGCTTTGACCCCCAATAGCATTCCAACCAATAGGAACACGATAACCATAAAAACAACTACACTAGCAAGAACAACTGTAATATCCATAATGCTTAAATCTTAATTCCCATAAAACTCATAAACCCAATGGCCATGAGACCTGTTATTATAAATGTGATTCCCAACCCACGCAAAGGTGCTGGTATGTTAGAATAGGCAATCTTTTCGCGAATGGCGGCAATTGCAAGAATGGCCAAGAAAAAGCCGATTCCAGATCCTGTACCATAAATAGTTGATTCGAGAATACCTCCAAAATCTTTTTGTTGCATAAATAAACTCCCACCAAGAATCGCACAGTTTACTGCGATTAGTGGTAAAAAGATTCCAAGAGCACCATAAAGGGCAGGTGCAATTTTTTCAACGATCATTTCGACAAGTTGTACCATCGAAGCAATTACCGCTATAAACATGATAAAACTCAGAAAGCTTAAGTCAACATCTGCATAGCTTGAGTCCAGCCATGTCAAGGCTCCTGACCGAAGCAAATAGCTATCTAACAAATAATTGATCGGAACGGTAATCGATAATACAAACACGACTGCAAATCCAAGTCCAACCGCAGTTTTTACCGTTTTGGAAACTGCGAGATAAGAACACATCCCTAGAAAATAGGCGAAAACCATGTTCTCAATAAAAATACTCCGTACAAATAAGTTTACGTAATCCATGATTTATCCTTTTTCTATGAGTTTACGATTGCGAGCACGTTGAATCCATATTATAACACCAACAGTGATAAGTGCCATTGGAGAAAGCAACATGAATCCGTTGTTGACATATCCCATTTCGTAGAGAGATTCTGGAATAATCTGGTAACCATATAGTTTCCCTGATCCAAATAGCTCCCTAAAAAAGGCAACCAATATGAGCATAAAGCCATACCCAGCAGCATTTCCAACGCCGTCTAAAAGAGACTTCCAAACACCATTGCCCAAAGCAAAGGCCTCTAGACGTCCCATAACAATACAGTTTGTGATAATCAGCCCGATAAATATCGATAGCTGTTTACTCACGTCATATGCATAAGCACGTAAAATTTGATCGACTAGAATTACCATAGAGGCAACAACAACGAGCTGTACNATGATTCGAATACGATTCGGAATCAGATTTCTCAATAGTGAAACAATCACGTTACTCGCACCCATCACGGCAATCACAGAGATGGTCATCACGATTGCCGGCTCAAGCTGAACGGTTATCGCCAAAGCAGAACAAATCCCGAGTACCTGAACGGTAATGGGATTATTGTCNTCTAAAGGGTCTGTGAGAAGTGCTCTGTTCTTTTTTGAAAACAAANNCTCTTTTTCCTTTGCGACAAAAAGAATCAGTGGTTTGTTTGTTTTTTTAGACATATCGATTAGTCATTTANAGCAACTGCTGTTGTGGTTTGGTTTTGTGTTAGGTAGGNTTGATAGTGCGTCAGACGTTCCATAATCATATCCGAAACACCATCACCTGTGATTGTCGCTCCCGATATCGCATCAACCTCATGGTCGTNTTTATNNAGGTCTTTAGGGTCGTTATTTGTTTTGGAAACCGAGATGCCAACCAATTTACCGTCATTGTCAAATACTTTTTCTCCGACAAAGCGATCCATAAACCATTGCTGGGTGATCTCNGCCCCCAAGCCAGCGGTTTCTGCTTTGTGGTCAAACACAGCTCCTTTGATCGTATTCCGATCGGATTCTAATGCGATATACCCCCAAATGGCATCCCATAGGCCAGAGCCACGTAAGGGGATAATGTAATATGACGCGTCGTCAACGCTTGCCAAATAGAGAGGAAAACGCTGCTCACTTGGGTCTTTTTTTAGCTCTAAGGCAAGTTTAATTCCCGAGAAAGGATCAACAGCTTGATCGACNGTGCCGTCATTTCGCAAGGCAAGTTGNGAAACAATATGNTCNTTNAANAGNNNTTCNGCNCCNTCNCGATCGGTTTCNATNCCAATNGTTGCGAGTATGTTNTGCATTTTTTCTTTACGNACATTTTCTTGNTGTAAGTCCTTTAGAGAACTTGCGGTNAAGGCCAATACGGAAGCGACCACNACCACCATGGCAGCGGCAAATCCAAAAGTGTAAGCGTTAGAATCTCNNTTCATNATTAAGCNGTTTGCACAGTTGNACTGTGTTGTTTTCTTTTAAGTCTTCGNTTGACNTTGGCNTGNANCACATAGTGNTCNATNGTTGGTGCNAAGACATTCATCAATAAAATGGCAAGCATTACTCCCTCGGGATAAGCAGGGTTAAAGACGCGGATGAGAATACACAATATCCCTACGAGAATTCCGTAAATCCATTTTCCACGAACCGTTTGTGCTGCCGATACTGGATCGGTGGCCATAAAGACAACTCCAAAGGCAAATCCACCTACAATCAGGTGATTCATCCAATCAAACTGCATTAAGGCATTAGCNCCCCATAAATTGAACAAATAGCCCATGGCCGCAGCTCCAATCACGCTGCCGAGCATGATACGCCAACTTCCTACACCCGTAAAAATGAGAATGGCAGCTCCAACCAAAACCCAAAGTGTTGAGGTCTCAGCAATAGAGCCTGGAATGGCGCCACTAAACATCTCAAANATACTGTAATCGACATTTACACCAGATGCAAGAGAACCCAATATTGTTTCACCAGAAATTCCATCTACATTACTTGCCTCAGAAACCCATACCTTGTTTCCTGACATATAAGTTGGGTAGGCAAAAAAGGCAAACGCGCGAGCTGTTAGTGCAGGGTTGAGAATGTTCATTCCGGTGCCTCCAAATGCCTCTTTGGCAATAAAGACCGCAAAAGCAACTGATAAGCCGACCATCCATAATGGAATATCAACTGGCATAATCATCGGAATTAAAAGCCCCGTAACCAGATATCCTTCGTTGACTTCGTGTCCGCGATANACCGCAAAAGCAAATTCAATCGCAAGTCCTACGCCATAGGAAACAGCAATCATCGGAAGGATTTTGAACGATCCATGAAGAAAGGCGTCTAGAAAGGTAAAGGCCTCTCCTGTTTGGATGTAATATTGATAACCAGTGTTGTAAATTCCATAGATCAAAGCTGGGATAAGAGCAATTATAACAGTTACCATTGTGCGTTTTAAATCAACGGCATCTCGAATATGAGCCCCTTTTTGNGTTGTGTGGTTGGGTACAAACAAAAAGGTGTCGAAAGCATTGACAGCGGGTGCAAATCGCTCGTATTTCGATCCTTTTGAAAATGGTTTTTTTAATCGGTCAATTTGTTTTCTTAATATCATAGCTGTGGATTAACCTACTTCTTTATTCATCAAATCCAACGCATCACGAATAATCGCTTGCGCCTCAATTTTGGAAGAGTTCGCATAATCAATTAATGCAAAATCTTCGGGAGCAACCTCGTAAATACCAAGTTGCTCCATTTTTTCAATATCATTCGCCATACATGCTTTTAGTAGCTGCATGGGGTATATATCCATGGGAAATACACGCTCCATTTCCCCAGTGACAACAAGGGCACGTTCTTCTCCGTTCAAATTGGTGTCGGGGGTATATTGTTTTTTGGGAAATAACCAAGACAGTGATGTGTTGGACATACTGTGTATGTTGGGCCCTGCAAAAGGCAACCACCCAAACATACGATATNGATTCCCCTCTGGAAGTACGGATATGGTATTATTGTAGTAACCAACATACCCNTTGGCAGAGGTAGCTGTGCCCGTCAACACATCTCCATTGATGACGCGTAATGAAGCAAGGNTCTCGGCACCAACATCGTCGAGTAAAGGCTCTAGTGATGCGCCAATGGTTGATTTATAATAACTTGGTGANGTTAAGGGATGTCCTGCAACAGCAAGTGTACGAGACGCATCAAAAACTCCCGTTTGAAAAAATCGGCCAATATTTGCGACATCCTCTGCGCCAACAACCCAAACNGTTTCACCTACATTAATCGGGTCGATATGATGGATTTGAACACCAACATTCCCTGCTGGGTGAGGCCCTTTAATTCGATGTATTGTACAATTTTTTGTCTGTGCGATTTGACTGGACTCTTTAGCTCCGATAGTCAAATGCAAGTTTGGCGAGAGTTTTGACAACATATCCATTCCTAATTGAAACGCATCCTGTTGTCCTTCCAAAACCATATCGTATTGAGCAGATAAAGGAGCTGTTGCCACAGCACTGACAAAAATCGCCTTTGGCATTGTNTTGGGATTAGCAACGATATCGTAAGGACGTTGCTTTATATACGGCCAATTTCCTGAAACCAACAATTGCTCTTTAATTTGCTCGGGNGTAATCTTACCCAATGACGGAAGTTTGTGCGTAACTGATTGTTGTTTTTTGGCGGCAGAGATCACAATTTCAAGCACCTTTCGCTTGGCACCGCGTCTGATTTCTTTGACTGTCCCACTGACTGGAGAAACAAATTGAATACTGTCTTGATATTTAGAATAAAACAGCGGTTGGCCAGCTTGGACGGCATCTCCCTCTTTACAGACAAGTTTTGGAAAAACACCATGAAAATCGGTGGGTTTTAGGGCAAATTGTGTTGATGTTGGTGCGGTCTTGAGCGTGTTGGTAGGAGCCCCCTTGAGTCGGAGGNTAAGACCTTTTCGGATCTTGATGTCAGTTGACATGATGTATTGCTTGTTTTGGAGCACAAATTTACTTAGTTCAAAGCGCTTAAAAAAAGGTTCAGAGTCCTTTTTATTCTTATTTATATTAATTCCAAATAATTTGTTTAACGCTACTTTTTTCGACTTGATTTTGACTTTGTAATTTCATCTCTGATTTTAGGTATCTTTAGCCAATATTTTTAATTTTTTAGAGTTGCAAAACGTTAAACAAATCATTTTCGCACTTGTTTTTACCAGCTTTTTGATGGGGCAAGAATTAAAAGAAAAAGCACCCCCAAATCACATTGGTACAATCATTTTTCAGGCGGAAGAACAAATCGAAAACACCCCTATTGTTGAACTGGGTAAAGCATTCACTTTACGCTTTGACGATTTGAACGCTGATGAGGCTTATTATTACTACACTATTCAACACGCAAATGAGGACTGGACTGCATCGGAACTGTTTAAGTCAGAATATATCAATGGTTTCGATGAGGTGCGAATTCGGAATATGAGCAACTCCTCGGCGACATTGCAAAGCTATACACACTACGCCTTGAGCATTCCGAACAGAGATACTGAAATTATCTCAAGTGGAAATTATGTGCTTTCTGTTTTTGATGACAAACAAGAGCTGGTTTTTTCCAAACGATTTGTTGTTTATGAGCAACAGGCAAATGTACAAGTTGGTGTTTTTCGGTTGCGTGATTTGGAAGGGATTGACAGCAAGCAACGAATCGAAATCGGTGTGCAAACAGCGAAAATTAATACTCGCCAGCCTGATCAAGAGATCAGTGTTTGGGCTCTTCAAAACTATCGCTGGTCGTCTGCAAGAAAAATCCCCAAATACGATTATGTGATGAACCAAAGCTTGCGATTTGAATACGACAATAATCTCATTTTTGAAGGTGGGAACGAATACTTGTTTTTTGACACCAAAGACATTCGGTCAGCTGGGGGAAATGTTGCCTACATCAGACGTGAAAACCTATATCAAGGCATTTTGTATCCCAATTATGTGCGCAATGGAACAGTATATACCTATGCACCAGACATCAATGGTAATTTTGTAATTCAAACCACAGAGGGGTTCAATCCAAACACAGATGCCGATTACACAGAAGTCACCTTCCGATTGCGAGCGTCTGAAACAAACTATGATTTTTATGTCACTGGTCTTTTCAATCAGCATCTTCCTCAACCAGTCCATAAATTGGAATACGACTCTGCAAACAACCTACACCAGTTAACAATTCGGCTCAAACAAGGCGTGTATAACTATAAATATATTGCAATCGATTCCGCTGGACAATTGTTTGAAAATGGAGTTGGTGGCAGCTACTGGGAAACCGAAAATGAGTATTTGGCTTTGGTTTATATGCGGAAGTTTGGAGACCGCTACGACCGATTGATCGGAGTTGGTATTGGAAACTCTAGACAAATCCAAAATTAATTACCTTGCAATCTGGAAGTTTTGTACCTTGCATATATGGTACAGCTTCTCACTCGTGGAATTCGTGTTTCTGTAGAGGTTTTTTTTGAAGGAACTTACTTCAAAGACTATAAGCTCAACTATTCTTATGCTTATCAAATTACCATTCACAACCAGGGAAAAGAATCTGTTCAACTCCAATCGCGACATTGGGAAATTATTGATTCCCTTCGTGCAAAAACCATAATTGATGGGGAAGGGGTAGTAGGTAAGAAACCCGTGATTGCGCCTGGAAAAAGCTACACCTACAGCTCGGGTTGCCTAGTTACTTCTTCAGTTGGAGCCATGCATGGACATTACAATTTTATCAATCTTGCCACGACCAAGAAATTTAGAGTTTATATCCCCAAATTTAAACTTAACCCTGCATTTGCAATGAACTGATTTTATAACACTTTTTAGTAAATTTGTTACAAAACTTTTAAACCAAGTATCATGCCATACGGATTTTTTAATGTTAATACCCCGCTTAACGAAGTTACTTATGAATATCGGCCAGGCTCGCCAGAGCGAAAACTAGTAGAAGCTGCTTACAAAAAAATGTTTAATGAACAAGTCAAGGTTCCGTTATACCTTGGTGATGAGGAGGTATTTACAGCTGAGACTCGTCCCATTCGACCACCCCACGATCATCAACACATAGTAGGCACCTATAGCGTCGCCAAACCCGAGCATGTCAAACAAGCCATTGACAACGCTTTGAAGGCCAAAGTAAAATGGGCCAAGATGTCATGGGAGCATCGTGTGTCAATTTTTATCAAAGCAGCTGATCTCATCGCAGGACCCTACCGGTCAATTATCAATGCAGGCACCATGATTGGTCAGTCTAAAAATATTTTTCAAGCAGAAATCGATGCCACATGTGAATCGGTTGATTTTCTCAAATTCAATGCTGCTTTTGCTTCGCAAATCTATCAGCAACAACCCGCACCTGGTCATGGTGTTTTAAATCGTATTGAACACCGGCCTCTAGAAGGGTTTACCTATGCAGTTACGCCATTCAATTTTACTGCCATTGCGTGCAATCTCACCTCATGTATGGCGATGATGGGGAATGTAGTGGTCTGGAAACCCAGTGATCACCAAATGTATACTGCCAAAATTTTAATGGACATCTTTAAAGAAGCTGGACTTCCTGATGGTGTAATTACACTCGTTTCTGGCGACCCTGAAATGATCACAGATATTGTATTGAAGCATCCGTCTTTTGCAGGCTTGCACTTTACAGGTTCCACTTTTGTTTTTCAAGACTTATGGAAGAAAATCGGGGAGAACATCAAGACCTACAAAACCTATCCGCGTATCGTTGGAGAAACCGGCGGAAAAGATTTTATTTTGGCTCATCAATCAGCAGATATCGATGTTGTAGCCACTGCCATAACGCGTGGTGCTTTTGAGTATCAAGGACAAAAATGCTCTGCTGCGTCTCGAATCTATTTGCCAAAATCGATTGCTCAAGCAATTATTGACAAAGTCGTTGCCAATGTTAAATCCTTTACCATGGGGTCTCCGCAAGATATGAGTCATTTTATCACTGCTGTGATTCACGAGGCTTCTTTCGATAAGCTTGCTAGCTACATCGACCAAGCCAAAGCAGACAAGGATATCGAAGTCCTCGTTGGTGGAAGCTATGACAAGTCTAAGGGATATTTTATAACTCCTACTGTATTGCTAACAACCAATCCAAAATACACGACTATGGAGACAGAATTGTTTGGACCTGTCGTGACCCTTTACGTTTATGAGGATGAGAAATGGGAAGAAACCATTGATTTAGTAGACAACACCTCTGTTTATGGACTCACAGGTGCTGTGATTGCGCAGGATCGTCAGGTGATAGAGGACGCAAGTCTAAAACTGGTCAATGCCGCTGGAAACTTTTACATCAATGACAAGCCCAGTGGTGCAGTCGTTGGACAGCAGCCGTTTGGCGGTGCCAGAGCATCGGGGACCAACGACAAAGCTGGCTCGATGCAAAACCTATTGCGATGGGTATCCCCGAGATTGATTAAAGAAACGATGGTTCCGCCTAAAGACTACCGTTACCCGCATATGGGCTAGAGAGGTAGGTGTACTACGAATTTTGTAGAAAAAAATTCTTCTTGAAAATAGTCGGCGAGCGGATAGCGGATCGCTTTGGGAAAAGATTGAAGCTCTTCTGTCAAGTCGCCACCTTTTAGGGCAAGTATGCCATTGGGTAAATCGTGTTGTTGCGTAGAGCTAATTTTGTTCTTTACCCAATCCACAAATCGAGGCATTTGGGTGACCGCACGGGACACTACAAAATCAAACTTTCCCTCCACTTGTTCGGCGCGTTGGTGAGATGCTTGAACGTTTGTCAACCCGAGCGCTGCAGCAACTGCATTGACCACGCCGATTTTTTTTTGAATGGAGTCGACAAGGTAAAAGTCGGTTTCTGGAAATAGGATGGCGAGAGGAATGCCTGGAAAACCACCACCTGTGCCCACATCCAGAATTTTTGCATGGGGCGCAAACGATACCACTTTGACAATGCCCAAAGCATGTAGTACATGACGTTCGTAAAGGGCGTCGATGTCTTTACGAGAAATCACATTGATTTTCTGATTCCAATCTGCATATAAGCCGTGAAGCTGCTGCAATTGTTGTTGTTGCAGATCGTTTAGGTCGGGGAAGTAGGTGTGGAGTTTTTTCATAGGCCTATAAAGCTGAAAGCAAAAGTAAAAAAAGCAAAAAACAATGATGACTCAATATCAAATTACTACTTTTGTTTTATAAATGTACTCTATGCAAATTGCAAAAGGAGCCATTCGGTTTTCAAGAAAAGACAGACAACAATTTTTCTCTACTCTCAACAAACGTGTTAATGCCTATTTTAAAGAAAATAATCTTCGCAAAACTGGCAATTGGAGGCTTCACCTCAAAACCGTCATTCTTCTCACATTTTTTATTACTCCTTATGTCTTATTGCTATCACTAGACTTGAATCAGTGGGTCAAGCTCGGATTATGCGTTCTCCTTGGTTTTGGCATGGCAGGAATTGGTATGAATGTGATGCATGAAGGAAATCATGGGTCCTACTCAAGTTATCCTTGGGTCAACAAACTCATGGGTGGTGCAATTTATATTTTGGCTGGTAATGTATTCAACTGGAAAGTTCAGCATAATATTCTTCACCACAGTTTTACAAATATCGAAGGCCACGATGAAGACTTGGAAGCAGGGACCATTATGCGGTTTTCAAAACACGCCAAATGGCGTAAAATTCACCGCTTTCAACATCTCTATTTTATTTTCCTCTACGGCTTAATGACCCTTCGCTGGGTGATCACCACAGACTTTATTCAGCTCAAGCGGTATTTGAAACTAAATCTATCGTACAAGAAAAAAACAAGTCCAACACGTGAGTGGTTTGTACTTTTTTTGTCTAAATCCTTTTATGTGTCACTTTGGATCGTGTTGCCACTTTTGGTTCTTGATCTTGCTTGGTGGAAAATCATGATTGGCTTTGTCGTGATGCATTACACTGCTGGAATTATTCTCAGTGTGGTCTTTCAACTCGCGCACATCACAACGACCACCGCCATGCCGTTGCCATCAGAAACGGGTACGATGAAGAATACTTGGGCGATTCACCAACTGTTTACCACAGGAAATTTCGCTCCCAAAAACTGGCTTGTCAATTGGTTTACGGGAGGACTAAACCACCAAATCGAGCATCATATTTTTCCCTATATCAGCCATATTCATTATAAAAATATCGGAAAAATTGTTAAGCAAACCGCTAGGGAGTTTGATTTGCCCTATAACGAATTCAAAACTTTTCGCTCCGCCTTCTATTCTCACTATTCCCTACTCAAATCATTGGCAAAAAAACCAATCACAGTATAATTTAGACGATGAAAGAAGCATTATCGAATCGAATCAACAGTTTGCCTGCCTCGGCAACCCTTGCCATGGCGGCAAAAGCAAGAGAATTAAAAAATCAAGGTGTCAATGTTATCGGACTCAGTCTTGGAGAACCAGATTTTAATACGCCTGACTTTATCAAAGAAGCAGCCATACAAGCTGTCAACGACAATTTCAATTCATACACGCCAGTCGATGGGTATGGAGAATTGAAAGAAGCCATTTGCAGAAAGTTTAAGAGAGACAACCTATTGGACTATTCACCAAGTCAAATCGTGGTGTCAACTGGAGCAAAACAGTCTATTGCAAACGCCATTCAGGTGTTGATCAACCCTGGAGATGATGTGCTGCTTGTGGCTCCCTACTGGGTGAGTTATTCTGCAATAGTTGTCCTGGCAGAAGGAAACCCAATAGAGATTTACTCAGATATCAAAACCGATTTTAAAATCACTCCTGAACAGCTTGAAAAAGCGATTACGCCCAAAACAAAAATGGTGGTCATTAACTCCCCTAACAACCCCAGTGGATCGGTTTATACAGAAGAAGAGTACCGGGCATTGGCGGCCGTTTTAGAAAAATACCCTGATATCTATATTCTTTCAGATGAAATTTATGAACATATCAACTACGGGGTGCCACACTTTAGTTTTGCTCAAATTCCATCCATGTTCGATCGCACTTTGACCGTCAATGGAGTGGCAAAAGCATTTGCGATGACGGGTTGGCGTATCGGCTACCTCGGCGCACCAGAATGGATTGCCAAAGCATGTACCAAAATGCAAGGCCAGATCACAAGTGGGGCTAACTGTATCGCACAACGTGCCACTATTGCAGCTTTGGACGCGCCAATTAGCAAAATTCAGTTTATGGTTGACGAATTTGCGACCCGACGCGAAAGGATCATAGATTTACTCGGTGCAATTGAGGGCTTTGTTCTCAATCAGCCCAAAGGGGCTTTCTATGTGTTCCCAGATGTATCCCATTATTTCGGCAAAACAATTAAGGGGAAAACCATTGAAAATGCTTCTGACTTTGCGCTTTACCTTTTAGAGGAAGCTCATGTTGCTACGGTGACTGGCGAGGCTTTTGGCTGTCCAAATAATATTCGAATATCTTATGCAGCTTCTATGAAAGACATCGAAGAAGCGGTTCAGCGAATTCAGCAGGCATTAACCTAGTGATCTCTCCAGAAATAGGGGGTAAATAAAATTAGTGCTGTAAAGAGTTCAAGACGGCCAACAAGCATTAAAAAGGAACACCAAATTTTCCCACCAGTAGGCATGGATGCATAGGTTGAAACGGGGCCAAAATCACCCAAACTTGGTCCAACATTTCCAAGACTAGCTGCGGATGCACCTATAGATGACAAAAAGTCTAATCCAAAAAAGCTCAAAACAACTGCTCCGATGATAAACAGCAGCATATAAAGGATAAAAAATCCGAGGATTCGATAGACCAAACTTTGTTGGATCGTAACGTGGTTGAGGTGAAGCGAAACAATTGCATTGGGATGTAGGGCACGACGAAATTCAAGGATTGCATTTTTGATCATCACCAAATGTCGAATCACTTTCACTCCCCCAGAAGTTGAACCAGAAGATCCTCCCAAAAAGAAAAGGCCAAAGAAAAGCATGGTCAGAAACGGAATCCAACCAGCAAAATCTGCAGTCACAAAACCAGTTGTTGTAATAATCGCTACGACTTGGAATAGGGCATGTCGAAAACTGCTTTCAAACTCGCCAAAGACTTGTGGGTGACCAACTGCAGTTGTTTGTAAGTTTACATTGGTATAAATCCCAATAAAGGTAATCAGTGTAAAAAACGTCACAAAACCGATATACCAGCGAAACTCATTGTCCTGCCAAATTCGTTGCAGTTTCCCTTTAAGCCCAAAGTAAATCAGAACGAAATTGGTACCTGCTAAAAACATAAATAAGGTTACGATATATTGGATCACAGGTCTGTGATTCCAATACGCCAAACTTTCGTTTTTAGTTGAGAACCCACCAGATGCCATGGTACTCATCGAATGGTTAACAGCATCAAACACTGTCATTCCAGCCAGAGATAATAAAATCGCCTCTAAGGCTGTAAAGCCTACATAGATATACCAAAGCCGTTTTGCGGTATCACTGATTCGCGGGTGGAGTTTATCCCCGCCTACACCAGTCGCTTCTGCTGAAAACAATTGAACACCGCCAATCCCCAATAGAGGTAGAATCGCCACTGCCAATACAATAATACCCATGCCACCAAGCCAGTGGGTAAGGGAGCGCCACAATATGATACTTTTTGGAAGTGCCTCTATATCTTGAATAATTGTAGCCCCAGTAGCTGTAAAACCAGACATGGTTTCAAACAATGCATCTGAATAGTTTTGTAATGCACCCGTCAACAGATAAGGCAGTGTGCCAAAAAGCACCATGCTCAGCCAGCCTAGAACTACTGTTAAGTACCCATCTCTCTTCCTGATTTCCCGTTTTCGATTTCGGGTAACAACTAAGGTTATAATTGCTACCCCTGTGGTAATAAATGCTGAGTACAAAAGTCCATTCATTGCGCCGTCACCCAAATAGGCACTTAAAACAGAGCAGATATACATAGCTGTTGCATTAAACAAAAGCAACAAGCCCAACATGTGAAAAATTGTCGAAAAATTATACACCTTCATCGCTACCGAAATAATCGCTCAATACGTGAAATGGACTTTGGCAAACAGCAAACCAAGACTCTATCGCCAGGCATGATTTCAAAATCTCCAAGGGCGATAATCCCCTCCCCTGTTCGAATAACACCACCGATTGTAGCTGTTCGAGAAATCTCTAAATCTTTGATTTTTTTTCCTAAAACTCGAGAATCTTCACTGACGACAAACTCGAGAAGTTCTGCATCCATATTGTTCAGCATGGCTAAGTCAACGACCTTTCCTTTCCGCACATATCGAAAAATACTGTTGGCCGTTAACAACTTCTTATTGATCAGGGTATCTACACCGATTGATTTGGTGAGCTCGAAGTAATCCACGTTCTCGACCAGTGCTATAATTTTGGATACCGAATTCGATTTAGCCATCAAACAGGACATGATGTTGGTTTCGGAATCATCTGTGACTGCTAAAAAAACATCCATACCACCAATATTTTCTTCAAGTAATAGTTCGGCATTTCGCCCATCGCCGTGAATCACAAGAGTGTTTGGAAGGGACTCAGACAATTTGATCGCCTTTTCTTTATTCGACTCAACGAGTTTAACACGCATCCCGCGTTGACATAGGTCTTCTGCCGTCTTTTTACCAATGCGTCCACCGCCAAGAATCATCACGTTCTCAACCTCTTGCTTGGTGTAACCAATCAATTCGTTCAAGGCGTCCATTCCTGATTTGGAGCTTGTAAAATAGACCTGATCTCCAGCTTTAAAAAGAGTATCCCCGCGAGGAATGAGGGTTGTTTGTGTACCTGCCCGTTTAATCGCAATCGGCATAAAGTGTACTTCCGAATATACAGCCGCTGCTTCTTTAACCGATTTCCCAACAAAAGGAGCCGACTCTTCCAAGGTTGTGCCCATCATTGTCAAGGCACCTTCTTCAAATTCATAGCTATTGTTAAATGCTGATTCGTCAATTAACAGTTGAATTTCTTTGACCGCTAATTCTTCAGGGGAAATCAACTCATCGATACCAAGGGAATGAAAGTCGACATCCTCTTTGTACTTGTCAAACTCAATATTCGTCACACGTGCAATAGTGCGTTTACAACCCAACTGTTTAGACAGTAAACAAGACATCAAATTTGTTGTTTCTATTGGACTAACGGCAATCATCATATCTGAATCGCCTGCATCTGCTTTTTTGAGAATTGCCAAGGCTGAAGGGTCTCCATGTATGGTGCGGATATCCAGATGGGTCTCGGCATATGTAAGGTGCTCCTTTACACTGTCAATCAGCGTAATATCCTGAGATTCGAATGAGAGTAGCTTTGCAAGATGAAGTCCAACATCACTCGCACCAGCAATAATGATTTTCATGAAAAATCCTTGGTTTGCTTGTACAAATATAGATGTTTTGCAATGAACCGACACATCAAAATGAATCTCTGATTCGCTTATCTTTGCGCAAATTGCTATAAAATCACGTCATGGTCAAACCCTATCAAAATTCTCCTTCATCGAAAAAAGAACAAGTTACTACAATGTTTGATGGCATTGCCGATAATTATGATTCCTTAAACCGCGTCATATCGATGGGCATTGACAAATCATGGCGACGAAAGTTGGTTGCTATGGCAGCCAATAAAAAACCCAAAACGATTGTTGATGTCGCAACTGGAACTGGAGATTTGGCCATTGCATTAACATCTATTCCGTCTGCCACAATTACAGGGATTGATATAGCTGTTGAGATGTTGGAAATCGGAAAACAGAAAATTACTGAGTGTGATCTTGATCGTAAAATCAATATGATTGTCGGAGATGCGGAGTCTTTGCCTGTCGCTGACAATACAGTCGATGTCGTAACCGTAGCTTTTGGGGTTCGAAATTTTGGTGATCTTAACAAGGGGCTTTCAGAGATTCATCGCATTCTGAAACCAGAGGGGCAGCTATTTGTACTGGAAACTTCTGTGCCAAAAAATTTGTTTTTTCGAATTGGATATAAGATCTACACTTCACTATTTCTACCCCTTGTTGGACGATTGTTTTCCTCCGATAAAAATGCATACAGTTATCTTTCTCATTCTGCTGCTACTTTTCCATGTGGCGATGTCTTTAACAATAAACTCCAAAAAGTTGGGTTTACAAGAGTACAGGACCATCCACAAACCTTTGGGGTCGTAACCATTTACCAAGGCACAAAAAGTAAAGATGCGTAAATGTCTTCTTATTGTTTCTCTGATTACCCTAACTGCAACAAGTTGGGGTCAACGAAGCAATACGCCTGAGTATCATAAAAAGGACGATGATTATTTATTGCGCTTTGGCTACTACTTGGGAATCAATCAGATGAATTTTAAAGCCGAATACTCACGGTATACTTTGGATCAAATGGAGATTAAACCACAGTTGGGATTTAACGTAGGGCTTTTTGCTGATTTGCGAATTCTAGACAACATCAACTTGAGAATCGAACCCGGAATGTTTACAAGTCAACGAAATCTTACATTTCCAGAAAGTTGGCCAGAAGTTCGCAATCCCGATAATCGTCTTCGCGATGTCAAATCGACTTATATACGTGTTCCGTTGGTTTTAAAATTTTCAACCGACCGAATCCATAATGTGAGACCTTTTGTTGTCGGCGGAGTATCGACCTCCTTTAATCTGTCGAGCAATGAAAAAAGCCGAGAGGACAATGACAGCGGACAATTTCGTTCACGCACCAATATGAACGCATTCGAAGTTGGACTTGGCGTGGAGCTGTATTTACCCTTTTTCCGATTAACCCCATCAATACGAGGGATTTTTTCTATGCAAGACGAAATTATACCCGACGACTGGACAGTGGCAATTCAGTCTCTCAAAACGCAGGGGGTTTTTCTCAACTTTATTTTCCAATAGGGTTTTTTCGGCGCGCCTCTGCCACAATAATACCTGTTGCCATAGCTGCGTTTAGACTTTCTGCCCCACCAAACCGAGGAATTGTGATAGCATCAGTGGTAAGTTCCTGAACTCGTTTCGACAATCCTCTACCCTCATTTCCGATAACCAAAATCGTTGGCGAATCAAAAGCGTATTCATATACCGACTGTCCAGCCATAGTCGTAGCTATAATTTTGCGATTTTGCATTCCCGCAAGCCATTCTTGTAGGTCCTTGTAAAGCAGTTGAACTCGAGCCAAAGACCCCATAGTCGAACGGATCACTTTTGGGTTGTAACAATCAACTGTATCTAACGAGCAAACGACGTCTTGAATCCCAAACCAGTCACATATCCGAACGATTGTGCCCAAGTTTCCAGGATCTTGAATGCTCTCCAGTGCGAGAATCAAGTTTGATTGTAACAGCGATTGTTCATTTGCCTTTGCAAATACTGCTAAGACGTCCGAAGGCGTTTTTAAAGCACTCATGGCTTTCATCTCTGATTGACTTACCACTATGGCTTGATGAGAAGAAAAGAGGGACAAATTCGAGGTGAAAAGTTGATATGGTTCGTATTTTTCATTGATAAATTCCTGCACGACCTTATGCCCTTCAGCCACAAAAAGATCGTGTTGATCTCTTTGTTTTTTTTGCGCCAATTGACGCACGAATTTGATTTGGCTTTTGCTAACCATACAAATGACGTATTTTTGAATTTTGATGCTTGCATTCAGACCACATACGACAAAAATACTACTATTCCTTTGCTTAGGCACAATGCTTTCGGGTTGCCGTGTAACAAAAACAATCGATGCAGACGATTTGTTGCTTGATCAGAACCTGTTTTACTACAATGGAAGTCGAACCTTTGCAGATTCGATCCAAGACCTAGTACCGCAGCAGCCAAACAAACGGGTTTTGGGCATTCCTTTGCGCTTGTTGATCTACCAATCTGCAAACGAAAATTCCGCAACAGAGTTTGACAACTGGTTACAAAAAAAAACCAAACGCAGTCAACGCATGCAGTCGATTTGGTCTCAAAAACAGATCGATCAAATGCGGGCTTACAAAGTACAATTCCAAAACTGGAAACAAAGAAATGGCGAGCCTCCCTCTTTGATCGACTCCTTGTTTTTCAACCAATACGCCAACGATATCACTACCTACCTGTCGAATCGTGGATATTTTAAAGCTAAAACTAAAGTTTCTAAAGAACTGACAAGTTCATCGCGTCAAAAGGCAAATTTGATTTATGACATTCAAACAGGCCTTCCGTACTATCTTGATTCAATCACAACAGACATCAAAAGCCCTGTTATTGATTCACTCTACCAACTCAAGTCTTCGGAATCCATTCTAAAAGAAGGAAATCAGTTTAATACCTTCGATTTTGAAGCGGAACGAAATCGATTGTATGCGTATTTTAAAAATCAAGGGATCTATCATTTTCAGCTGAACTCGATTGACTTTGAAATCGCATGGGATACGACCGGTACTGATTTTCAACTTCCTGTAAAAATTGCAATCGAGGATTTTAGAAAGCCCACCTCTGATGGAATTGTTTTTGAGCCGTACAAACAAACCAAAATCAATGCAGTAAACGTATACACCACCGGTGTCGATGAAGTGGAATCCCGAACTCGATTTGATAGCATTTCTTTTTTTGGATTGAAAAAGAAACGATACAGTCAAAATATGCTTTCTAAGGCCATTCAGATGCGCTCCGGAGACCTGTATAGTGATCGTGCACGAACCCAAACAATTGCCAAACTCAACCACTTGGGGATTTTTGAATACCCGACCATTACCTACTCCTATTCGGATTCATTGGAGACCTCGTTGAATACAATCATAACCCTGCGGCCTAGGGAACGTTTCGAGCTCGAGTTTGGGTTGGACCTTACCCAGTCCAATATCCAAGATCAGGGTATTGCTTTCAATAGCAATATAAATGTTCTCAATATTTTTCGAGGAGCCGAGAATTTTGAATTTGGTGTGCGTGGAACCATCGGTCGTTCAGCCGATGATGTCATTTCTGAAATCGGAGGAGACGTGAAACTGCGAATCCCCAAAATTTTAATGCCCAGAATGATTGCGAAATTAATCCCAGAAAATCTACAACCCATTTCCGTTCTCAATTTTGGAACGGCTCTTCAAAACAATATCGGATTGGACAAACAGACCTATAGTGCAGGTGTTCAATATCAGTGGAGATCAAAAAAGAATAACCGGATTGACTTCAACTTACTCCACCTGACTCTAGTCGACAACCGGAACGTACAAAACTATTTCAATGTGTATACAAACGCCTATTCTGAACTCAATTCACTTGCAAAATCAACGATAGGCACCTCTACTTTTTTCAACGGAGACAATCTAGCCATTCCAAATGGAACAGCTGGATTTACTAACTACGTCCTTTCTGATAGTTCTCCAATCACAAAGGGAAGCCCTTCTTATCTCAGCGTGCAGCGTATTGAAGAACGAAGAGGTCGCTTGACCCAAAATAACTTGATTATCGGATCGAGTATTGATTTTTTAAAAAACACCCAAACCAGTTTTTTTGATGAAAATTTTTATCAAGTCCGCTTTCAATTTGAATCTGCCGGAAATCTGGTCAACTTATTGGCTGAACCAATGAACTTGGAAAGAAAAAACGAAACATATTACCTCTTCAACCTTCCTTACAGCCAGTATGTCAAAGGAGAGTTTGACTACATTCAGCACTGGCTTGTCAGTTCGTCATCTGTTTTTGCATTGCGAACGTTTGTGGGCCTAGCGGTTCCAATTGGTAACGCAACAAGTATTCCTTTTAACCGCTCTTATTTTTCTGGTGGTGCAAATGACAATCGAGCTTGGGAGGTCTATCGTTTGGGGCCTGGGAGCAGTTTTTCAGGAAATGAATTCAACGAAGCAAATTTCAAACTTGCGCTAAATCTGGAATATCGCTTTGACCTATTTGGATCATTTAAAGGGGCGTTATTTACCGATGTCGGAAATATCTGGAATGTTTTTGATGATGTCACTGATCCCAAAAGACGTTTTGATGGGTTTGGAGATTTGAGCGAGCTTGCCGTTGGATCTGGCTTTGGTGTTCGATATGATTTTGGACTGTTTATTTTTAGACTCGACACGGGCTTTAAAACCCATAATCCTGCACTGGAAAAATCGAAGAGATGGCTAACCGAATTACAATTAAAAAAAGCAAACGTCACAATCGGAATAAATTATCCTTTTTAAAGGTTAAATTTTATTCTATTTTTGCGCCTTCAAAACAATAAAAACCAATGAGTCACTCTATTCAACCCGGCGTAATTACCGGTAAACAAGTTCAAGAAGTTTTTCAAATCGCAAAAGATAAAAAGTTTGCTCTTCCTGCCGTGAATGTCATCGGGTCGAGTTCGATCAATGGCGTTCTCGAAACAGCTGCCTCGCTAAATGCACCTGTTATCGTTCAGTTTTCCAATGGCGGAGCACAATTTAATGCGGGCAAGGGGCTTTCAAATGAAAACCAACAAGCAGCCATCGCTGGGGCTATAGCAGGCGCAAAGCACGTGCACCAATTGGCTGAAGCTTACGGGGCGGTTGTGATTCTCCACACCGACCATGCTGCTAAAAAATTATTGCCTTGGATCGACGGCTTACTCGATGCAAGCGAAAAACACTTTGAAGAAACGGGGAAATCATTATTTAGTTCCCATATGATTGATCTTTCGGAAGAACCATTGGAAGAAAACATTGAAATCTGTAAAGAATACCTCAAGCGCATGTCGAAAATGGATATGACTCTTGAAATCGAACTCGGCGTAACCGGTGGTGAGGAGGATGGTGTTGACAATACCGATATTGACAGCTCGAAACTCTACACCCAGCCTGAAGAAGTTGCTTACGCTTTTGAAGAGCTTTCGCAAGTTAGTGACCAATTTACTGTGGCTGCAGCATTTGGAAATGTGCATGGGGTGTATAAACCTGGAAACGTCAAGTTGACTCCCAAGATTTTAAAGAACTCTCAGGAGTTTGTCAGTGAAAAATACGGTGTAGAGCATAACAATATCGACTTCGTATTTCACGGAGGATCAGGGTCGAGTGTAGCCGAAATCACCGAAGCCATTGGGTATGGTGTTATCAAAATGAATATTGATACAGACATGCAGTACGCTTTTATGAGTGGCGTTCGGGACTATGTTCAAAACAAATCAGATTATCTCCAACAACAAATCGGTAACCCAGAGGGAGATGACGTGCCTAACAAAAAATTTTATGATCCTCGTGTTTGGTTAAGAGAAGGAGAAAAAAGCTTTATCGACAGACTCAAGCAAGCTTTTAAAGACCTCAACAATGTGAACACATTGTAGTTTTATTTGGTTTTTTATCTTTGATTAAAATAAAACCATATGTCTTGGTTTAAGCGAACAACTAAAGGAATCCAAACAAGTACGGAAGATAAAAAAGACACCCCCCAAGGTCTTTGGTATAAGTCTCCAACGGGGAAAATAATCGACACAGAAGAGCTGGCGGAAAACTTTTATGTTTCCCCAGAGGACGGCTACCACGTTCGGGTAGGTAGTCAAATCTATTTTAATCTTCTTTTTGACGATGGAAAGTTCAAGGAGCTTGACAAAAAAATATCCTCCAAAGACCCTCTCAAATTTGAAGATTCAAAAAGCTATAAGGATCGATTGTCGGCAGCCCAGAAAAAAACAAAACTTTCTGATGCTGTTCGGACAGCAGTGGGCAGATCAAATGGGAATCAACTTGTCGTGGCATGTATGGATTTCGCGTTTATCGGAGGATCTATGGGTTCGGTCGTTGGCGAAAAGATTTACCGTGCGGCGGATTATGCCTTGCAGAAAAAAATTCCACTTTTGGTGATTTCCAAATCTGGAGGTGCCCGCATGATGGAAGCAGCTCTTTCTTTAATGCAGATGGCAAAAACATCGGCAAAATTAGCGCAGTTGGCAGATGCCAAAATTCCGTACATCTCATTATGCACAGACCCAACAACTGGAGGAACGACTGCATCTTTTGCGATGCTTGGTGACATCAATATTGCTGAGCCAGGTGCTCTGATTGGATTTGCTGGACCTCGCGTTGTTAAAGACACCACTGGACAAGACTTGCCTGATGGGTTTCAAACAAGCGAGTTTGTTTTGGAGCATGGCTTTTTGGATTTTATCACCCACCGAAAGGATCTAAAAAAGAAGGTAAACTTGTATTTAGACTTGGTTCTAAACCGTCCCATAAGCAAAACATAGCTTTTTAGTATTTAATTCCTACATTTGCACCCTCAAGAAAAGTTCTTGAGTTTACATAATAATCATTTACAATAATATTGGCATGTATTTAACAACAGAATTTAAGAAAGGGATTTTTAAGAAATACGGTTCTTCCGAAACAAATACCGGATCTACCGAAGGCCAAATCGCTCTCTTTACACATCGGATCAATCATTTATCCAATCACCTCAAAAAAAATCACAAAGACTTTAATACCGAAAGATCGCTTGTTAAGCTCGTTGGTAAACGAAGAAGTCTTCTCGATTATTTGAAGAAAAAGGATATCAATAAATACAGAGAGTTAATCAAAGAACTCAACATCCGAAAATAACATAAAAAGCATCATCGTTTTTCATTGGTGACTACGAACGCAACACAACAAACGTTCACATTTAAAATGAAAAAATATGATACCAAAAGTATACACCGAGTCAATTGACTTGGGAGATGGCCGTACCATTACCATTGAAACGGGTAAGTTGGCCAAACAAGCAGACGGTTCTGCTGTTATTCGAATGGGCGATGCAATGATTCTGGCCACTGTCGTATCGGCAAGACAGTCGTCTGACGTTGATTTTCTTCCGCTTACCGTAGATTACAGAGAAAAATTTGCTGCTGCTGGGCGTTTTCCAGGTGGCTTTTTTAAACGTGAGGCTCGTCCAAGCAATGAAGAGATTCTAACCATGAGACTAGTGGATCGTGTTTTGCGACCGTTATTCCCAAAAGACTATCACGCAGAAACCCAAGTCATGCTGCAGTTGATGTCGCATGATGAAAATGTAATGCCAGACGCCTTAGCTGGATTGGCTGCATCGACGGTAATTCAGCTCTCTGATATTCCATTTGAATATCCGATTTCAGAAGTGCGAGTGGCTCGAATTGACGGAGACTTTATTGTCAATCCAAGTCGAGAGCAATTGCAAGAATCAGACATTGACATTATGGTCGGTGCGAGTGCAGACTCTGTGGCCATGGTCGAAGGAGAATTTGATGAGGTTTCAGAACAGTGTATGGCCGATGCCATTCGTTTTGGTCATGAAGCCATCAAAAAACAAATCGAAGCACAAGTTCGATTGGTAGAGGCCGTAGGTAAAAAAGAAACGCGTACCTACGAACCAGAAAACCATAATGAAGAGCTAGAGAAAAAAATCCATGACTTTGTCTATCAAAGTTGTTATGACATTGCAAAGCAAGGTCTTTCCAAGCAAGAACGTAGTGAAAGATTCTCTGAACTCAAAGAAACGTTAGTTGCTGAGTTTTCAGAAGAGGAGCAAGAAGAACACGGGAAATTGATTTCCAAATACTTTGGAAAAACACAAAAGGAAGCCGTACGAGAGCTAGTATTGGCAGAGGGGATTCGTTTAGATGGTCGTCAGACTACAGACATTCGTCCGATTTGGTGTGAGGTAGATTATCTACCTTCTACGCATGGTTCTTCGGTCTTTACCCGTGGAGAAACCCAAGCATTGGCAACAGTAACGCTCGGAACTTCCAGAGAGGCAAATATTATTGATTCTCCATCGAATCAAGGAGAAGAAACCTTTTATTTACACTACAACTTCCCCCCATTTTGTACGGGTGAAGCGCGACCACTACGCGGTACTTCACGACGTGAAGTTGGACATGGTAACCTTGCGCAACGTGCACTTAAAATGGTGATGCCAGAAGAGTCGCCATACACGGTTCGTGTCGTATCAGAAGTTTTGGAATCAAATGGTTCGTCATCTATGGCAACAGTTTGTGCTGGTACTATGGCACTGATGGATGCTGGGGTTCAAATCAAAAGCCCCGTTTCAGGAATCGCAATGGGGTTGATTTCGGATGGTGATCGTTTTGCTGTTCTTTCTGATATCCTTGGTGATGAAGATCACCTCGGTGATATGGACTTTAAAGTGACCGGAACAGACAAAGGGATTACGGCTTGTCAAATGGATATTAAAATCAAAGGCTTGTCCTATGAGATTTTAATCCAAGCATTGGAACAAGCGCGTCAAGGCAGACTCCATATCCTTGAAAAACTGACTGATACCATTGAAGTGCCTGCGGAATCGATTAAGCCACATGCGCCGAAAATGATCAACTGCAGAATTCCAAATGAGTTTATCGGTCCGTTTATTGGCCCAGGCGGTAAAGAGATTCAAAACCTACAACGTGAAACAAGCACGACCATCGTAATCAATGAAGACCCTGATACGCAAGAGGGAATTGTTGAAATCCTAGGAACCGATCAGGAAGGAATCGATCAAGTGCTTGCTAAAATTGATGCGCTCACCTTTAAGCCCGAAAAAGATGAGGTTTATAAGGTTAAGGCGATCAAAATTTTAGAATTTGGTGCTGTGGTTGAATACCTCGAAGCACCCGGCAACGAAGTTCTTTTACACATCAGTGAAATGGCTTGGGAGCGCACAAACGCAGTTACCGACGTGGTGAATGTTGGCGATGAGTTTGAGGTCAAATACTTAGGCTTTGACCCACGTACCAGAAAGGATAAAGTCTCACGAAAAGCTTTGCTTGACAAACCAGAGGGCTATGTGGAGCGTCCACCGAGAAAAGGTGGCGGTGGCGGTCGAGATCGAAAAGGCGGTCGAGACAATCGAAACAGAAGATAATTTTACAATACCCCCTTTTTGGGGGTTTTTTTACTACATTGCTTTGCCTAATTCATTGTTGGTTTCCAAAATTTAATCCCCATGAAAACGTATATATTCACCTTCCTACTGATCGCCGCCCAGCTGTATTCACAAGACCGAATTACTGGAGAGCTTTTTGCGACACGGTCAGAGGTCATTGCCCAAAATGGTATGGTGGCTTCAAGCCATCCTCTTGCTACTCAAATTGGAATTGATATCCTGAAAAAAGGAGGGAATGCCATTGACGCTGCCATTGCTGTAAATGCGGCTCTTGGCCTAATGGAGCCAACTGGCTGTGGGATAGGCGGTGATCTATTTGCCATTGTTTGGGATCCAAAAACCAAAAAGCTACATGGTTTAAATGCCAGCGGCCCTTCACCTCAGACCCTTTCTTTGGATTTTTTCCTTGAAAAAAATTACGAAGTTATCCCCTATTACGGCGCTTTGTCTGTCAGCGTTCCTGGAGCAGTTGCGGGTTGGACTGCCCTACATGATAAGTTTGGCACTCTTACAATGGATCAAATCCTCTCCCCTGCGATACACTATGCCGAAAATGGTTTTCCACTTACCGAGCTCATTGCGTATTATATGCAACGATCTGTTCAACGATTTATTAGAGCCGATTACCCAAACATAAAAGAAACCTATATGGAACCAAATGGTGGGAAACTGCCAAGTGAAGGTGAGATTTTCAAAAACCCACTTTTGGCCCAAACCTACAAGACCATTGCAAAAAAAGGGAAACAGGGGTTTTACAGTGGGAAAGTCGCTAGTGCAATAGCAGAAGAGGTACTACAACAGGGCGGATTTTTGACTACAGCAGATTTATCCTCTTATGAAGTGGAGTGGGTTGACCCTGTATCGATTAACTACAGAGGATACGATGTATGGGAACTTCCTCCAAACGGACAGGGAATAGCCGCGCTGCAAATACTCAATATTTTAGAGGGTTATGACTTTTCAAAAATAGCTTTTGGAAGTGATGAGCATATCCACCTGTTTACTGAAGCAAAAAAACTTGCTTTTGAAGACCGTGCCAAATTCTACGCAGATACGTCCTTTTCAGATGTTTCTATCGAAATACTATTAAGTGAATCTTATGCAGATCAAAGAAGAGCGTTGATCAAAGAGAAAGCATCGATGTATTCAGCAGGAAAAATCAGTACAGGCGAAACGATTTATTTGACTGTCGCTGACAAAGATGGGTATATGGTGTCTTTGATACAAAGCAATTACTTTGGCATGGGCTCAGGCGTTGTGCCTAAAGGAGTCGGTTTTATGCTGCAAAACCGAGGTGCTTTATTTAGTTTAGATGAAAATCACGCCAATGTCTACGCTCCTGGCAAACGTCCGTTTCACACCATTATCCCAGCATTTGTCACTAAAAATGGTACTCCATTTTTGAGTTTTGGGGTCATGGGAGGGGATTTTCAACCCCAAGGACATTCCCAAATCGTGATGAATATCATCGATTTTGGTATGAATGTTCAAGAAGCAGGAGATGCCCCAAGATGGGATCATAAAGGGTCCTCAAGCCCGAGAGGAAATCTGGCGACTAACAATGGAAAAATCCGTGTGGAAGACGGAATTCCATATAAAACGATTCGTCAGCTTATGTCTCGCGGACATAATGTCGGATTTACCTTAGGAGAATTTGGAGGCTATCAAGCGATATTATGGGACGAAAAAAACAAAGTGTATCGCGGTGCTTCCGAAAGCAGAAAAGACGGACAAGTCAGTGGATACTAAAACTTAATATTAACAATAAGGGCATGAAAAAAATCCCTCTATTTATATTTGCGCTAGTAAGCACACAATGCTCAACTGAAATGCAACAACCACCAATCGCCAAACAAGTCCCAAAGTCTTTAGAAATTCACGATGACAAACGCGTCGATCCCTATTTTTGGATGCGTTTGAGTGATGCGCAAAAAGAAGCCGAACAAGCAGACGAACAAACGCAATATGTGCTGGACTATCTCAATGCGGAAAACGACTACCTCAAGGAGGTAATGAAGCCCACCGAAAAACTGCAAGAAACCCTCTATGAAGAAATCATCGGACGAATCAAGCAAGATGACTCTTCAGTTCCCGTTACGGTGAATGGCTATACTTATTACACCCGATTCGAACAAGGACAAGACTATCCATATTACTGTCGAAAAAAAGACGTCGAGGATAGCGAAGAAGAAGTGATGCTCGATGTTCCCACAATGGCTAAGGGATTTGCCTATTATTCCATTGGCGGGCGAAGTGTGAGCGAGAACAACCGCATACTTGCCTATGGCGTCGATACGGTTTCCAGAAGGGAATACACCTTGCATTTTAAGAATTTAGAAACGGGAGAAATCCTCGATGACAAAATCGAAAATACAACTGGTGGAATCACTTGGGCCAATGACAACAAAACCGTTTTTTATGTCAAAAAAGACCCGGTAACGCTTCGTGCAAATCAGATATTTAAACACCGATTGGGAACGGACGTCAGTGCGGATGAACTCGTTTATGAAGAAACCGATGAGACCTTTTCATGTTGGATTTCAAAAACCAAATCACGGGAGTTTTTGATGATTGGGGCAAGTCAGACCCTTTCCACAGAGTATCGATTTTTAGATGCCAATACCCCAGATGGCAACTGGCAAGTGATTCACCCGCGGGAACGAGACCTCGAATACTTTGTTGATCATTATAAAGATGATTTTTACATCATCACAAACGATCAAGCCAAAAACTTTCGTTTGATGAAGACCCCCGTTGACCGTCCACAAAAATCAAATTGGACAGAGCTGATTGCACATCGCAATGACGTGTTGTTGGAAGACATCGAAATTTTTACGGATCACCTTGTTGTCAATGAGCGGCACAATGGACTTACGCGCATTCGCATCATCCAATGGGAAGATCAGGCCGAGCATTATATCTCTTTCGACGATGCTACCTATGCTGCCTGGATTTCTGCAAATCCAGAATTCAACGCAACCCAACTTCGTTTTGGATACAGTTCATTGACCACTCCAACATCCATTTACGATTACGAGCTAAACACCAAAGAAAAAACACTCAAAAAACAAGATGAAGTATTGGGTGGAAAATTCGATTCGCAAAACTATCGTTCAGAGCGCATACTGGCACCAAGTCGAGATGGGAAAACAGAAATCCCCGTTTCACTAGTCTATCACAAAGATTTTGCGAAATCAGGTGATGAACCGCTACTTCTCTACGGCTATGGGTCCTACGGCAACACGATTGATCCTTGGTTTAGTTCGGCTCGATTGAGTCTGCTAGATCGTGGTTTTGCGTTTGCCATCGCACACATCCGTGGGGGGCAGAATCTAGGTCGTTTGTGGTACGAGGATGGGAAGCTGCTAAAGAAGAAAAACACATTTTATGACTTTATAGATGTTGGGAGTCATTTGGTAAACGAGGGTTATACTTCCTCAGACCATCTGTATGCGCAAGGAGGTAGTGCAGGTGGATTACTTATCGGAGCTGTGATCAATATGGCGCCCGACCTGTGGAATGGCGCTATTGCGGCAGTCCCTTTTGTGGATGTGGTCTCTACAATGCTCGACGAAACGATTCCACTGACGACCTTTGAGTTTGACGAATGGGGGAATCCAAAAGATAAGGAATACTACGACTATATAAAATCCTATTCTCCCTATGATAATGTCGAAGCAAAAGACTATCCGCATCTGCTGATTACAACCGGTTATTGGGATAGTCAGGTGCAATATTGGGAACCTGCCAAGTGGGTTGCCAAACTCCGATCAACAAAAACAGACAACAATTTATTGTTGATGGATTGCAATATGGAGGTCGGTCATGGTGGTGCTTCTGGTCGTTTTAAACGATATAAAGAGGTTGCCTTGTCATACGCTTTTTTACTCCACCTCGAAAAATAATTGAATTTTTGTAACCTTTTAGTTTGTCTCATCGTATAACCACTGTAAAATAAGAAGATGAGACAGCTGAAAATTACAAAGCAGGTTACCAACAGAGAAACTGCTTCACTTGACAAGTATCTACAAGAAATCGGAAAGGTTGATTTGATCACAGCCGAAGAGGAAGTAGAACTTGCCCAACGCATCAAAGCGGGAGACCAAATTGCACTTGAGAAGTTGACAAAGGCAAACTTGCGATTTGTGGTCTCTGTTGCCAAGCAATATCAAAATCAGGGTCTCACGCTTCCAGATTTGATTAACGAAGGAAACTTGGGTCTGATCAAGGCTGCAAAACGATTTGATGAAACACGTGGTTTTAAATTTATCTCTTATGCCGTTTGGTGGATTCGTCAATCGATTCTACAAGCACTCGCAGAGCAGTCAAGAATTGTGCGTTTACCCCTCAACAAAATTGGATCGATCAACAAAATCAATAAGACCTATGCATACCTAGAACAAGCCCATGAGCGGATGCCATCTGCCGAAGAAATTGCGAAAGAGCTCGATATGACGGTTTCTGACGTCAAGGAATCAATGAAAAATACAGGTCGTCACGTGTCCATGGATGCGCCACTTGTAGAGGGTGAGGATTCAAACTTATATGATGTCCTTCGAAGTGGGGAATCGCCAAACCCTGACCGTGAGTTGTTGCACGAGTCATTGCGAACAGAAATCAGCCGTGCTCTTGAAACCTTAACGCCAAGAGAGTCTGATGTGGTTCGTCTTTATTTTGGATTGGGCAACCAACACCCGATGACGCTTGAAGAAATTGGAGAAACCTTTGACTTGACTCGCGAGCGTGTTCGTCAAATCAAAGAAAAGGCAATCCGTCGATTAAAACATACGTCTCGAAGTAAAATACTGAAAACCTACCTCGGGTAATGAGTGACAAAAAGCTGATTGCGCCTTCTATGCTTGCTGCTGACTTTAGCAATCTAGCGCATGATATTGCATTGGTAAATCAAAGTGATGCAGACTGGTTTCACCTAGACGTTATGGATGGGGTTTTTGTGCCAAATATCTCCTTTGGTATGCCAGTGATCAAATCGATGGCAAAGCATACAACAAAACCGCTTGACGTCCATCTGATGATTGTTGAACCCGATCGCTATATCCAAACCTTTGCCGATTTGGGAGCCGATGTGCTGACCGTTCACGTTGAGGCCTGTACGCACTTACACAGGAGCTTACAGTCGATCAAAGCGAAAGGAATGAAAGCTGGTGTCGCGCTCAACCCTCACACGCCAGTTGCGTCTTTATCACACATCATTGCAGATATCGATTTGGTGTGTTTGATGAGCGTAAACCCAGGTTTTGGTGGCCAATCGTTTATAGAAGCGACCTACGAAAAAGTTCGTGAACTAAAAACGCTGATCAATGAGAACAAGGCAAGCACGCTTATCGAAATCGATGGGGGTGTTACCAATCAAAATGCAAGTCAGTTGGTAGCCGCAGGTGCCGATGTTTTGATCGCGGGAAGCTATGTATTTTCAGCATCAGACCCAACAGCTACCATCGCAAACTTATCTGCTCAGGTCAATTCGTAATACAATGTCTGTTGTTCTAGGACTGATGAGTGGCACTTCTTTGGATGGGCTCGATCTTTGCTGTGTTCGCTTTGCTAAAAACTACAAAGACTTTCAAATTCTTGCTGCCCAAACCATTCCTTACCCTCTTGCATGGAAGTCTAAACTCGAAAACGCATTCTTTGGTACGACAACTGAAATCGATGCGCTTGACATAGAATATGGCATTTTTTTAGCAGAGCAAATTACCGACTTTACCAACACGCATTCACTTCCCCATATTGATTTGATTGCTTCCCACGGACACACTGTTTTTCATAAACCCGAAGGAGGGGTCACTAAACAAATTGGATCAGGAGAAGAAATTGCCAAACTCACCGGAATTCAAGTGATTTATGATTATAGGACGCAAGACGTCGCATTGGGCGGACAGGGAGCTCCCTTGGTTCCTATTGGGGATCGCATCCTTTTTAACGACTATGATGCCTGTTTGAATATGGGTGGGTTTGCCAACGTGTCTTTTGATAAGCAAAACAAACGTATTGCCTATGATATCGGAGCATGTAATCTCATCCTCAATCATTTTGCCCAAAAACTCGGATATGAATACGATGATCAGGGGTTGATTGCTCGAAGGGGAACTTGCGATAAATCTTTGCTTAAAGAGCTCAACAATATTGACTACTATGACTTCAATCCCCCCAAATCTTTAGCGAGAGAGTTTGCAGAGTCTAAACTTCTACCTTTGCTCTCAACCTATGATGAAAAAACAGTGCTACACACCTACACAAAACACATTGGCTTTCAAATTGGGGTGTCGCTGACAAAAAGCAAAGCAACCAAGTGTTTGGTTACTGGTGGTGGGGTTTATAATTGTTTTCTCATGGATCAAGTCCATAAGCATACCGGCTGTTTTCTGGAAATCCCTAACCACACAATCGTTGAATACAAAGAGGCACTGGTTTTTGCACTTTTAGGGCTTTTGCGGAATGAAAATAAAATCAATGTCCTAAGCAGTGTAACAGGAGCAACTCGAGACCATAGCTCTGGCCGTATTGCAAAACCGTAATCATTACTTAAAAAATTGTAAATTCAAAGTCGAATTCAAATAAACCTATCTATGAAACTTTATCAAACTTTAATCGCATTTGCACTCGTCTTTTTTTCGTGTAACACCCCAAGCCCAACAGATCAACTCCATCAACTGATGGACGATTACCATCAGGAAGCATTACAACTCTATCCGCTGAGTGCTACTTACCAAGGTGATAAAAGATACAACGACTACCTGCCCAATTCACTTTCGGATGAATTCATGGCACAAGAAAAAAAATTCTACTCCTCCACCTTAGAAAAACTCAATTCACTGGATGAACAAAGTTTAAGTGAAAGTGATCTGTTGAGCAAAAAGGTACTTGCTTGGGAATGTGACATCAACTTAAAACGATTGGGATTCCCAACCCATCACTTGCCAATCAATCAAATGTGGACTCTACAACTTACCATTGGGCAATTGGCAGGAGGAAGCAGTGCGCAACCCTTTACATCAGTAGAAGATTATGAGAATTGGCTCAAGCGCGTCGATGATTACTTGGTTTGGCTCAATACGGCTGAACAGCGAATGAAAGAGGGAGTCGAAAAAGAGATTGTCCTGCCAAAATCACTGATCAAAAAAGTTGTTCCCCAACTTGCTAGCATTGCGCTTACAGATTTAGAGGATCATTTATTTTACGGTCCAATTCGCCAACTTCCTGAAACCTTTTCAGAAGAAGACAAGATGCGGTTGACTGCAGCGTACACCTCCATGATAGAAGACAAAGTAAAGCCAGCATATCAGCAAATCCATGACTTTATGAAAGGGGAATACATGGAAGCAGGCCGATTGAGTAGTGGGTTTGATGCTTACCCTTTTGGTGAAGATTATTACGACTATGCCATCCAGCTCTACACAACAACCTCAATGAGTGCTGATGAAATCCATGAGTTGGGCTTGCGTGAAGTTGCTCGTTTGCGCTCAGAGATGGAAAAGGTGAAAAAACAGGTAGGTTTTTCAGGAGATTTAAATGCCTTTTTCGATCATGTGAGAACCCTACCGCAACTTGTACCCTTTGACGACCCGCAACAAGTGATAGACAACTTCAATGCAATTCATGACAAGATGAAAGCCAATGTTGATCGCCTGTTTTCACTCCAACCAAAAACAGCTTTTGAAGTCCGTCGAACTGAGGCGTTCCGTGAGAAATCAGCAAGTGCAGAATATAGCCCAGGGTCACTAGACGGCACAAGACCAGGGATTTTTTATGTACCAATTCCCGATGTAACCAAATACAATATCTTTTCAGACGAAGACTTGTTTTTACACGAAGCGATTCCGGGGCATCATTTCCAAATCGCCTTACAGCAGGAAAACACTGGCTTACCTGATTTTAGAAAAACACTGTGGTACAGCTCCTATGGTGAGGGCTGGGCACTATACTGCGAATCCCTTGGAAAGGAACTTGGATTGTATGATGACCCTTATCAATATTTTGGCATGCTCAGTGCTGAAATGCACCGCGCAATCCGACTCGTTGTTGATACGGGACTACACACAAAAGGATGGACAAGAGAAGACGCTATAGCTTATTCCTTGGCAAATGAAGCAGAGCCAGAAGCAGCCATCATTTCTGAAATAGAAAGATATATGGCCAACCCGGGGCAGGCATTATCCTATAAGATCGGGCAGCTAAAAATCCTTGAATTAAGAGGAAATGCCAGTCAAAAACTAGCTGATCATTTTTCAATCAGTACTTTCCATGAAAAAGTCCTTGAAACGGGATGTATTCCATTGGCATTGTTGGAAGAAAAGATACAAAGCTGGACAACAAAGTCCTTTAACTAAAAGGAGCTTAAATATTTTTAACAAAAAATTTGAAAATCTGACATAGATTATCATGTAGACACTATGATTACTTGATTTGATAGGGATTAAAAAAGTATAAAATAAAGGATACAATATTCATGTTCAATAACAACAAGCTGTGTTATCACCCTTTGATTCCGCAAAGTTCAGCCTTAAAATTATACAAACAAATCTATAGTACTTTTCATACCCTTAAAATATTATTCATCGTTTTTTAAGTTACATTTTTACTTAAACAAGTGTTTAAAACATTTTTAAAGTTATATGACCATTTATAAAACATTTAATTATATAAAATCTGCCATTTTTAGAAAAATTTTAAAATGAAAACTCTATGTTATCAATTCATTTTGTTAGTTTTTACTTACACAAGCTTTGTAACTGCTCAACAGAAAACTGATAATAAATTTTCCAAAAGACCAAATATTCTATTTTTTTTAGTAGATGATCAGCCATTTGATGCAATAGGTTATACTAAACGCTACCCATTTCTGAAAACACCAAATATGGATAGGTTGTACAAAGAGGGAGCTGTAATTAATAATTTTTTTGTGACTCAATCCATTTGCTCTCCCTCACGTGCTAGTTTTTTAACAGGAACTTATCCACATATTCATGGAGTAAATCAAAACAACCGATATGTGGATCCAAATTGGGATGAGTTTGCTCCTTATAATACCCATTTAAAAAATTCAGGATATCAAACGGCACATGTTGGTAAAATTCATATGGCTCACTTCAAAGGCAAAGATCATATAAGACCAGGTTTTGATTATTGGTTCAGTTTCGTAGGTCAAGGAGATTATTTTGATCCGTTTGTTAACGATAACGGAGAAGAATACCAAATCAGTGGGTACATGACAGACATTTTGACTAATAAAGCTATTGAATGGTTAAAAGAAAAAAGAAATCCTGAAAAACCATTTAGTTTAAACATTTGGCACAAGGGAGTTCATCAACCTCATTTACCTGCTCCAAGACATAAAGATTTATTTGTAGGACTTGAACTCCCAAAACCTCCATTTGACACACACAAAGAAACCTTTGAGGGTAAACCTGAGTGGCAAAGAAAAAAAACATTTGGTTTCGATTGGAAGAAACATGTCCCAATACCTAAAAAGCTCCCCGAACTTGAGTGGCCTATCAACTATGATCGTAGCATGCAATTGTTGAGATGTCTGATTGCAATTGATGAGTCGCTTGGAAAAGTTATAAATACTTTGGAAGATATGGGAGAATTGGATAATACGTTGATTATTTATTCAAGTGATAATGGTTATTTTATGGGTGAACATACCTATTTAGATAAACGTTTAGCTTATGAAAATTCAATGCGTGTTCCATTGCTTATAAGGTATCCTAAACTTATAAAAAAAGGTACAGAAATAGATGAACAATGTTTGAATATTGACATTGCCCCAACAATATTAGACATAGCTGATGTTGAAATACCTAAATATATGCAAGGAGAATCTATGAAGAAACTGCTAAAGGGTAAACATCAAAAAAAATGGAGGAAAGAAATTTTGTTCGAATACTATCTTGACACATATTGGCCATATGCTGGACCAAATCAGATCGCAGTTAGGACTAATAAATATAAGCTAATCGATAATTTCCTAAAAAATGATATTGACGAATTATATGATTTAGAAAATGACCCTGGAGAAATGGTTAATTTGATAAACAGCCCTAAACACCAAAGTATTCAAAAAAAATTAAGAGATACAGCTGAAGATTTAAAAAAGAAATACAAATACAATCCTGATAGAGATTGGTGGCTCCGCAAAGTTATCAAAATAAACAAATCTAAAATTCCTATAAAGTAGACTTTAAACTAGCTCAGTTTGAATCTCTTACATAAAAAATGTATTTTGAGGACGAAATGAAATAATGATTCAACGTTTTCAAAGCTGTTTACTAGCTGTATTATTATTATTTATATCATCTCAACTTATTGCTCAGCAAATTTCTAATCTGGGATCATATGATGGGATTGACAATGGGGCTGTTCGCACTTTTGCCAAAGACAGTATGGGCTATATGTGGATTGGTACTTCAATGGGCCTTAGCAGATTTTCTGGGTCTTTATTTAAATCATATAAATTTTCGGAACATAATGAAGGAATAGTAGATTTATTGTCTGACTTGAATGGTTTTTATGCACTTGAATCTTCTGGTAATATTTTAAAATATGATTATGAGAAAGATCGGATAAACAAGTTAAAAAAAATTATCCATGCTCCAGCTTTATCATTTGATTTTATTGACGAAGAAACACTAATTATAGGTTTACAGCAGGGTTTAATAATATTTAATACAAAGTTTCTCGAATTTAGTGATATTCTAAGTCCAGAAAGCTTATTTAACAGAAAGGTTTTAGTTAAGGATAGTAAATTGTATGTTGCATCAACAAATGGCATTGATGTTTATGGCTTAAACAAATCCAAACCAACAATTATTCATGAGACTACGTATTTAAACGGCATTGAGGTTCTAGATATTGCACTTGACAGTGAAAAACGTATATGGGCAGGAACCAATCAAAATGGATTATATATTGTTGACGGGGATAATTCTGAAAAAATTAGTTTACTAAAAAACGAAGTCAATCTACAAACAATTCGTTCAATAGCATTTGACAATAATAATTTAGCAATAATTGCTAGTGAAGGAGATGGCTTGATAATTATTGATGAGAGTTTAAAACTTATAAAAAAAATATCCCACGAGCCAAATAACAAAAACTCTCTAAAACAAAATAGCATTTATGAAATTTATGTTGACCCAGAAAATATTTATTGGTTGGGCCTACGAGAGCTTGGGGTCGATATAGTCTACCCTTTGGATAATCCATTTATTCATGTAAACTATGTGCCTTTTTCTCAAAACAGCATTTCAAATAATTACATCCGTTCAATTTATTTTGATAATGATAACCGAGTTTGGTTTGGTACTGAAAATGGAATAAGTGCGCTTTTACCATCTGGTAATTGGATAAACTATAATTCAGATCCCCTTATTTCCAATAGAGCCATTTTGACAATCGACGAATATAATTCTCAACTACTTTTAAGTGTTTATGGGGTTGGATTGGTAGCTTTTAATCCCAATACTGGAAGAGCAAATCAAATTGAACTTAAAGAAAATCAAAAAAAATCAAAAATGATATTCACAACGTTAATAGATGAAGATGAATTGTGGATAGGTGGTTTTGATGGTCCAGTAAAGCATTATAAAAATGATGTTTTGGTCAAAAATTATGTTACAGGGAATGCGAGAAAGATTGTGAAAGGGCCCAGAGACAAAATTTATGTTGGCTCACCAAATGGTTTTTTTGAAATTAATAAAACTAGAGAATCTATAAATAGAATTGACATAAATAGATTGGGCGACCTAAATCAAGTGTATTCATTGCTTTATGATGAAAAAAATAATTGCATTTGGATTGGGAACAAAAGAGGGCTTCTTAAGTATAATATAGAATCCCAAAAAGTTAATTCTATTCAAAAGTCAATTGAAAATAGATTAGGAACGATTTATTCAATCCAAAAAGATAAAAACGAAAATCTGTGGTTGAGTACATACAATGGACTATGGAAATACAACACTATTTCGGATCAACTTCTAAAATATGGAGTTGATGAAGGTTTGTCAATTTCTACATTTGGATTTGGAGCATCAGCTAATTCAAAAAATGATTCTCTAGCTTTTGGTGGACCTTCTGGGGCTGTAATTTTTGATCAAAAAAGATTAACTGAAGAATTAAATATTTCAAAATTATACATTTCTAACTTTCAAATTAATGGACTTGAGGCTGAAGAATTAATAAATCAAAACAATATTAATTTTGTAGATCAAATTTCTTTAAAATACAATCAAAATTCGTTTAGTTTTGATTTTGAAGTTCCAACGTTTCATGGCTCTAAAGAGCATACATATCATTGGCAATTAATTGGATTTGATAAATTTCCCCTTACATCAAATAATCCAAAAAAAATAATTTACCCCAAGCTTCCCTATGGGAAATATCTTCTAAAAGCATATGCAATTAACAAAGCAGGGACATCGTCAACAAGCCCCTTAGAAATTAGCATTTTGGTCCAGAAACCATTTTGGTTAAGTAAGTGGGCTATTTTAGGTTATATTTTTTCTATTTTATTTTTAACTGTAATCTCAATTGGAGTAAATAAAATTAAAACCAACCAGCGGTTGAATGAAGATAAAATCAAATTTTTTACTGAAGTAGCTCACGATATTCGTACTCCTGTCTCATTAATTAAACTTTTGACTTCTAATTTGATTACAAAAAATCCTGAACTAAAAAATGACGTAAAACTTATTCAGAAAAATAGCGAAAATTTAAACGAATATGTCACGCAACTTTTAGATTTTCAAAAAGCAGAGCGTAATCAATTAAAATTAAAAGTTTCAAAAGTTGATGTGAAAGACATTCTCAGAAAGGTAATTAATCAAGTTCAGCCCTTAATTGATCAAAAGTCAATTGATATTACACTATCAATGCAAAAAACAACGCTTTGGATTGACAAAGATAAAATGACAAGAATCTTTAATAATTTAATTTCAAATGCTATCAAATATAGTGCAGAAGGAGGGGAAATAATTATAAAAGCAAAAAATGAATCTGATTTAATTAAAATTGACTTTATCGACAATGGATTTGGTATACCATCAAAAGATCAAAAAATGATTTTTTCAAGGTTCACAAGAGGAACAAATATTAATGATAAACATATATCAGGTTCAGGACTAGGATTAATGATTTCAAAAAAGATAATTGAACTACACGGCGGCAAAATTGAACTTGTGAGTAAAGAAAATATTGGATCTACTTTTTCAGTATTGTTAAAAAAGGGAAGTGAACATTATAATGATGAAGATTTATTGGTTGAATTGGAAAATGATTTAGAACAAATCAATATTAAGAATAACAAAAATTTTGAAAAGTTAATTTTACTAGTTGATGATAATGAAGATTTACGGTATTCTTTAAAAAAACAACTTGAGCAGTTAAATTTTAAGGTTATTTTGGCAAAAAACGGCAAAGAGGGTCTTCTCATTGCCCTATCAAAAAATCCAGATTTGATTATTACTGATGTAATTATGCCAATGATGGACGGTAAAGATTTTTGCAAAATCATAAAATCTAATTTTGAAACGAGTCACATCCCTGTGATTATGATAACTGCCCTTGGAGAAATTAATGATAAAATTGAGGGAATTAAAATAGGTGCAGACGCATATTTGGAGAAACCATTTAATATGAAAGTATTGAATGCTTACATTCAAAATCTTTTAAACTCAAGAGAAATATTAAAAAAAGTAACCCTTAATAAATCAAATAATAAATTTGACTCCCCAGACGAAAAGTTACTTTCAGATATGATGAAAATAGTTGAACAAAATATGACAAATTATAACTTTTCAATTGAATTTCTTGCAGAAAAAATTGGATTAAGTAGGTCTAATTTGTTTAGAAAAGTTAAGGGGCTAACAGGTTTATCACCCAGCGAGTTTATTACTCAAATAAAAATGAATCATGCTGCAGAATTATTGAAAAATAATAAAGGAATTAGAATCAGTAGTGTTGCTTTTGAATCTGGATACAATGATCCAAGGTATTTCAGCACTACTTTTAAAAAGTTTTTTGGTAAGTCCCCAAAAGATTATTTAAAGTAAATTGGTTAGTTGTTTTGATTTTTATTTTAACACAATTGGTTGAAATTTAAACTACAATGTAGGTGTGTTTTTTTAAATTAGACACTATGAAAAATACTCTTCTCATAATTATATTTCCAATTTTTCTTTTTAGTCAAGATATACTTATGACTGGTTTAGTTGTTGATGATGATAACAACCAGCCCATTCCAGGAGTAAATGTTACGATAAAAAACACTACTGTAGGAACTACAACTAATTTTGATGGTATTTTTGAATTAAATGCACTTATCGGAGATACCCTTGTATTCTCATTTATTGGAATGAAAAATAAAGAAATAACTTCTTTATCATCCCCTATTACCGTTCGCTTGGAGAGTGAAGTTAGCAAGTTAGATGAAGTTGTAGTAAGTGTTGGTTACTTTGATGTAAATAAAAAAGACCTTTCTGGTTCAATAGTTCAAATTGAGTCAGAGCAATTAGAAAAAAATAGAAACAACTCGATTGAAAGTCTTCTACAGGGACAAGTTGCTGGTATTGTAGTCAGTGAAAGCTCTGAGCCTGGTGGTGGAATTGGTATTTCTATACGTGGTGTTAACTCAATGCTGGGAGGTACACAGCCTTTATATGTTGTTGATGGAATACCAACAAGCCCAATATCGGATGCCCAAGGGAATACTGGCACTGGCCAGCAGCATAGTAATTTAGGATTTTTAAATCCAAACGATATTGAAAAAATTGAGGTGTTAAAAGACGCAGCAGCTACTGCTATTTATGGTGCTCGTGGAGCAAACGGTGTGGTAGTTATTACAACAAAAACCGCAGACAGTGCAAATGGGGTTGATAAGATTTCTCTAACATTTGACACCTCTATTTCAGAAGTAACAAAATATTTAGATGTTTTAGATGGTGCAGGATTTGAAAATTATATAAACCAAAGGTATTTAAATCAACTTTACCAAGATATCACAAATCCATACCGACTGGGCGGTACATTTGATGGAACTCAAGAGATCACAATAGAAAATTACCCGGAGTTAAGTGATTTTCGCAACCCATACCCTGATGCAGTTCCATTTTCAAATAATCAAACAACAAATATCAACACTGATTGGCAAGACATAACTTACAGACTTGCTCACAATAATTCTCTAAATCTAAATTACAGAGGAGGTAATTTTCAAAAAAACTTATCCATGAGCCTTAGTTTAATTGATCAGGAGGGAATAATCATAAATTCAGATAATAGAAGAATAAACTACAATATGAATGCAAAACGAAAAGCATTTAACAATAAGGTTGACTTTTTCTCAAAAACAAATATTTCATTCAAAAAAGGAAATGCATCTTCAGTTGGAAATGGTGAGATTTTCTCCCAGCGAGGAGTTGTATCACAAACTCTTCAATTTCAACCTATCTTCTCGCTCTTAAGCCCTGGAGAAGAGGATGATATTTATGCCGATCTTAACGAAGGGAATATTGTATCAAATCCATACACACTCGCTGTAAATGTAACAGATTTAAAAAAATCAACTTCGTTTCGCCAGGTTTTTTCAATAGTTAGTAAGATTTCTCCAAAACTCACTGCAACAATTAAAGGTTCATATGATTATGTAAGAAGCACGCGTGACAATTATTACCCAGTAAATACCACACGAGGAAGAAGAAATAATGGAGAGGCTTCTCAAGGGTATTTAGAAAATAATAAAATTTACGGTGAAGCTAATTTACGTTACAGAAACAGATTTGGAGCTCACCGACTTGATGCCATTTTGATTGGGACTTATGAAAAGAATATTTTCCGTTCATTATTTAATAAAGCTATAGGATATGGAAGCGACAATACATCGTTTTATAACTTTTCCTCAGCAACAGAAATATTTGTCCCCATATCGGAATTTAGAGAGGCTGGACTGTTGTCCTCTTTATTTCGAGTTGGATATAACTACAAGCGAAAATATTTTATCGATTTTAACGCACGAATTGATGCTTCATCAAAATTTGCAGTTAATAATCAAAGTGCAATTTTTCCCTCTGTCGCTTTATCTTGGTTAATATCAGAAGAAAAAAAAATAAGGCAATTAGATGAGGTTTCTCAACTTAAACTACGTTTTTCGGTAGGTCAAACAGGAAGTAACCCAATATCTCCATATCAATCACTTTCTCTACTATCACCAATTAGATACAATTTTGAAAATGAATTGGCAATTGGATATTTTGAATCAAATCTTGCTAACAATAATTTAACTTGGGAAAAAACAGATCAATTTAATGTTGGGCTTGACTTAAGTCTTTTTGACAGTTCGATCAACTTAACAATTGATGCTTATAACAAAATAACCAAAGATCTTCTGCAAAATGTAAGACTGCCAGTTTCAAATGGATACACATCACGAATTGATAATTTTGGGAAAGTTGAAAATAAGGGCATTGAATTTAGCTTAAGTACCCGTATTACAGAAACTTCTGAATTTAGTTGGGGCTTCTTAGCTAATCTAAGTTTTAATAGAAACAAATTACTTGCACTGAACTCCAATTTAGATTACCAAATCGGACCATCAGTGGGATTTAGAAATACAAACCCAATATTATTTAAGGTAGGTGAACCTTTAGGCATTTTTTGGGGTGCTCAAACAGATGGAATTTATTCAACATGGGAAGAAGCAATTCAAAGTGGGATTGAGGGTGCAGCACCTGGAGAAATTAAATATATAAACAACTCTTTAGATCTTGACGAAGGTGGTATTCCTTTGGAATCACAACAAATTAATTTTGATGACTATGTCCAAATTGGGGATCCTAACCCTGATTATAATTTTTCTTTTTCGAATAACTTTGTTTTTAAGAACTGGGATTTGAGCATTTTGTTTACTGGCCAAAAGGGGGGGGATCTTTTTTGGGTTGATTCATGGCAACTTAGTGGACTGCAAAAAACAACTAATGTTTTAAGTAACTCATATCTCTCGTCCTGGAAAGCACCTCTAGAAGTAGTTAACGATCAGGTTATTTATAACCCATCATATGGTAATTTATTTGGAGCTAGTAATCCAGCTGCTATAATTGATAATGGGCCAAGAGCAATTGCATCAGACCGTCAAGTATTTGATGGATCATTTATACGACTTAAGAATATTAATCTAGGATATACTTTATCGATTTCTAACAATCGATCATTGAGATTATATGCTAGTGGACAAAATCTTCTTACAATTACCGATTACCCTGGCTATGATCCAGAGATTAAGACTTATTCTAAAAACCCTCAGAAAAGAGGAGTTGATTTTGGAACATATCCCGGGACAAAAACATATCTGCTTGGACTTAAACTTACATATTGACATGAGTAATTTCATCTACCATATTTTAAATAAAATACGAAGGCCATATCTTTTTTTGCTAGTCATTATTCCTTTGTCATGTGAAATTTTGGAAGAGAATCCTCAAACCCAAATTAGTACTGAGAATTTTTATCAAAATGAAAGTGATGCATTTCAATCTTTAAATGCTGCGTATGCTAGATTAAAAAGTAACAATGGATACTACAAGCAACTTTTTTTAACAGCCCTTTTTGCTTCATCAGACCAGGGTCTATCAACGTATTTATGGAAAGATTTTAAAACTGGTAACGTGGTTAATACCAATTCAAACTTATTTCCAATTTGGCGAGATATTTACATAGGTATTCGTGATGCAAATAATGTAATTGCTAATATTGAAAACATCAATATTGATAGTGAACTTAAACTTCGAATTATTGGTGAAGCAAGGTTTTTAAGAGCACTTCACTATTTTAATTTAGTCCGTTGTTTTGGCGAAATTCCACTTAGAACTAGCCCAGCTAAGGATGGAGAGGATAACGGGCTAGAATTATCTAATATAAATGAAGTTTACGAGGTTATAATCGACGATTTAAACCATGCTTCTGAGAATTGTTGGTCAAAAAATGAAACTAGAAATGGATATACAAACGAATTGGGTCGTGTGACCAAAACAGCTGCACATGCATTACTAACTAAGGTTTATTTACGAATTGCATCATCAAAAAGAACTGCATCTGAAGGCGTAGAAGGGAATAATAGTTATCTAGAGTTTAGTGAGAATCCTGTCTTTTATTATCAGTTGGCAAAATCTCATGCTGATCATGCAATAGCTGGGGACGGATTTTCATTGTCATCAAACCTGAATGAATACACGAAAATATTTAGTCCTGACAATGGGAACAGTCCTGAAATGATTTTTGAAGTACAAGGATCTTCAATAATAGGTCAAGGAACTGCTGTTTCTAATCTCTTTTCACCCAAAGACTCTGGTCTTTGTGGAACAGGTTTTGGTGGTACAAATAAATTGAAAGGCAAGTTTATCAATCTACGTATTAATAAAAATGACAACCGATTTCAGAACACCATTATCAAAGAATACCAAAATAACACAAGGAGTTTTCAAATAACCCCAAACAACGTTGGTTATATACCTAGGGATCTCGTAACTGGAGACCAAAAAGGGACTTTATGGCAAATTTGGACAGCAAAATATATCGATACTGAAGCAACTACTGAATACACTAGCAGACAAAATTGGCATATTATACGGCTTGCAGATGTTTATCTTATGCGTGCGGAGGCTTTGGCTGAAATTTCTCAAAATCCAAGTTTAGCTAATGATGACATAAATATTTTAAGAAGTCGAGTTGAAATGAATGATTTTGATGCAAGCGGTTTAAGTATGGACCAGTTTAGAACTAGACTTTTACAGGAAAGAGGAGTAGAACTTTATATGGAGGGCCATAGATTTTTTGATTTAACTAGAATGGGCGTTTATGATGAATATTGTAAAACAATATATGGAGAGTTAGAGGGTCAAAGACAGGCTGAGGATTATTTTTGGCCGATTCCTGTAGAGGAAACTACTGCTAATAACAATATCTACTGATAGCTGTTTTTTCAATCTTCATGAATTTTAAAATTATTTTTCTTTTTTCACTCTTGGTAATGTCATTAAATTGTAGTGGCCAAATCAATACTGAAAACTATAGTGAAATCTCACCAAACTTTATACTAGTCCTTACAGATGACCAAGGTTGGAATGGAACTTCAGTATCAATGTCAGACAATCAGCCATTATCCAAAAGTGATTATCATAAAACCCCTAATCTTGAACTTCTAGCTAGAAATGGAATGCGTTTTTCATCTGCTTATGCCAGCGCCCCTGTATGTTCCCCATCCAGATATTCAATCCAGTTTGGCCAAACGCCAGCAAGATTAAGAATGATTCGGGTTGGGATGAATACAGATCATATTGATCATGAAACACCAATTACAATTCCAAAAATATTACAAACAATCAATCCAAATTATAGAACTGCTCACTTTGGCAAATGGGGAATCGACGTTGATCCTAGTAATCTTGGCTATGATGAAAGTGACGGAATCACTGGGAATAAAGACGGGGGTTTTGATTTTAGGAATAATAAAAACCAATGGCAAAATACAACAAGTGAAGATCCGAAAAAGATTTTTAGTGTTACGCAGAGAGCAGTTGAATTTATTGAAAAACAAGCCTCAACCAAAACCCCGTTTTTTTTGCAAGTATCTCATTATGCGGTTCATTCTGATATTATGATGCGTAAAGAAACGTTGAAAAAATATCAATCCCTTTCTGCAGGAACGCGTCATCGACATGCTGGATTTGCTGCAATGACTGAAGACTTAGATTCAGGTCTAGGCATCCTACTTGAAAAAGTTAAGGAGTTTGGCATTGATAAAAATACCTATATTATATATACATCTGATAATGGAGCAGTTCCAATTATGCCCCCGAGATCAAAATATAAATTTGGTACAAATACTCCTTTAAGTCGTGGCAAATGGGATGCAATGGAAGGAGGAATCCGTGTACCTTTTATAATTTCGGGACCAAACATTAAATCTGGTATTGAATCTAAAGTACCAATTTCATTTTCAGATATTTTACCTACCATTATTGATATTGCTGGAAAAAAAATACCACTTCATGATGAATTGGATGGGGGTAGTTTTAAAAAAGTAGCTTTTGAGAATGGAAAAGGAGAAGTAAAGCGCAATGAAATTGGAATTGTATTTCATGTGCCATATGAAAATGGTATTGCTCTTAAAAGAGCGCATTCCGCCATTATTCAGGATAATTTTAAGTTGATTAAATTTTATGATACAAATGAAGTTAAATTATTTTCGATTATCAATGATATTGGGGAAAAGAATGATTTGTCAAAAATGTTAACAGAGAAGACGAATTTATTAGAGCTAGCCCTAGATGAATATCTAACTTTAGTTAAAGCACCAAAATGGAAACCTGGGATTACTTGGAAAAATAAATCCATATATGAAATTGACTCATTCCATTAATAATACACTAATAATTATTTTTTGATTTTTAATTGACCAAATAGAGAAATTACATTTTGGTTAGTTTATATAACAATATGGGTGTTTTTTAAACATTTTACTCATTTTTTATCTATATGTTTAATTATTATTTAAAAATAATGGTTAAAAATTACATTATCGTATTATTTGTTTTAGCTTTTTCTTCATCAAGTTTATCTCAAAATTTAGAGGAGTCTCAAGCAAAAGATATTACTGACCAAATGGCTTTGGCTTTATCTCTCACTGAAATCGAAAAAGAAAAAGTGTATCAAATCCATTTAAAACGTTTTCAAGACGTGAATCAAATTAGAAAGCAATATTTGGATAAACCTAAAATGCTAAACGCTGAACTAAAAAAGGTTTTTAACAGATTGTATGGAAAATTAAAAGAAGCTCTTGGTGAAGAAAAAATGAGACAATGGGCTATTTACAAACAAAATAATTAAAACTACTTTTTATGAATAGAATATTTACTTTTTTTATGCTGATTGTATTTACATTTTCATTATCAGCTCAAACTATAACTACAGCAGATACGTCGTTTTTTGATGATGGTCCAAACGCAACATGGACATCTGTATACGTTGCGGCGACATCAAATGACGGAAATACTGGTGAAGCGCAAAACATGGTATTTTATGTTACTGAGTTGCCAGAGGGTGGCGCAAATTATCGAATAGCTAAATCAACACAAAATGGCCAAAATTTCTTTGGTAACGTTACAGCTTTAACTTTAGGTAAAAATACAATTAATGTTGGTGCTGTTACTTTTAGTAGATACGTAAAAGTTCAATTTTCGAGTGACGCTATTAAACTATCTGCAATAATAAGAAATAACCAAGCCGTCTTTAATGATATGATCTATAATTCAAATCTTTTTGATGATATTCAAAATAATGCAAATTGGGCATACGTTTACACATGTACTACAGCAAATGGTGATGGAGCAGCAAGTCAAGCTCAACAGGTGTTAAAGGTTACTGTAGCCAGTATGCCTGATGAAGGTGCTAATTATAGAGTTTACAAAACTACTGCTAATGGCGGTGACTTCTTTAGTGGTGCAAGTGCTCTATCACTTGGTGAAAATACAATTACTGTAGCAGCAGTAACTTTTAATAGAACCGTTAAAGTACAATTTTCAAGTGGTGATATAGCTGTTTCTAAAATTGTTTTGAATGGAACAACAACACTTAATATTGATGAAATTAATAGTGGATCTTTCACTATTTATCCAAATCCAGTTTATGATAAATTATCTGTTAATGGAATAGAGAATATTAATTCTGTTAAAATATTCAACTCCCTAGGAGCTTTAGTTAAGCACTCTAATAGCGCAAATGATATTGATGTTTCAGATCTCTCAAAAGGAATTCACTTTATACAGGTAGACAACGGAAATATCATAACTAAGAAATTTTTAAAAAAATAAATAGAGTATTGTAAACAATCAAAGCTGATAGAGTCATATTTTGATTTTATCAGCTTTTTTTTGAATAGAAAATTCAAAAGTCATTTTATAAAGACCAAAATCTTTTTTTAATGAAAAATTATTTCATTTTATTTTTTATGATCATTGGGGTATCTGTTTTATCTCAAGAAAATAGGCCAAACATTCTTTTCATTATGTCTGATGATCATGCATATCAAGCCATTAGTGCCTACAGTGATAAACTAATCCAAACGCCTAATATTGATAAAATTGCAGAGGAGGGTATTCTTTTTTCAAACGCCTGTGTGACAAATTCTATTTGTGCTCCCTCTAGGGCAACTATTTTAACTGGAAAGTTTAGCCATTTGAATGGCAAGGTTGATAATATTTTTCCATTTGATACAACGCAAATGACTTTTCCTCAGTTGTTTCAAAAGGCAGGATATCAAACAGCAATGTTTGGAAAACTTCACTTTGGGAATAACCCTAAAGGTTTTGATGACTTTTTAATATTACCAGGCCAGGGACATTATATTAACCCTAAATTTATTGGAAAAGAAAAAGACACAATTATCTCAGGATATGTCACAGACATAATCACAGATCTTACACTGAATTGGTTCAAAAAGAAAAGAAATAAAGATAAACCTTTTTTAATGATGTATTTGCACAAAGCGCCACACCGCGCATGGTGGCCAAGCCCTGAAAAGTTTGCAGAATTTTATGAAAAAGAATTCCCTTTACCAGAAACACTTTTTGATGACTATAGCAATAGATCCTCTGCCTCATCATCAGCAGAAATGAATATTTTTAAACATATGCAACTTATGCAAGACAATAAAGTTTACCCTCAAACTATACAAGAAATGGGTGAAATGGTAAAGGATATTACTTATACTGGCGAGAACAGGGAAATTAGAAAGGCTGGTGCTTGGGAATTTAATTATCCTTTCAAGCGTGCGAATAAAGATCAAGAAGAAAAATACAGGAAAACTTTAGACAAAATTAGTTTTGACTTTAAAAGTAAATGGCCTCATATGTCTGATCAAGAGAAAACAATTTGGAAATACCAAAGATATATGCAAGATTATCTAGCCACTATTTCGTCAGTAGACGATAATGTTGGAAGAGTTTTAGATTATTTAAAAGATAATGGCCTGGAAAACAACACAATAGTTATTTACACATCAGACCAAGGATTTTATTTAGGAGAGCATGGGTGGTTTGACAAGCGGTTTATTTATAATGAATCATTTAAAATTCCATTACTTATAAGATGGCCCAATAAAATAGTCCCTGGAATTACAAATGATGAAATGGTTCAAAATCTTGATTTTGCACAAACATTTTTGGAAGCTGCAAAAATAAAATCACCTAAAGATATGCAAGGTAAGAGTTTGATTCCATTACTTCTTGGAGAGAATAGAAAATGGAAAAGAGATGCTGTCTATTACCATTATTATGAATTTCCGTCTGTTCATATGGTAAAACGTCATTATGGAATTGTTTCAAAAGAATACAAATTAGTGCATTACTATTATGATATAAATGAATGGGAGTTTTTTGACAGAAAAACTGATCCCAATGAATTAGTAAACGTTTACAATGAACCTAAATATCAGATAGCTTTAAGTAAAATGAAAAAGAAACTAGTAAAGCTTCGTAAAATATATAAAGATTCTGATGAGCTTTCTCAAAAGTATATTTACTGATTAAAAAAATAAATATTAATCGATATGTTCACACAGCGGTGCAATTTGATTAAAATTAATTTAAAAAGATACTATTATCTGCTAATAGTATTTTCTCTAAATCTATATACACAAGACTATGTTTGGACGGGAAATGGAACAGATAGTAATTTTTTTAATGAAGAAAATTGGGTTGACGTAACTACTTCTCAGCCTCCATCTGTGGGGAGTCTTGAACCATCGCAAGTCATTTACAAGGACCTATCAATTTCCTGCATTGTTAATGCAGAAACGTCGAATGAAACAGACATTGCCTCTCAAACACCAGCGATTTTTGATAATTCCCAAAGTCAAACATGGCCCTATGTGATTTCAGTTGCCACTGCTAACGATGGTATAATTAGTCAACTTACACAATCAGTTGAAATCAATGTTACATTTTTACCTTCCCTTGGTGAAACTTACCGAGTGGTCAAAACCTTTGCGAATGGTAACTGGTATAATGACCAGCCTGAAGCTCTTCAACTTGGAGTAAATACGATTATAGTTTCAGCAGTTAACTTTGATAGAAACGTAAAAATTCAATTCAGTAGTGGAGATATTAAATTTGATATGTTGAGGGTCAATGGTAAAAACATATTTTCATCTGTTCAAGAACCAATTATATTGGGTTCTACAAATGTGCTTGAAATAATCGACGGTGAGCTCGAAGCGGAGAGTTTGATTGGTGGAAAAATTATACTTGATGAAAACGCATATCTACATTTGAGCGGAAATGACCCAATACAAAGTGATGCTAAAATTGAGTTTATAGATAATTTAACATGGTTAAAATTAAGTGATGTTAAACCCCAAACAGCCCATGATTTATATACAACACAGTTGTTTTTTAATGGATCAAATGTGGTATATCCATCATCAATTCGGTTTGATAATTATTATCAAAATGGAACTGTTATCAGACCGGACGACAATCAATTGACTCCATTAATTGTTTATGATGGAGAATCATTAAACGGTTCTTCAGCTAATATTTTGATTAATGAGATAAAAAGTGGTCAAACAATTCCTAATCAATTAAACGATAATTTAAGTTCATTTCTTCTAAAAAGAGGGTATATGGCTACTTTAGCTGTGAACGAGGATGGAACAGGAAATAGTAAAGTTTTTATTGCATCTGAAGAAGACCTGGCAGTACATTCATTGCCTATTGAACTAGATAATGATGTTTCTTTCATTAGAGTAATACCATGGAATTGGGTGTCAAAGAAAGGTACTGGGGGCGATATAACAGGGATGAACAACAGCTGGTTCTACAGGTGGAATAATACGGGAACGTCTGATATTCAAAGAGAATGTGTACCCATGTCATGGGGAAAAGGTGGTGCCGATGACGAAAATGATATTTTAAACTATAGGTCTAAGTATAAAGCTACTCATATTTTAGGCTTTAATGAACCTGATGATTGTAATGGTCAGTCTGGGCAATATAATAACATGTGTGATCCAGAGGTCGCAATTGGATATTACGAGAACCTTATGAAAACAGGATTACGAATGGTATCCCCTGCTGGCAGACAGGATGCTGCTTTGAACTGGATCAATACCTTTAACAATCTCGGAGTTCAAAATGAAGTTAGAATAGACGTAATAGCGGTACATTGGTATGATTGGTACTCAGATCCTCAAAACTCTCCAAATGCTGACCCAAATGCAATTTTTGAAAGATTTAAAAACTATTTATCAAATGTATATGAATTATATAGCCTTCCAATATGGATTACTGAATTCAATGCTAACAAATATCGAACCAGCGATGTTAATGAGGCGTTTATGAGGTTGGCAATTCCATACTTGGAAAACACTAGCTATATTGAAAGATATGCCTGGTTTGAACCTGTCCCTGTTAATAATAATAATATTGGAAATGGTGAATTTTTTGATATTAATGGAAATTTATCTTCAATGGGACTGTTTTATAAAAACTATGAATCTACTTCTTCAATCCCAGAAAATTTTTATGCGAACATAAATAACCTCAGCGATGCTACACAAAACAACGATTATATATTTACATGCTATCCCTCGAATTTACTTAATATTGAACAAGAATTACAAATGGCAAACAAAACATTTAAATTTTTTCCAAACCCCGCCAAAAACCAGATTCAATTCCAATCAAATGAGACAATAGAATATATATATATTTACAACATTAAAGGATATTTAATATCTAAAATCAAAACAAATAACTTAATTGACATTTCCACACTCAAACCCGGTATATATATAATGATGGTAAACAATAATAGCACAAAACTTATCAAAAAATAGAACTTATCATCAAACTCAAAGAGCTCGTATGAATTTATTTAAATTATTTTTTTTAATTACAATATCTCTTCTAACAATAGGTTCTAAATCTGTTCGAACATCAAAAAAACTTAATGTCTTATTTATAATTGCAGATGATTTAAATTGTGCTATCGGCGCTTATGGAGATCCTCTTGCTAAAACCCCAAACATTGATAAACTAGCAAAAAATGGTTTCATATTTACCAATGCACACGTTCAATATCCATTGTGTGGGCCGTCAAGGGTTTCTATGATGACAAGCCTGTATCCAGATCAAACAAAATCAAAAAAGCTTCGTTTATATGTTCGGCAAACAATTCCAGATGTAATAACAATTGGTCAAAAATTAAGAATGGAAAAATATCATTCAGTTCGAGTTGGTAAGATTTATCACTACCACAATCCAAGAGATATTGGAACTGCTGGTCAAGATGACTCTTTTACTTGGGACCAGACAGTAAACCCATACGGAAGAGATAAGCTTGATCAACATATGATTAAAGCTTTAAAACAAAATTGGGATGGAGCTACTCTAAGCTGGTTAGAGGCAAATGGTTCAGATTTGGAACAAACTGATGGTATAGGTGCAACTGAAACAATATCTTTTTTAGATGAATTTGCAAAGAGTGGGGAAAATTTCTTTTTAGCTTATGGCCTTTATCGTCCTCACGTTCCGTTTGTTGCGCCAAAATATTATTTTGATTTACATAAAAAAAGTAATTTTTCTGTTCCTGAAAGTGATGACTCGTATCTTAAAACCATACCCAAACCTGCTGCATTGTCAATTAGAAGCCGTAAGGAACAAATTGATATTGAAATTGAAAAAGCAACCTATATCAAAAGAGCATACTATGCAACAACCAGTTTTATAGATGCTCAAATCGGAAGGGTATTAAGAAAGCTTGAAGAAACAGGGTTACATAAAAATACAATTGTTGTATTCACGTCTGATCACGGCTATCACTTAGGAGAAAATGGGCACTGGCAAAAACAAACATTGTTTGATTCCGCAACTAGAGTTCCATTGATTATCTCAGTTCCTGGGGTAAAAAGGGGTCTAAACAATATTGATGCTCCGGTAGAATTAATCGATATTTACCCTACTATCATGGATTTACTTGAAATAGAGTCACCAAGGTTTATTCAAGGAAAAAGCCTAAAGCCTTTTCTGGAAGGTTCACACGAGTCTATTCGTAAAAGTTCACTTACAGAATTACAAATAAATACTCCAGAAGGTATTGCGCAAGGTTATTCAATAAAAACAAACCGTTTCCGGTTAAGCCAATGGAAATTAAATGATAAGGTTTCATACGAGCTGTATGATCACAAATTTGACTCTTCTGAAATAAATAATATTTCAAGCAATACAGATTATGTTGTTGTTAGGGACTCATTAATTAAGGTACTAAATGATAGAATTAATAGAGCTAAAAAATACCCCCCCGGACTTGGACGTCAACTTAACAATGCTAAACCACACAGAGATCCAAAAAAATTACACTAATAAATATTCTAACTATTTTTTACTTTTTAAAAATGAAAAGTTATTTCCTAATTATTATTCTTATCTCAGTTGGTTGTCAACATAGCCCTAAGAAATTTCAAGACAATGGTCTCAGATGTACTCCGACTGAAAGTCGTTTTAATTCATCATTTTCTACAATTTCAGATCATAATACAAAATTCAATACACAAGGTATGGTGCTGATACCTGGTGGGGCTTTTTCTATGGGTGGTGACGATAATAAGGGTTGGCGTGATGAGTATCCAAAACATGAAGTTATAGTTGATTCTTTTTGGATGGATATTCATGAAGTAACCAATAAACAGTTTGCTGATTTTGTTAAAGCCACAGGCTATGTGACCACTGCAGAAAAAACTCTTGATTGGGAAGAAATTAAAAAAGGATTACCTCCTGGTACTCCAAAACCTGAAGCTAGCAGGTTGGCTCCAGCATCTCTTGTTTTTGTACCCACAAATAATCCTGTACCTCTGCGAGATATGAGCCTTTGGTGGGAATGGCGCTATGGCGCCAATTGGAAACATCCTAAAGGTGAAGGTAGTAGTATTGTCGGAAAAGAAAATCATCCTGTTGTGCATGTGAGTTGGTTTGATGCAATGGCCTATTGTAAATGGGCAGGCAAACGACTCCCAACTGAAGCTGAATGGGAGTACGCCAGTAGAGGCGGGTTAAATAATGCATTATATGCTTGGGGTAATGAAGACTTAATGTCTGGAAAACCTAAAGCCAACACTTGGGAAGGCAGCTTTCCATATAAAAACAAAGAAAACGATGGTTTTTATTATACAGCCCCTGTGCAAAGCTATCAGCCAAATGGCTATGGCTTATATGACATGGCAGGTAACGTATGGGAATGGTGTGCCGATTTATATAACGAGGACTATTACAAATCTTTAGAAGGCAAAATATCCCACAATCCAAAAGGGCCCGAATCAAGCTATGACTCTAACGAACCTTATGCATTAAAGAGAGTTAGTAGAGGAGGAAGTTATTTATGCCATGCTAGTTATTGTAGTGGCTACAGAAATAGTATGCGGATGAAAAATACTCCTGACACTGGAAGTATGCATACTGGGTTTAGAACTGTCGTATCTATCTACTGATTATTCAAAATGTTTGATTTATAAAATTTTTCTGTTTATAAAATTTGATATTCTTTTGGATATGTATAAAACCTAAAAGAAGAACTAATTCGTGATTAATAACTCTCCAATTTAGTGACCCAGGGAGGATTCGAACCCCCAACCCTCAGAGCCGAAATCTGATATTCTATCCAGTTGAACTACTGGGCCTTTGAATCTGCGAATGTACTAACTTTAGTCAGAATATA